>NZ_LN887342.1:0-8572 GCF_036621895.1 Limosilactobacillus reuteri subsp. porcinus
CGCAAATTTATGGATAAAAGTGCGATAATTAATATATCAAATTTTATACGAGGTGTTCCA
This sequence comes from Limosilactobacillus reuteri subsp. porcinus, assembly GCF_036621895.1. Taxonomy (GTDB): domain Bacteria; phylum Bacillota; class Bacilli; order Lactobacillales; family Lactobacillaceae; genus Limosilactobacillus; species Limosilactobacillus reuteri_J. The sequence continues at coordinate 61 of NZ_LN887342.1, forward strand.
GATGAAAATCAATCAATTTAGTATTACTTCGACTACACCACAGGCACGGCGCCAAGAATTAATGCAGATTCACTTGCTTCGGAAAAACGAAGAACAAAATTTAACACCGAACGCAATGTTTGAAATCTTCTTAGCACGAATTCATATGGCAAGTGCCCAGCCGATCATCACTAAACAGTGGCTTCATGACCTATTAGCTACTCCTGACCTTGCTCTTGATGATTGGTTTGACCAGAATCAAATATTAACCGATGAAGTATTTTACCTCGTCGCTCTCCAACTACTCGATTTTGAGGCCGCAGTTGATTTTGATATTACAGATCCCCTTGCTACAGTTAAGAAAATTGGCTTGCCAGTCGAATCACATCAAAAATGGACAACCGCAAACGTTACCGATGCTTTTTACCTTCTTTTAAATACTCATAATAAAAATGGTCAATCGCTTATTGATCATTTAACGGCAGAGGGCTTTATGGCTTGGAGTTACCAGCTTCCAGCTGAACAAAAACCACTCTTTTTCAATGGAAAGCCGCTTGCTAGTTTTGACCCTGCTAAATTCATTCGTGAGGTTGTTTACATTGAGACCGATATGGATACTGATTTTGATGGTAAAGCAGATTTAGTTAAAGCGGAAATTATGCGGCCAATCGAATCGGACCATGGACTAAAAGTTCCCGTTGTCTTTACTGCTAGTCCTTATAATCAAGGAACAAACGATGAATGGGGCGAAAAAGCAACGCATAACGTCAATCTTCCTTTGAAACATAAGGATCCTGATTATCAGGCCCCGACTGAAGAAAAATTTCCGACTGACTTTTCACGCCAAAAAGTTACTGGCGAAAGTCGGCAAGCTACTGAGACATTTAGTACCACGCCAGCCTACACACTAAATAATTACCTCGCCGCCCGTGGTTATGCGGTTGTTTATTCAGCCGGAATTGGTACCAAAGATTCGGATGGTCTGCAAACGTGTGGTTCTCCAGAACAGACTGATGCGATGAAGGCTGTCATCGAGTGGCTTCATGGTGATCGGCAAGCCTTTACTGACCGTCATAGCGGTACCACAATCAAGGCGACCTGGTGTAATGGTAAAGTCGCAATGACAGGACGCTCATATCTCGGCACTCTAGCCACCGCTGTCGCAACCACTGGTGTACCTGGCCTCGAAGCAATTATTAGTGAAGCGGCCATTTCAAGTTGGTATGACTATTACCGGGAAAACGGCCTTGTCCGGGCACCCGGTGGCTTTCAAGGGGAGGACGCAGATGTTTTAGCTGACGAAACATTCAGTCGAACCAAACGTCCAGCAGACTACCGCCGAATTGAAAAAGTAAATGATAAATATATTGCTAAAATGCAAGGAGCAATGGATCGGACGTCTGGTAATTATAACGAGTTCTGGGACCACCGCAATTATCGGCATGATCTCGAAAACATCAAAGCTGCCGTGATGATGGTGCATGGCCTTAATGATACCAATGTCCGTCCTAGTAACGTTAAAGCACTTTATGACGGCACTCAAAGTTTGCCGATTACAAGCAAACTCATCCTTCACCAAGGACAACATATTTATATCAATGCCTTTCGTTCATTAGATTTCTCTGACATGGTTAATCTCTGGCTTGCTAATAAGCTCTGGGGTCAAAAAAATCATGCTGATGATACCCTGCCAAGTGTTCTTGTGCAAGACAATAGCACCCCCGAAACTTGGACCGCATATGATCAATGGACTGCAGGCGAACAAAAACAGTACCAATTTAACAACCATCGCCTAACGAATTTGCCCGGACTAGGAATCCAAAGCTTTAATGACCAACAACCAGAAGAGAAGTACCTTCAATGGTGTAAACAACCCCAAGCATGGGCAAAGGCACTCGTGAATGATAACGGTCAATTTAGTCGGCGCTTCGTAACTGCTGTATTTAATAATGATACGCTTCTCCGTGGAACTCCGACTGTCACATTAAAAGTAGCTTCTTCGAAAAATTATGGAATGATTAGTGCCCGGCTTGTTGACCTGGGCAGCAGCAAACGCCTTACAATGTCGCCTGTTCTGTTTAATCGTAATGGTCTTGAGCTAGGTTATCACTGGAAGACAGATGACCTTCGCGAATTTAAATTAGCAAAAGAAACAACTAATTATAAGGTAATCACAAGTGGACATATTAATTTGCAAAATCGAAACAATCCAGCACAGATTGACGAATTAGCCGCTAATCAATTTGTCACCGTTAAGTTTGATCTTCAACCAATTTTCCACCGAATTGTAGCTGGCCATCAATTAGGGATCATTATTTATAGCACTGATTACGAATACACGCTTCGTGGCAACGAACGGATTGAATATCAAATAGAGCTGAATGGCTGTCATCTTGACATTCCTGGCTTCAGCGTTTTAGCTTAAAAAGACAGCGTGTTAAAACTAGTTTTAGCAGAATTCAGCTAATTGCGGTAGAATAGTTAGTATTACCAATAAAAAGGAGAGATTCGAGAATGAAACAAGGCACTAAAATTATTACCCTTGATAACGGCTATCATCTGTGGACGAATACCCAAGGTGAAGGTGATATTCATTTATTAGCTTTGCATGGGGGGCCTGGTGGCAATCATGAATACTGGGAAGACGCTGCTGAACAATTAAAGAAGCAAGGTCTTAACGTTCAAGTAACAATGTATGATCAATTAGGTTCACTATATTCTGATCAACCAGATTTTTCTGACCCTGAGATTGCGAAGAAGTACCTTACTTACGAATATTTCCTTGATGAAGTAGATGAAGTACGAGAAAAGCTTGGCTTAGACAATTTCTATCTTATTGGTCAAAGTTGGGGTGGCCTTTTAGTTCAAGAATACGCTGTTAAGTATGGCCAACATCTTAAGGGCGCAATTATTTCTTCAATGGTTGACGAAATTGATGAATATGTCGACCGGGTTAATGAATTACGGGAAAAGACTCTTTCTCCAGAAGCAGTTGCCTTTATGAAAGAATGCGAAGCCAAGAACGATTACAGTAATCCTAAGTATCAAGAATACGTTCAAGTAATGAATGAACAATACGTTGACCGGAAGCAGCCATCCAAGCTTTATCATCTTAAAGACCTTGGCGGCACAGCGGTTTACAACGTCTTCCAAGGTGATAACGAATTTGTGATTACCGGTAAGCTTAAAGACTGGCATTTCCGTGACCAATTGAAGAATATTAAGGTGCCAACTTTAATTACATTTGGTGAACACGAAACGATGCCAATCGAAACTGCTAAGACAATGAATAGTCTCATTCCAAATTCACAGTTAGTTACTACTCCCGATGGTGGTCACCACCACATGGTAGACAACCCCAATGTTTATTACAAGCACCTCGCTGACTTCATTCGGAATGTTGAAAATAATACGTTTAATAATTAATAAAAAGACCGAGGAAACGTTTCTCGGTCTTTTTATTAATTATTCATGAATCATATTTTAAAAATATCTTAACTAGAACTAAAATATTAAATGAATATGGTACGATATTTATACGATAAATACGAAGGAATGATTAAAGCAAAAACTTAATACGGCTTCACTGATGTTGTTCGCTTAAGGTGTGGGACCTTTAAGCATTAGTTACTTTACTCAATTTATATATTTAAGGGGAAAAATGAAAGAAAATTATCAACTAACAACTGACGAAATAAAGAAAGAATACCAATTAACTGATTTTACTCACGGCCTATCAACCCAAGCTGTCGAAAAACGGCTTGCCGATGAAGGACGTAATATCATTGAAGTAAAACCAACGCCCAAGTGGAAACTATTCTTACGCCAGTTTAACAATATTGTTATCTACATTTTATTAGCCGCTACTTTACTGACCGTTTTAATTGGTCACTATACTGATGCGATTGTTATCGGGGCGGTTGTCATTCTAAACGCGCTCATTGGTTATTTCCAAGAATCAAGCGCAGCGAATGCCCTCGCCAAAATTAAAGAGATGATGGCGCAACATGCCACCGTCTACCGGGATGGTAAACGACAAGATATTGATGCCGCGGATCTTGTCCGTGGGGATGTTGTTTTCCTCGAAGCCGGTGATAATGTACCAGCTGACTTACGGATTGTCTCAGCTGATAACTTACGAATTGAAGAATCGGCTTTAACCGGTGAAACTAATTCGGTTATCAAAACTGATGAAGCAATTACCGACCAAGACGTTCCTCTCGCTGATCGTGTTGATATGGCATATGCTTCGACTTCAGTTACAAGCGGAAGTGGCCTAGGAGTCGTAGTCGCAACTGGTGAACAAACCGAAATTGGTAAGATTTCACAAGAAGTTGCGCAAATCAAGCCAAAGAAGACCCCATTAACTAAAGAAATTGACCATGTTGGAAAGGTCGTTTCTTACATTACAATTACTGCTTCAGTGATTGTTTTCGTTGTCGGTTTCTTCCTCGAAATTTACTCCTTGCCTGCCCTTGCGCTTGCAGTCGTGGCAATGTTGGTTGGTGCGATCCCAGAAGGTTTGCCTGCAATTACCTCTGTTATCTTAGCCTTTGGTATTAGCAAAATGGCCAAAGAGCATCAGACAATTATCAAATCAATGCCTGCTGTTGAAACATTAGGCTCGGTCGATGTTATTGCTACTGATAAAACAGGAACTCTTACCAAAAACGAAATGACCGCCATTGAGTTATGGGTCGGCGATAAACACTACACGGTTACCGGAACTGGTTATGCTCCTAATGGTGAGATTCTCTTAAATGGCAAACCAGCTCAACTGACAGATCAGCTCAAACTTTTCTTAGAGGCTGGATACCAAGCAAATGATACGGCTTTAACTGATGAAGACGGCACCTGGCATATTAATGGTGAACCAACTGATGGAGCTTTCTTAACTCTTTATCACAAAGCGTTTGGGGCTAAATATCAATCGCCATATAAAGCTGTTGACCTCCTTCCATTTGATTCTGATTACCGTTATATCGCTGAATTAACTCGTGATCCAGAAGATAAACAACAAGTAATCTTTGTTAAAGGATCTCCAGACAAGCTCTTCGAAATGGCCGCAAAAGAAGATCCACAATTTGATACTGCCAAGTGGCAACAACGGGTAGATGACTGGTCCAAAGCCGGAAAACGAGTTATTGCGGTTGGCTATCAACCTGTTAATGGCAAAAATCTAATAGAAGTCGAACATGACCACCTCTACAGGGGAATTCACTTACTTGGCTTAGCTGCTCTTCAAGACGCACCACGCGAAGAAGTGATTGTTGCGTTAAAGCAAATGAACCATGCTGGTGTTTCCGTTAAAATGATTACGGGGGATGACCCGCAAACCGCCCGTGCAATCGGTAAGCAACTAGGCTTATCGACGGGCCCGATCAACGCAATCACAGGTGCAGAATGGGATAAACTTTCTGCCAGTGAACGAGAAGAGGCCGCTTTAGATAACCAAGTCTTTGCGCGGACGACTCCACAAAACAAGCTTGAAATTATTGAAGCGCTCCAAAACCGGCAAAAGATCACCGCGATGGTTGGGGATGGAGTTAACGATGCACCCGCCTTAAAGAAAGCCGATATTGGGATTTCAATGGGGATCAAGGGAACGGACGTCGCTAAAGATGCTGCTGACATGATCTTAGGAAATGATAACTTTGCGGTAATGGCTGCTGTTATCAAAGAAGGTCGGCGAATTTACGACAATATCAAAAAGAGTATCTTATTCTTATTACCAACCTCCTTTGCTGAAGGATTGGTGGTCGCCTTCTCCATTCTTACTGGTCAGCAAGTTCCCCTCCAACCAGCTCAGCTATTGTGGATTAACTTAATCGCCGCAATCACTATCCAGTTTGCGTTCGTCTTTGAAAAAGCAGAAAAGGGCATCATGGATCGCAATCCGCGTCCTGTGACCCAACGATTAATGAATCGACATGATTTAATCCAGATGGGTTATGTCTCAGCCTTAATGGCGCTGTTCGCCTTAATTGGTTACGAATGGTTCATCAGTGCTGGGGCAGACGTTGTCAACGCTACAACAATGATGGTTAATACCATTGTTATTAGTAAGGCCTTCTACTTCTTCAGCATTCGAACTGAACGATATGGACTAAAAGAAGTTGGAAATATTGGTAAGAAAGCCTGGGGCGTTATTGGATTGATGATTCTTTTCCAATTGATCTTCACCTACGTTCCATTTATGCAGGCTGCCTTCCACGTGACCGGAATAAGTTTACTGGAATGGCTAGCAGTAATTGTCTTCTCTTGCTTAATCTTCTTATGTACTGAATCTGATAAAATGATTCGTTTCCGTCTAAATCGACGGTAAAATTAACGCCACTGAATGAGATTTTTCATCTTCTTCAGTGGCATTTTTTAATTCATAAGCTTTCGTAATGTTTTGACCAAATCCATGTAAGCGTATTCCGAAATCTGATATAATATACCTAACACATAGAAAAGGAGTCTTATCATGAAATATCAAGAAACCAAAGAAACACTTAATCAATTAGTTGCTGATCTGAGTCAAATGGCAATGATAATTCATCAAACTCACTGGTATATGCGTGGCACTAACTTTCTAAAGCTTCACCCATTAATGGACCAATTTATGGATGAAATCAACGATCAACTTGATGTAATATCTGAACGATTATTAACTCTCGACGGTGAACCTTATTCGACCCTTAAAGAAGTCGCAACCCATACGAAAATTAAAGACTGGCCAGGAAACTTTGATAAAACAACGGCAGAACGGCTTGCGCATTTAGTCGCTGGTTATCGTTATCTTGAGGACCTTTATCAGCATGGAATTGAAGTGACTGACATTGAAAAAGATTATTCTACCCAAGATATCTTCATTGGATTTAAGACGGCAATTGAAAAGAAAATCTGGATGCTGCAAGCAGAATTAGATCAGGCACCAGAAATTGACAACTAATAATGAAATCGGCACCAAACTAATCGAGATTCGAACGTTTGGTGCCGATTTATTGTCTAAAAATTATTTTTTCTGATTATCTAGGAGTCCTTCTTTTTCATCTTTTAATCACAAGTCATCAAGCCATTCTACATGCTTTTCTTCATAACTACGATCTTTCTTGATAAAGAAGTATGCTGCCGCGGCAAGAATGGCGATGACAGTTCCTACAAGCAAGGTCTTAGCCGTAAAATTAGTAACCATGTAACAAGAAACTAACAATGCAAAAATGGGGATAAGATATTTCCTGGGTAATTTGAAACCATGTGTTGGATATTCGTTACTATGTTCAAATTTAATGACGGCAAGAATTGAGGGAACATATTGAATGAATGAAGCTAAGACTGTACAACTAACCAAGAAGAGATAACTCTGGGTAGCGAATAAAGCAGAAAGGATGGATGTTAATAAAATTCCGACTCATGGGGCATCATGCTTATTCTTCTTCCCAATAAACTTTGGCAACATGCCGTGCTCATTGGCCATTGAAGTAATTAACGATGGCGTGTTAAACGAAGATGAAAAGGCAACCCCAAAGATACTTACAAGCATCCCGAAAATAATAAAGGCATATCCCCACTTACCAATAGTGGTTCCGAGTCCTTTCGCAAGGGCACCTCCCAAAGCATTAGCCAGTGGTGTCGAGTAGCCGCCTAATTTAGTCCCGGAAAGTCCAACGGCAACGGTCATCATCAATGCATCCAAAATAGTTACACTAACCATGACTGCAATTAACACCCGAGGAATATTCTTTTCTGGATTCTTCATTTGCTTAGCAGCAATTGGTAAAAATGAAAAACCAGTAAAAAGATAAAAGATCGGGGTAAAGGCTTCACCAAAATGATGAATAAATGACATTGGTCCCTTTAAAGCTGCTTGGGGAATCGCTGGTGAGAAGTTAGCTTTATGGATGAAGAAGACCCCAACGACAATAAAGATGATCAGCGTAAGGATCTTCGCAGCCGCTGATACATTATTAACCAGTTTAACAAGGCCGTGGCCGAAGAAATTAATAACCGCAAAGAGCACAATTAAGCCAAAAGCAGCGGCTCCATAGATAAGCGGCCGATTAAAGATTGGCAAAAAGTTCTTGAGGGTAGTTAATAAGGCAACGATTTCCGCTGAATGGGTACAGCAGCCTAAGAACCAGGTAAAAATCCCCAACTCATAACCGGTAAATCGGCCAAATGCATGATAAGAATAAAGCCATGCTGCACCTGAGCCGGTAAAACGACTAGAAAGATCGGCATAACATAGGGCGATCAATGAAACGGTTATTGCTGTACATAGCAAAACTGCTACAGCCGATAAGTTCATGTACCGATAAATAACAGATGGCAGTAAAAATGTTCCTGAACCAATTACTCCATTAATTCCTAAAAAGTAAATCGAAATGAATGATAGCTTTTTAGGTACTGATTTTTGATTACTGATAATGACCACCCCACATAAAATTTATAATTCCATTTATATTGTAGTCTTTTCAATTGAACTACTCCCACTTAGCTAAACCTACGGTTTAATGCTTGAAGTGGGAGATTCTGGAAACATCGCATA
>NZ_LN887343.1:0-15468 GCF_036621895.1 Limosilactobacillus reuteri subsp. porcinus
TTTCCACGACCAGATGAATTATTCATCCAACCTATGAAAATCTTACACTAACTACATTAATACGAACAAAGAAAACGTAATTATTGCAATAAATTAAAAGTTTCTTTACTTTTTAAGCTCATTAACGAGACTAGCTTCACGCCAACTATGGTATGTATCGCGACCAACAATCATAAAGTCAACTAAATGAAGTCCAATAATCTCACATCCTCGTTCTAAGCGGCGAGTGAAAGATTCGTCCTGCTTGGAAGGATGAATGTCTCCCGTCGGATGATTATGGATCATAATAATTCCTTGGGCTGAACACCGGAGCGCATATTGAAAAATCTTATCAGGATAAAGAATACATTCGCATCCGCCGCCTACAAACAAAATCTTCCAATCAATTATCTCGTTATGGATATCTGTACAAGCAATACAAACACTTTCTTGCTCCTCACTTTGAAAATGGTCAACCATCTTGCGGCCTAATTCGATGCTCGAATAAGCATGGCCAATAATTTCTTCGTGACTTTTAGTTACTATCTTCCCTAGTTCAATGGCAGCAAAAAAGTTAAGCATTTCTGGCGCCCATTCATTTATCTCATTTTTTTCAATACGTGAAAGCCGTTTAATTGCTAATGGAGTAGGACACTTACGTAAGAAACGTTGACATAATTCCTGTTTCTTTGTTCCCAGTTTATCAGGAATAGCCGTCCAGACTAATTTTGTATATTCGTTAATCACTTCATTTTCCATAAATAAATAATTCTCCTTTTTACACTCTATATATTTAAATACGGAAAATTTGTACTTTTACACTTTTTAATTTAAAAAGAATTTACGAATATCTGAAACAAAATAAAGAGAACCAGTAATAATCATTACATCATCCGCACTCATTTGACTTGCCACCTGCCCGATCCCTAATTGCCAGTCGTTAATAGTCTGGATGGGGTATTTAGTTGGAATATCAGCAATAGCCTTTGCTAAGTCTGCACTTGGCCTTTTAGGACCGGGGCCAGCAAAGTGAGTGACGGTTAAGTGAACATTCCCCAAACTTGCTAATTCACCAAGCATTAATTCATATTGCTTATCAGCCAGAATCGCCACCAAAAGGTAAACTTCCCGATCGGCAAAATCATTCTTAATAGTATGAACTAGGGCCTGAACACCAGGAAGATTATGAGCGCCATCTAGTAAGACCAGAGGAGTAGTATTTATTTCTTCTAATCGACCCGGCCAAGCAGCATTTTCTAATCCCGCAATCAAAGCACGGCGATCAATTGCCAGTCCATGCTTCTCCATAAAAAGCTCAACAGCCATCAAAGCAACTGCTGCGTTTTCTATCTGATAGTCGCCCGGCAAGCCAAGAATTGTTTCTATTTTTTTCAGATTTTTTCCTTGATACCGAATTTTCGCGTGGAACTGATGACCATTAAGTTTGTGAACAGTAAAGTCTTTTCCTAATTCAAAAACCGGGGATTTTTTCTCCTTTGCATCTGCAAGAATAGTTTCGCGCGCTTCAGTTGGAAGGTCACCTAAAACAGCCGGGACGCCTTTTTTGATTATTCCCGCTTTTTGGGCCGCAATCTTAGCCAAAGTATCACCTAAATACTTCATATGATCCCAGCCAACTGTCGTAATCACGCTAACAACTGGCGTAATTACATTAGTAGAATCGTATAGCCCCCCAATCCCCACTTCAAGCAATACAACATCGGGCTTCTTTTCAGCCATATAGCAAAACATTAATGCTGTATCAATTTCAAATTCAGTTGGGCCGCCTGTTTCTAATATATCATCAAGTTTTTTGACAACTGGGGCGATTTTTTGAACTAATCTTAAAAGGTCATCATCGCTAATTGGGATTCCATTGTACTCAATCCGTTCATTAAATCGTGTAATAAAAGGCGATGTAAAACTTCCAACAGTAAGACCACTTTCCAGTAAAGCAGACCGCATCATTGCAACGGTTGATCCCTTACCATTAGTTCCTGTAACGTGAATGTAATTAAGTCCTTTTTGTGGGTTCCCTAATTCTGCCAAGAATCGTTTCATCCGTGTGAGTGTTGGAATTTTCTTGAATTGTGTTCGTCCATGGATAAAAGATAATGCTTCATCATAAGTTTTAATCATTTATTTCACCCTTTATTTATTATAGCCATACCTTTTTAGCATATAAGTATAAAAACGAGGCTGTTGAAAAAACAAAAGTTTTTTCTCAGCCTCATTCATTTTCTAGTGATATAAGTCAAATCGTCCTTTAGCAAATAGCTCTTTCAAACCACCTGTTTCTAACAAGGAACGGTCAGCAATAATTTTCTTCATTGCTGAAGCAGGATATCCACGTAATTCATGACCCATTGCTTCACCAAATGCCCGCGTATTACCAACGGAAGCAACTGTTCCTAAGGACTTGTAAGTAAATGGCTTAGCTTCATGCTTGCCAGTCTTAATACGGCTAACAATGTCTTCAGCTGTGTAATCAGCCATTGCTAGGGCAATTTGTGCAGTGGTTGGGTATGGGCGTTTACCATCCGGTGGCATTACGGCAGCAACATCCCCAATAATATAAATATCATCATGCTTAGGGTCTGTTAAGTGGTCAGTAACGATTACCCGGCCACGCTTAGCATCAAAGCCACATTCTTCCATCAATGGATTACCACTTACTCCAGTTGTCCAGATGATTGTACCAGCATTAAGGGACTCTTCATCATCATCTCCATGCTTGTAGATAACCTTGCCAGGTTCAATCTTGCTAATCCGTGAACCATCAAGTAGTTGTACGTTAAGGCTCTTAACAAGGTTCACCCCATATTCAGCAAGTTTTTCACTAAACATTGGAAGTAATCTTGTTGAAGCTTCAATCAGCGTAATTTTAATTTCATCTGGTGAAACTCCAGCGATTTTGGCATAACTTGCTTGAGCGTCAACAAGGGCCCCTGCCAATTCAATTCCAGTAAATCCACCACCACAAATAACAATTTGAAGATCATCAGGATTGTGAGTGGTACGATAATCTTTCATTTTGGCAATGATATGGTCATAAATTGCTAAAGCTTCTTTAACATTAGTCATCGGTAATGCATTTTCTTCAGCACCAGGGATTCCAAAGGTTTCTGAAACAAAACCGAGTCCTAATACACAATAATCATAGTGCAGTAGCTCTTCATGACCAGCAAGTTTAACTGTCTTTTTATCAGGATCGATCTTTACAACTTCATCTTGAATAAAGGTAGTAATTTGTGGATTAATAACATCACTAATTGGATAAGTGATCCTTGAAGCACTTTGCGTTCCCGCAGCAGCTTCGTGTAAATCAGTAGCTTCATAATGATAATTATTACGATCAACTAGTGTAATATGAACATTATTTTTTAGCTTTTTTTGTAATAATACGACCGTCTTTAAGCCAGCGTAACCAGCTCCAAGTACAACAACTTCTTTCATTACTATTCATCCCTTCATCAATAGTCCTACTTTATTATAACATTTCTAACCTAGCTAGATACCCTCATCTGCCATTTTTAACGCCCGGTAATGTTCATTTGTTTTTTGTAATTCTGCCGGGCTGCCTTGCATTGAAATTTTACCATCCTCGATGAAAACAACTTGATCCATCATTTCTATCCCTTGTAAATGGTGAGTAATCCAAATCAAAGTTTTTCCCTGTAACTGCTCCATAAAAGTCTCAATTACCTTTTCTTCTGTTACCGGGTCTAAGCCTACAGTTGGTTCATCTAAAAGGATAATGGGCGCATCTTTGAGCAAAATGCGGGCAAGAGACAACCGGTGACGCTCTCCGCCAGAAAACCGTAGCCCTGCCTCATCAACCATCGTATGAAGTCCTTTTGGCAGTCGCTTAATCATAGCGGCCAACCCAACACGTTCAAGGACATCCCATACTTGATCCTCTGTCGCATCCTCATTCCCTAAACGAACATTATTTAAGATTGTGGTATGAAACAAGTATGGTGATTGGTGAACGATCCCAATATAATTCGAAATCTCATCGCCAAATTCATCCGTTGGTACATTATTAAGAGTAACAGTGCCCGACGTAGGCTTCCGATCTCCACGAATTAAACTAGCTAGCGTACTCTTTCCGGCCCCACTCCGTCCAAGAATGGCAAGTTTTTCGCCTGGCTTAACATCAAGATTAATCCCCCGCAAGATCATCTTCTCTGTTTTAGGATAGCGATAATAAACATCCGTAATTTTTAGATGATAAGGAGCGGCAATCTCAACGTTAACCTTAGAAGGAGCTGGCGGTTGCGGCAGTTCATTCAATCGCTTTAATGAATCGGTATATACATTAGTTTCTTGAGCAGCTGCTGGCAAGCTAGACAACACTTCATCAAGGGGAAAGACACAAAGAACAAAGGCCGCAATCCAATTTGCACTACCTCCCCAATGACCGCCAAAACGCGCTGCTCCCCAGATAATAAGGCTAACAACCACCAATAAAATCATTACCTGAAGAATAAAATCACGCCAATGTTCAAAACGTTTCATCGCTTTTTGAGATGCTAATACATTTTTCTCGCTTTGATCATAGTGCTGCAGGTAATCCGCACTTCGCCCCGCAAATACCCAGTCTGTAATCCCCATGATATTATCAGTGAGATCAGCATACAAGGTATTGGTATATTGCTTTTCTAGTTGCTGGCGTGCACCATTAACAAGCACTGACCACACGGGAACAGCAATGATGATTAAACCAAATAGAACTAACATTAAAAGCCCCATTAGTGGAGAGATTATTCCCATTCCAATAACGATAATGGCATAAAGCCCAAATGCAACTAGCATCGGAAAAATCGTTCGTAAATACAAATTTTGAATGTGGGCAACGTCTTCTGAAAGCAACCCAAGAATATCTCCAATTCGATACTTACTATTAAAGAAAACGGCATCCTGCTCTAACGAATCATAAAGCTTTTTACGAAATGCAGAAGTCATTTTAAGAACCCAATTATGACTAACCAATCGTTCAAAATAATTAGTCACCGGTCTAAAAATCCCAAAGGCCCGAGTAAGAACGATGGGAACATATACTAACAAAATATTAAAAGGCATCGTTGCGGACTTACTGATTAAATAGCCCGCGGTGAACATCAATCCACTAGCACAAATAAAGGTAACAATCCCCAGGGTAATTGCTAATACCAAGGTCCACTTATAACGCTTCAGGAAGGGTTTTACCCACCGATCATGTTTCATTGCTTTAAGTAAAGGAATCTTATTCATGGGTTATCTCCTTTCCGCGTGTTTGGTCCATCAGTTCTGTAAAGTAACCATGTTCATCAAGCAACTGCTGATACGTTCCTTGTTCAATTAGCTTGCCATTCTTCAATACTAAAATGTAGTCCATCTGCTTCATCCAATGCAAACGGTGGGTAGCAAAAAAGACTAACCTATTTTCCATTAACGGAAGCATTCTTTTTTTCAACTCTAGCTCGGTCTCAATATCAAGGTGGGCGGTTGGCTCATCAAAAATCATTACCCGACGTTCTGGATCAAGAAATGCTCGTGCTAAGGCAATTCGCTGTGCCTGCCCACCACTTAATGCTCGGTGACCACTGCCAATCATCGTCTCTAGTCCTTGAGGCAATTCAGCAACGAGATTATCTAAGCCGACAACATGAATTGCTTCTTTTATTTTATCTTCACTGACATTTGGAGTATAAAAGGCAATATTATTTTTTAACGTATCTGCAAAAATATAGGGAGTCTGTGGAATGTAGAGAATCTGTTTTTGCCAGTCATGAATATCCAAAGTCGTTACTTTTTTCCCTTGAATGGTAATTTGGCCACTTGTCGGCGCCAAAAAGCCACTCAAAAGATTAATTAAAGTTGTCTTTCCGGCTCCACTCATCCCAATAATGCCAATTTTTTGATTACCCTTAACTGTTAAATCAAGGTTTGTTAATTCACTGCCATTTTGAGGATACATAAACTCAACATTCTCAAGACTTAACTCATCGACTCCTGTCCACTGGTGTAACTCAACATTCGGCTTCTTTGGTAATGGCATCTCAAGAATTCGCCGAACAGCATGAAATGAATTTTTACCATTCAATGTTGCATGATAGTCACTTGCAAAGTTCCTAATTGGCAAAAAATACTCAGGTGCCAAAATCAAGATTGCTAGTGCTGGGAATAGTAATAAATGACCGTTAATTAACCGTAAACCAAGAAAGACCGCTAAGATTGCAATAGCTAATGTAGTGAAAAAATCAAGAGCAAACGTTGATAACATCGCCACTTTAATCACGCTCATTGTTGACTTGCGAAAACGCTCACTTGACCGATAAATACTTTGCGAATACTTTTTACTAAGGCCAAAATACTTCAATGTGTCAATTCCCCGCAAAGAATCAATAAAGTGATTAGACAATATTTGAAAAGCTGCAAACTGTCGATCTGCCTTAGCCTTCGCTGCATAGCCTAAAATAATCATGAATAAAACAATCAAAGGATAAACTAACAGCATAACAATGCCAGAAATCCAATCAAGCCAAAAACAGACAACCAAAATAATGACTGGAATAATCATCATGCTGATCACCTTGCTATAGATGAGTCGAATATAATTTTCGACTTCTTTAATGCCATCAAGGGCCAGAGTAACCATATTACCGGTTCCCTCCCGCTGAACAATTACCGGTCCAAGCGCAAAGACTTTTTTTAATAATTGCTGACGAAAGTTTTGGGCAGCATTAGCCGAATACTTATCAAGCCAATCATTCCCAATTTCGGTTAGCCCATGACGCAAAAGGTAACAAGCAATAAATCCACCTAAGCCATATATTTGACTTAAAAGAGAATGTCCCTGCCATAAGCCTGTTAGTAAAGCAGCCAAACTTAATCCCTGACCAAGGATAAGAAAAGCTTGCAGGACATAAAGCCCCACAAGCTTAATCATGATATGTCTGCTCCCCTCGATTTTAAAGAGTAGTCGATCAATCATAAATTTTTATTTAACCTCCGGAATAGCTGGCATTGCAATCCGTTTACGGAAAATCCAGTAAGCCCAGATTGTATATGCCAAAACAAATGGTAAAAGACAGCAAGTAGCAATTGTCATCACTGTCAACGTATATTCTGTTGAGGAAGCATTTTGAATAAGAATGCTGTATTTCGGACTAATGCTACTAATTAGTACTCGTGGGAAGAGACCAATAAAGATCAATACAACCAATGATACTAATGTTAACCCACTTGAAATAAATGCAACCAATTCATGACCAGCAAAGGTTTCTGCTTGAGCCAAGACTGAAAAACCAACAATCAATACAAGCATGATGATTGTACCAACTGGGTGAACAGCCATAAAGTCAGTCATAAAGATTAATAATAATGCAAAGACAACTTCGCCAGCATAAAGAATCCAGTACAAAAATTCAGCATAGTTCCGGGCTCGTTCCTGAACCGGACCAGTCGTCTTTAAGACAATATAATTAATTCCATGTAAGTAGGTTAAAAGCAATAAGGCAATCCCACCAACAACTGAAAGCCAGTTGAAATAGTCAAAGAATCCTGCGTGAAAATTGCCGTTAGCATCAATTGGCATTCCATGAATCATGCTAACAAACATAATACCAAGGAAAAATGGAACGATTGCACTACCAATTGCTAATGCCCAATCCCAGATCCGCTTTTGTGGCATTGGACTATTTTTACGGAATTCAAAGGAAACACCACGGATAATTAAACCAGCTAGGATAATCATTAAGATTAAGTAATATCCACTGAAAAGACTAGCATACCAATATGGAAAAGATGCAAACATTGCACCACCAGCCGTGATTAACCATACTTCATTTGCATCCCAAACCGGTCCAATTGTCCGCACAAGTTGATCACGCTCTGATTCGTTATGAGCAAGTGTTTCGACCGCCATTCCTACCCCATAATCAAATCCATCTAGGAAGAAGAAGCCGGCAAAAAGCACTCCAATCAATACAAACCATAATAATTGAAGAAAACTCATCTAGAACGCCTCCTTGTCAAATGGGTCAAGAACCTTCTTGAATTTAGGTTCAATTGCTTCCGATGGATCTTTACGTAACTCAAGAACAATTAACCAAATTAATGTAATTGCAAGAGTTGTAAATAATACAAAGTAAACAATATTTGATGTCAATAATGATCCAACTGAAACATTTGGCGATACACTTTCGGCAATTGTAAACAAGCCATAAACTGTCCATGGAATACGACCAAATTCTGTTACAAACCAACCAGCAGTATTACCGATAAATGGTAAGAAAGTGGTAATTGCAATACACCAAAGTGCCCAGCGGCGTTGTGCAAGTGGTTTCTTGCTCTTTTCCCTAGTCATAATTAATCCAACAAGTGAAACTAAGAAAATCCAAGCACCGACTGCACACATAATCCGGAAACTATAGAATAATGTATTTACTGGTGGATAGTAATCAAGATTCTTACCATACTTTTTCTTATATTGGGCATTAAGTTCATTCATCCCGGTAACCGCACCAGTAGTTTTGTGGTATGACAAAATACTTAGGGCATAGGGAATATCGATATTGCCTTTTACTTCATGGTCTTTCATATCGGCAATACCAACAATTGTCCACGGTGCATGCTTACCAGTAGTCGTGAAGACGTCTTCAGTAGCTGCAAATTTCATTGGTTGTTCTTTGATTAAGTATTGCATCTGGGCATCCCCTAACGCAATTCCACCAATAGAGAAAATCAATGAAATTAAAAGTCCTAAACGCATTGACTTCTTGTAAAACTTCTTATTAGCTTCAGAAAGTTTTTGGTTCTTAAGAAGTTGGAATGCTGTTAAACCAGCAATAATAATACCACCCATCATGATAGCGTTAAGGATAACATGTCCAAATTCATACCATAATTGGGGGTTTTTAAGCAATGCACCAAAATTAATCATTACTGCACGGCCACCCTTGATTTCATAACCAACTGGGTGTTGCATGAATGAGTTGGCAGTTAAAATCCATAAAGCAGATGTTAAAGAGCCAAAACTTGTCATCCAAATAAAGAAAAGGTGCAACCCTGGCTTAACCTTTTTCCAGGTGAATACCCATAAGCCAATAAATGTTGATTCAATAAAGAATGATAGCAAAGCTTCGAGGGCTAATGGCGCACCAAAGATATCACCCATAAACCGTGAGTAATCTGACCAGTTCATCCCAAATTGGAATTCCTGAATCAAACCTGTAACAACACCGACAGCAAAACTAAGCAAGAAAATATTCCCCCAAAATTTTGCCATTTTTTTGTACGTCTCGTCTTTAGTTGAAACGTACATACTTTCCATAATGGCGACGATAAAAGCTGTTCCAATAGAGAAAGGAACAAAGAAGAAGTGGTAAACCGTCGTCATGGCAAATTGGAAACGTGCCAGACTAAGAATAGTCATTATAAATACCTCCCTCCGAAGTATATCGATAAAAAGAATAGTTGAAACCGTTTCCTGTTTCTCCACAATTAATCATAATACTTGTGATAAATAATTACAATAAATAAATGGTAAATATGTGAAATAATTTTTAAATAAACCGCTTAATTATCAGTTATTCAATCCCTATCAATAGATAAACATTTCCAAACAATGTATGATTACTTTTTCATACTAAGAAAGGGACTGTGACATAAGTTAAGTTACTTTCATAAAAAGCAAATACGCAGTACAACAATGGCCTCCAACGTCCGGCAAAACCGAACATTGGAGGCCTATTGTTACTTGCGGGGGCTCGAAAACGAAGTCACAAGTGACTTCTGTCTCGCTCCCTTTTAATCTAATTTTAAACTATATTTATAAATATTATAGCTAATAGCATTCTCACAGTAGTCTAGCCTATTTAATAAAATGATATAACTTTCATTTATTATTAAAAATGTTAATTATCCTACTATAAATTGACGCTAAGCTTGTTGAAGTGATTGAAGGCGTTCTTTAGCAGCTGCTAATTTTTGTTGCCATTCCGTTGCCTTTTGTCGTTCAGCTTCAACAACTCTTTCCGGCGCATTATTAACAAACTTTTCATTGCCAAGCTTCTTTTGTGAACGTTCTACTTCTTTTTCAAGTTTAGCAATCTCTTTTTCCATCCGATCTCGTTCTTCATCAAGGTCAACTAATTCAGCCATTGGGATGTAAACTTCTGCTCCAGTCAAAATACCACTCATCGCAAGCTTAGGAGCTTCAACATCCTTACCAATAGTTAAGTTCTCTGGATGACAGAAGCGTTCAATGTAATCCCGGTTATCATTCAACATCTGTGCCAAGTGATCACTATCAACTTTTACCAAAATGTCAACTGGTTTAGACATTGGCGCATTAGCTTCATTTCGAATGTTACGAACAGCCTTAATCAATTCAATCAAACTATTCATTTGTTCAGTTGCGGCTGGATCATCAAGTTCGGCATTAGCAACTGGGTAATCTGCAACCATAATTGATTCACCATTATGCGGCATTGATTGCCATAATTTTTCGGTAACGAATGGCATGATTGGATGTAACATCTTCAAGGTCTGATCAAGAACGTAACCAAGAATATTCTTAGTATCATTCTTTTCTTCGTCAGTCTCATTATTGAGTTTCTCCTTGGTCATTTCGATATACCAGTCACAGAAATCATTCCAGATGAAGTTGTAAAGTGCCCGCCCAGCTTCACCAAATTCAAACTTGTCAAACTGTTCGTTAACCTGCTTTACAATTGCATTTAACCGACTCAAAATCCACCGATCAGCTAAATCCCACTTACTCTTATCAGGAAGGACAGGAGCAGGCATCTCACCAAGGTTCATGATAACGTAACGACTAGCGTTCCAAATCTTATTAATAAAGTTCCAAGCTGCATCCATCTTAGTGTAGCTAAAACGAATATCTTGACCAGGAGTTGAACCAGTAATTAAGAACCACCGTAGGGCATCTACCCCGTACTTCTTGATAACATCCATTGGATCAATACCATTTCCTAAGGATTTACTCATCTTTCGCCCTTGTTCGTCACGAATCAAACCATGGAGAAGAACATTCTTAAATGGTGCCCGACCCGTAAATTCAAGCGATTGGAAAATCATCCGGGAAACCCAGAAGAAGATGATGTCATAACCAGTAACTAAAGTATTGGTTGGGAAGTAGCGCTTGAAGTCTGCTGAATCAGTATTAGGCCAGCCCATCGTCGAGAATGGCCAAAGCGCACTAGAGAACCATGTATCAAGGACATCCTTATCTTGTTCCCAATTTTCGGCATCTTTAGGAGCTTCCATACCAACATAAACTTCGCCAGTCTGTTTGTTATACCAAGCTGGAATCCGGTGACCCCACCATAATTGACGAGAAATAACCCAATCATGAACATTTTCCATCCATTGCGTAAAGGTATGTTCGAATCGTTCTGGAACGAAATTAACTCGGTCATCAGTATCTTGGTTCTTAAGAGCTGCTTCGGCTAATGGCTTCATCTTAACAAACCATTGTGTGGAAAGACGGGCTTCAACTTGTACCCCTGTTCGTTCTGAGTGACCAACAGAGTGAACAATTGGGTCAACTTTTAACATATAACCTTGATCTTGAAGGTCCTTAACGATTGCTTCACGAGCTTCAAAACGGTCCATGCCTTCGTATTTACCAGCATTTTCGTTCATGGAGGCATCTTCATTCATTGTATTCAGTTCAGGAAGATTGTGACGCTTACCTACCTTAAAGTCGTTTGGATCATGAGCTGGGGTAATCTTAACCATCCCAGTACCAAATTCAGGTGTTACGTAGTCGTCAGCAATAATCTCAATTTCCCGGTTGACAAGTGGTACCATGACCTTCTTACCAACTAAGTCCTTGTACCGTTCATCATTAGGGTTAACGGCAACCGCTTCATCCCCGAACATTGTTTCTGGACGAGTAGTGGCTATTTCGATGTAATCCTTACCGTTAAAAGTAGTTCCATCAGTAAATGGATACTTAACATGGTAGAATGCACCCTTATCATCCTTATGAATAACTTCAATATCTGATAAGGCCGTCCGTGCTTGTGGGTCCCAGTTGATGATGTAAGTTCCACGATAAATTAAGCCCTTATTGTAGAGATCAACAAAGACTTTTCGAACAGCCTTATTTAATCCTTCATCAAGGGTAAAACGTTCGCGGTCATAATCCACAGAAATACCCATCTTAGCCCACTGCTGGTGAATAATATCAGCATATTCATCTTTCCAGTCCCAAACTTGTTGAACAAACTTGTCACGACCAAGGTCATAACGAGAAATTCCTTGTTTACGAAGCCGGGCTTCAACTTTCGCTTGGGTAGCAATACCAGCATGGTCCATTCCAGGAACCCATAATACATCATAGCCTTGCATCCGCTTTTGTCGAATGATCATATCTTGTAAAGTTGTATCCCAAGCGTGACCTAAGTGCAACTTACCAGTAACATTCGGTGGTGGAATAACAATTGAATATGGGTGAGCTTTTTTGTCACCACTTGGTTTAAAGAATCCTTGATCAATCCACCATTGATAACGGCCTTCTTCAACCGCCGCTGGATCGTACTTGGTTGACATATCTTTTTCTGTCATGGCAGAAACTCCTTTCAGAACGCAATCTTCATTTTTATTTTGTGCATTAACTAAAAAACGCCCTATCACAATCGATAGGACGAATCATCGCGGTACCACCTAATTTGAGTATAAAATACTCCACTTTATCATTTCATAACGGTAAATGAACCGGACATACCTACTATTAATTTCAGTATATCAGCTCCCGAACTACCTTCATAAAGTTTAACTAATCCTCTCTCACTCTCAGGATCTCGCTTTTTAGGTGCCGCTTTACTACTCTTTCGGTCAATGCTTATTAAAATGTATCATAGCTAAATTATCAAACCTCGTCAAGGCCTAATTAAAGTAATTCAGCAAAAACATCTTCATTTTGGTTTAAATAATCTTCACCAGGATGAATTTCCGTAATTTCAATCCCATCAAGAGCTCGTTGCATTAACCCTTCAATATCAAGTCGTTTTTCGTATTCACGAGCCCGCTCAACGTTTGGCCGGGTTTTTGGCGATGGCGGTGTAAAGACAGTACAACAGTCTTCATATGGAAGAATTGAAAGATCATAAGTATCAATATCTTGGGCAATTTTAATAATTTCGGTCTTATCAAATGACAATACTGGTCGCAATACCGGATAAGAAGTTACATCATTAATCGCCAGCATACTTTCCATTGTCTGAGAAGCAACTTGCCCTAATGATTCACCATTAAAAATAGCCAGACCATGACGCTTAATCATTAAGGCAGCTGCCAACCGAAGCATCATTCGCCGTTGAATTGTCATTAAGTAACCTTCAGGAACTTTTTCCTTTACTGTTTCTTGAATTTCGGCAAATGGCACCTGAATAAACTTAATACTTCCACTATATTTTGCAAGACGTTCAGTTAATTGCTTGGCCTTTGCTAAAGCTTGGGGACTAGTATATGGCGGACTAAAGAAGTGAACCATTTCCATTGAAACGCCACGCTTCATCCCAAGGTAAGCAGCTACTGGTGAATCAATTCCACCAGACATCATCATCATTCCTTTACCAGCGGTACCAACTGGCAAACCACCAGCACCCTTAATCGTTTCACTTGAAAGGAAAATCCCATTAAGACGGATCTCAACTCGTAAAGTTAGGTCTGGATGATGAACATCAACTTTTAATTTATCAGGAAACTTATCTAAGAGGTATCCTCCTAGCTTGTTGTTCATTTCAAAGGTATCAATTGCAAATTGGTGATCTGATCGACGAGTTTCCACTTTAAAGGTAATTGGCTTATCAACTTGTTCAGCGATCATCTGCGCTGCTGCCTCTGCAGTCGCTTCAAAAGTCTTATCAACTTTAATTGATGGCGAGAAGTTTTGAATCCCAAACACTAACTTCAAGCGATTCATCACTTGATCATAGTCAACTCCATTTAATTCAACATGCAACCGATCACGTTGTGCATGCACCTTTACCTGGTCAAAGCTATGAAGGGCCTTTCGTACGTTTACCCCTAAACGATCAATAAAGGACTTTTTATTATGTCCCTTTGTCGAAAGCTCACCATAACGAACCATAATTTCTGTATATTGCACGTTATGTCCTCCTTTCAGATTTTATTCAATAATTTTCTTAAAGCCAGCGTATAATTCATCAAATGTTTTATTAAACTGATCAGCTTCTTCAAGGGTATTTTGATCCCCAAGGCTAATCCGAACCGCACTTGTTGCAATATCTTCTGGAACCTTCATGGCAGCTAATGTTCCGGCTTCGGAATGCTTTTTAGACGAGCAAGCACTAGTAGTTGAGATATAGATATCCTTGTCTTCAAAGGCATGAACAATCGTTTCACCCCGAACTCCTACAATTGCAAAGCACAGTACATGGGAAGCGAAACCTTGATCGCGGCCAGAAATCAATTTTACATGATCAAATTTACTTAAATGGTCGCAAATCCGTTCTTTAATTGCTTGTTCACGTTTTACTGATTCCGCTTCATTTTCCTTTACTAACCGAATTGCTTTTGCCATTGCAACATTACCAGGTGTATTTTCTGTTCCATTTCGTAGTGTCCGCTCTTGACCACCACCAGCAATCAAAGGCTCTAACTTGCGCCCACTCTTGACGTAAACAAAACCGGTTCCTCGTGGAGCATGAAATTTATGACCAGAAAAAGTGGCAAAATCAACACGATCACTAAATACTTGGTCATCTAATCCTTTACCAATTGCCTGAACAGCATCCACCATAAAGTGAATGTTTGGATAATCTTTAAGGATTTCTCCCACTTCTTTAATTGGCTGAATCGTTCCAATTTCATTATTAACTGCCATGATAGACACTAAAATAGTATCTGGACGAATAGCGGCTTTAACATCAGCGGGATTGATCCGTCCCTCTTTATCAACCGGGAGATAGGTAACCTCAAATCCGAAGTCTTTTAGTTGCTCCAATGCATTTTTTACAGCCGCATGTTCAACACTAGTCGTAATAATGTGTTTGCCAAAACGGTGCTTAGCCATTGCAGTTCCTTTGATTACCCAGTTATCTCCTTCAGAACCACCACTAGTAAAAATAATCTCACTAGGCTTAATCCCGAATAACTTTGCGATCTGCTGGCGTGCCTGTTCTTGAAGGTTCCAAGCATTTTCACCAAAATTATGTAAGCTGCTTGGATTCCCCCAAATCTTTTGGCTCACGGTTTCGTATGTCGACAAAACATCCGGTAGTATCTTTGTCGTCGCACTATTATCAAAATAGATCATACTAATTTCCTTCCTAAAAATAATACACAGGGTTGTTACAAATGGGTAACCTACTCTGATTATGATTTCAACAGTATAGGATAGGCTACTGCTGAAGATTTCGACTCTTCTTAAAACGGTTTTATATTATAACAGAAAATTAGCTATTAGGCATTAATTATCACTATCATTTAATCATAACCACCCGTCAA
>NZ_LN887344.1:0-1096 GCF_036621895.1 Limosilactobacillus reuteri subsp. porcinus
AATGTCGAGAATAGAAAATCCCCGTGAAGCCATCAAGGACGGTTCTACGGGGATTTTTTATCTGTCAATAACGTGTCAATATGGACTGCTTACTTAGTCTTTAATAATCAATTAAGTTTTTATTAATTATTTGTACGGATAAATCTTTAAATTTATACTAAAAAACGAAGCTGAGACATCTTAACCATCTCTCAGCTTTGTTTTTCAGTTACGTATATTAATTAAATTTCTAAATTCTTTAACTCTAATAGAATTGTATCTTCTGCTACTGATCCATTACGAGCAATGCTAAGACTTTCAGCAATCTTTAAAGCCTTTTTAGCTTCTTCCTTGTCGTTCTTTAGGATGTAGCTACGACCTATACAAAGATATAGTTCATCTAATAAGAATAATGAATCATGTTCCCGACAAAGTTCAATTCCCTTATTAGCAACTTCAATAGCGTTATCAGGGTCTTCAAGTTGCAGATATAATTCTGCAATTTGACAATCAATTGATGCCCATTGATAAAGGCTCCCAATCAATTTTTTATTATCAATCAGTTTTACAGACCGGTTAGTTAACCGTGCTGCCCGTTCTTTATCACCACGTTTTAAGTAAGCAAGCGCCATTCCTGCAGTTGTCATAGCTAAATAAATATTAGCACTAGTAGTAGCAAATTGAGTTAAAACAAGTTCAAAATTAAAAATGGCTTCATCAATTTGATTACTTTCAACTTGAACCATTCCTACTAGATAGTAGTAACGTTGTTTATCAAAATCACTTTCTAGATTTTTTACATGAACCTTCTTCAAAAGCGCTGAAGCATCTTCAAAATTGCGTGAAATCAAATTATCAACGATTTGGTTGAATGTTTCATTAATTCCACTAACTTCATTTTCGACAATTCGATCAGAAGAAATATTTAAGCGTTCACATATTGCCGTTAAAATATCCATTTTGGGTAAGCGATTTTGTTTTTCCATTAGGCTGATTGTCGCTTGAGTACAAATCCCTTCAGCTAAAGCCGTTTGGGACAATCCACGCTTGCGACGAATTTGTTTTAATACGTCTCCTCGGAGTCTCATTGTTTACCTTCCTCGTATTCTATAAATAA
>NZ_LN887345.1:0-59325 GCF_036621895.1 Limosilactobacillus reuteri subsp. porcinus
TTGGACATATTCATAAGTCCAAGGCGTTCCAGTTTTCTGTTCGTTAGAGAATAATTTAGTGATTAAGTTGTCGAACCGCCGTATACGGATCCGTACGTACGGTGGTGTGAGAGGTCGGTAATTGAAGTAATCAATTACCTCCTACTCGATATTTCACTTGGTAACTTAATTAGTATTCAACGTGCCATTTAATGGTGTATGCTTTTTCTTCGCCCGGATGTAAAGTAATATCGCCAAATTCTGGGTGATGAGGTGCATCCGAAAGATTTTGCGCTTCCATTGCTAATCCAAGGTGGGGATGAACTTGTCCGTGATTGTAAACCGCTGCATCATCTGAGTTCATCGTATACATAACTAATCCGTTACGATCGGAGTAAAGACTCATCTTTCGGCCGCTTTCTGGATCTTCAAGTGTGGCAACTGGTTTTGTGAGACTAGGAGTAACTTCCCAAATATCATCAAAACCATTTTCCTTAGTTGAACTCATTTTTTCTAGCGCATCGCCCATTGTAGTTGGGGTACTAAAGTCAAATGGAGTTCCTTCGTTAGCGATCTTTTCACCAGTTGGAATCTTTCCGTCGTCAACAGCTAAGTGATTTTCGGAGTTGACATAAAGCTTTAATTGATCAACCGTTGGAACATTTGCTGCTGCCATATTCCAGTAAGTGTGGTTGGTAGGATTGAACAACGTATCTGCATCAGTAGTAGCCGCCATCTTAAGTGAAAGGAAGTCGTCATTAGTTAAAGTGTAGGTTGCAGTAACATGCATCTTACCAGGGTATGTATCAACTTCAGGACTTAAGATTAAACTAAGAGTGATGGAAACAGAATCATCAGTTGCTTTCGTGCTATCAACATGCCAAATGTGACTGTAAAAACCATTAGTTCCACCATGAAGAGCATTTTTACCTTCGTTTTGTTCGATTTGGTAATCGTTACCGTTAATGCTGAACTTACCATCTGCAATTCGTCCAGCAACCCGGCCGATTAAGCGATTAGTACAAAAGCCATTATTAGTAAATTCGTTGAGGTTTTCAGAAGTCAAAATCATATCGGCCTTACCACCATCTTTTGTTGGAACTTTAAAAGATTGAAGTAAACCGGCAAAATCAAGAATTCCTACTTGAACACCATTATCGTTCGTTAAAATGTATTTTGTTACTGGATCGCCTTTGTAGGTTCCAAATGGTACTTTAGATATTTCCATAAAATATTTCCTCCTTGAAGTAAGCGCTTTTACAAATTCTATTTTACCACAATTTTATTTTAAAATTACGCAATCGTTTGCACAAAAATAGATATGCTAGAATGAATAAAAGTAAAGATGAATGATATTTATGAGGTATATAAAATGACCAAAAATAAATGGGACAAATTTAAAAAGAATTTTAGTAAAAATTTTATCGACTTTTTAATGATTTTCGCTGCTGAGCAAGATTTTATTAATAAGCATCGCCGTAAAAGCAGTGTAATCAAGGAACAAGACCGTTATGGAAGTGATCAGCGAAAAAATTCTGAAAAATAGTATTAAGGAAGGACTTGCAAAACGATGAATGCAAGTCCTTTTTAATTATAGTTAATTTATTAATTTTCCTTTAGCAATTGCCAATTTGAATTGTCCATAGTCTGCTGTGACTTGATCTACATACCTTAAAGCCCAATTTGGTAAAAGAGTATCTAATATCTTTTGATGTTTTAAATAACCACGGATCATCGGTGCGGTGGGACTTTGGAAATGAGCCATCGCTAGCAAGTAAGCACACGTTTGGCAGTAGAATTGGAAACTTTCAAAGTCAAGCTTATTAACATTAATTGATTCTTTCATATCCCGGAACTGTCGAATGTAATAACTGCGACCGCCGAAAGTAGTGCTCCCTAAAAAGCGATCGGATGAGGATTGAAGAACCCGTTGCGCTGTTACAATTCTTTGACCAGCGATCCCTCCATTTCTAATCGCTTGCTGTACAGGGAGGGAAAGTAAGTTATAACGCAATGGCATAGCTTCTTTGACTTGTAGAACGATGTGACTATTATCGTTGCCAGTAAGCATGATTAAGTAACATCGTGTTCCGAAACTGCCAACCCCGACACTGTAGCGGATAATATCAGAAATGTGAAAGTTTGCTAAAAGGACTCGGACATCTTGCCGAACATTTTCGCGATATTTGTTATATCCTTTAACAATCTGTTGATAACGCACAGCACTAAGATGACGTGCGCGTGGTGGATTATCCCGAAAAACAAGGTGCCCTTGGTTATTGATAGTCGCCATTTTTTGGATTATTTCTTCTGAATTGCTACGCTGACTCTTTTTAAGAACCTTATTAAGGACTGTTTGCATTTGCGTTGAAATATCACCAAAAGACTCAATCGCTTTCCCCATATCTTCATAGGCAAATGAAAAATAAAACAGTTGGGAAAGGCTCATCTTATTGGCGCTTTTGATAGTATGGCGGTAGGTCTTAGTGGTTAATTGAAGGAGGTGGTAAAGGTCATTGCGATCAAAACCGTTCTCTTCTCCTGCCAGTTCAGCACTAACTAATAACCGTTTCAAATCACTTTCCCAATTTCCGATTCGGGCTTCATCAAAGTCATTAAGGCCAAAAAGAAGTTTGCGTTCAGGGGAGGCGTAAAAGCCAAAATTATTTACATGAGCATCCCCGCAGATAATTACGGGAAGATTGCTTTGAGCCTGTCGTTTAAGGTCATGTTCCATTAATTCGGCAGTTCCACGGAAAAATGAAAAGCGACTGGCAATCATTCTTTGGTGACGCAATGGAAGCAACTCGGGGATCATGTTGGCTTCAGTGATCTGAATTATTTTAACGGGGTCCCGATCAACTGGTGTGAAGGTTCCTAACATGTCACTAGAGACTACTTTTTGCTGCCGTTTACCATTATTTTCCAATTCAGCTTTGGTTTTATTGATTTGAATTTTTCGTAAGTCAAAGATATCGAGATTTTGATTGATCAAAAGTTGCGCATCCTTTCAGAGACAATACTTATATCTTATTTTAAATCTTCTAGTTTATTTATGAACTACACACCGACTAAAGTCGGCGGTTTCTGGGAACGCGAAGTAGTATTTAGGCTGTTACATTGGTATTCCAAATACCTAACTTACAGAACTTCGTTCTTTTACCACGGCTAGTCCCTAGCCAACGGCTTTTAACCCTTTATGCAGAATATTAACTGCCGCATTAATATCCCGATCGTGATGGGCCCCACACTTTGGACACGTCCATTCACGAATTGCGAGCGGTTTGGACCCACTATGGTAGTCACAATGACTACAGATTTGACTGGTATAGTTGGGCTTGACAGTAATGAGCTGTTTACCATACCAGTCACACTTGTATCCCAGCATGGTACGGAATTGATGCCAACTAGCGTTGGCAATGGCCGCGGCAAGATGATGATTCTTTTGCAGATTCTTGACTTTCAAATCTTCAATGACAATCACATCGTATTGCGTGACCAATGCCATCGTCAGCTTATGCAGGTAATCACGCCGCTGATCAGCGACTCGTCGTTGATAGCGAGCTTNNTTCCATTGACGGACACTCACCGTGGCTTGATGACGGCGGCGACTATACTTAGACTGCCAATGTTGCGCCTGTTGAGTTAACCAGACAGCGTCAAATTTAGCATACTTATGGCCGTCACTAGTAATGGCTAAATTAGTTACGCCAACGTCAATGCCGACCTGTTGACTAGTCTTCGATAGTGGCTGTACTGTGGTCTCAACCTGTAGTGACAGGTAATAACGACCCGACGGATCGTAACTAACCGTATAGCGTTTGATCTTACAATGAGTTAACTGGCGAGTTTTGCTGGTTTTAATATAGCCAATTTTGGGTAATTTCAAATAGCGGTTCGCCACTATTTGAATTTTGCTTTTACCAGTATAGGACTGCTTAGCAGACCGTCTGGATTTAAAGCGTGGGTAACCACCCAGATGCTTAAATAATCTTTGAAAGGCCTGATATAAGTTATGATTAACAACTTGGAGACTGGTAGAATCACTACGTTTTAGAAATGGATATTCCTGCTTCAAAGGTTTCAATAATGCATCCATGCCATATTGATCAACAAACTGGCTACTAGGATTGTTTTGATAACGTTGTTTTGCCATATCAAGCATCTGGTTCCAAACAAAGCGGTCATTACCAAACATTTGACATAGTTGAGCTTGTTGTTGCTTGTTGGGATACAAGCGAAGCTTGATCCCTTTCAAAACTGTGGTCATGTTTTCAACTCCTTTATACTTTAATTTTACTAAATTTGCAGGGGCAAAAACGAGATTTTATAGACTTTTTAGTAAGAAAAAGCAGTCTCATGGCTGGCTTTGGAAGGCATTCATCCCATGACTGAAGTCACAGGCTTTCTGCCTATAATTTTCAGTAAATATGGTTTGATTAAGTTGATAAATAATGCTTTTCAAAATAAAATTAATATAAGCGAAATTATAGGAGGGGTTGATAGGGTGATTATTGCAGTGGAAAATTCACTTGCCCAACATTTGCATATTAATTCACAGGTGATTGCTCCATCTGATCTATTAGAGACAAATGTTTGGACAATTCGTGTTACTGGGGAATTCATGATTATTATGAATAACTTAATGTCGTTGCCAATTATTGTACGCTATCCTCAACGATTTAATGACTCACGCTCTTTTATTGCGGCATTTAAGCGTGAATTCTTAAGTTTATTAGAAGTTTCGCCAATTCCGCATGCAAAAATTAGGATGATTCGTGATGCCCAATTTAGCAAAGTAGTATTTACACGCCAAATTCAGCCAGAAACTCAACAGCAATTGCAGATGTATGAGAACCTCATGATGGGGCCTAATTCAATTATTGATTGGGAAAAAGACCCGACCAATGCTGAAATTGCGCTTCAATTAGCAGAACAGACACGGATTACCAATAAGACAACGGACGAAGAATATGTTGTAATGGATATTTTTGAAGATTATTCAGTTACGGACTTTAAGGTGGCTACTCATCCTAAACTTAATGAACATAACCGTCGCTATCTTTACCGCTCACTTTCAATTAACGATATCATGAATGCAACAGCGGTAGGAGAAAAGATTTTAGATGATTATCAAGGTTATTTAGAAAGTCGTGGAAAAAGCGAGAGCATCGTTGATAGGGATTTGGATTGTGCTGCAGATTACATCGGTTACTGTGAAGCCCTGGGCGAATCTGTTCTTGATGATATTACCTTGGTCTATCACTATTTAATTAACTATGAAAAACTACATAATGATCGTCCTACTGATACCGGCTTTCATTCTAAAAGTGATGCCTTTCGCGAATTTGGGAAGTTTTTACGGGCAGAAGATCTCTTCTCTAGTGAAGACTACGATTTGTTTGTTCAAGCAATTAGTCAGGGGATAAAAGATCTTGGTTCTAAACAGCGGATGTACCACCTGCAACGTATAATTCGTGATATGCAGCGGCAAGTAAGGAATCAACGCGAGCATGCAATCCAATATGTTAATAAGCAATATACTATTTATGTTGAGCTTAGCGATTATCATCCTAAAATGTGGCGGCGATTTACCGTCAGCGGTGATACGCGTCTGGATATGTTGTGCTTTGCAATTTTAGCAGCATTTAATGCGGACGGGCACCACTTATTTGAACTGCATCAGGGGAATACTCATTATCAGTTGCCGATTCTTGATAGCGGCTTTGGTCAATCCAAAGATATTACTCAAAGTTGGGTAGGCGATTGTAATCTTGACCATGAATATAACCTAGTATATGACTTTGGCGATATGTGGAACTTTAAAATTAAATTTGAGGAAGTAAAACCTAAGCGACTTCCGGCTCATACCGGTCCCCAAATTGTCAGTGGTTTTGGAAATGGAATCTTAGATGATATTGGAGGAGTAGAAGGGCTGACCCAAGCGGCAAAAGATGATCCAGCTATTAATGAGCCGTTAAACATTCCAAAATTTAAGGATCAATGGTCTCGTCAAATTGAAAAAATACGACACTCTTATGAATAAAAAGCACTACAATAGAGAATGAAATATTTAATTAATCGAGGTCTTTAAGGATGGAAAAACGCGAAAATGCTATTCCGAAAACAATGAAGGCTTGGGCAGTCACAACTCCTGGGCCGATTGATGGTAAGGAATCACCAATCGAATTTACTGAAAAGCCTGTGCCGACTCCTAAACGGGGAGAAGTCCTTGTTAAGGTATTGACGTGTGGAGTATGTCATACAGACTTGCACGTGACTGAAGGAGACTTGCCGGTTCACCACGAACACGTTACTCCTGGTCATGAAATTGTTGGTAAAGTTGTCGGCTTTGGACCAGAGACACAACGATTTAAGCTTGGTGAGCGAATTGGAATTCCATGGTTCCGGCATGCTTGTGGGGTATGCAAGTTTTGCCGATCAGGTCATGAGAATCTCTGTCCCCACTCACTTTATACCGGTTGGGATCATGATGGCGGCTATGCAGAATATGTCACGGTTCCAGAAGGATTTGCGTATCGGCTTCCGGAAAAGTTTGATTCCCTAGAGGCCGCTCCATTATTATGTGCAGGGATTATTGGTTATCGGGCCTTTGAACGTGCCAATGTTCCCGCTGGTGGCCGCCTAGGACTATATGGCTTCGGTGGCTCAGCGCACATTACGGCCCAGATTGCACTTGCCCAGGGAATTGAAGTGCATGTCTTTACACGTGGTGAGGATGCAAAGAAATTCGCCCTAGAATTAGGTTGTGCTTCTGTTCAAGGCTCCTATGACCCCGCGCCAGTTCCTTTGGATTCGTCAATCATTTTTGCGCCAGTTGGTGATATGGTATTACCGGCTTTAGCAAGTTTAGTTCCAGGTGGGACTTTAGCATTAGCTGGTATTCATATGACTGATATTCCAACGATGAATTACCAAAAAGAAATATTCCATGAAAAGACATTAACGAGTGTTGAGAGCAATACCCGTCGTGATGGGGAAGAATTCTTAACATTAGCTGACCGTCTCAATATCCATCCTGAAGTACACGAATATCCACTAGCAAAGGCTGATGAAGCATTACGCTATGTTAAGCACGGTGATATTAAGGGAGCTTGTGTATTACGTGTTAGTGAGGACTAATAATTGTCTTTTCCTTCTGATTCCTGCTAAGATGGTTAGAGAGGTTTAGTAGAGAAAAGAGGAGGCTTTATTTATGAAATATCCCCAATTATCATTGGATGAAGTTGAAGGACCAAAAGCAGTAATTGAAACTACAATGGGAACAATTACGGCCCAACTTTTTCCAAAGTACGCACCTAAAACAGTTGAAAACTTTGTTAAATTAGCAGAGAAAAATTATTATGACGATGTAATTTTTCACCGGGTTATTCCGGATTTTATGATTCAAGGTGGCGACCCAACTGGAACCGGCCGTGGTGGCGAAAGTATTTATGGTCACCCGTTTGAAGACGAGTTTTCTGAAGAACTATTTAACTTCACTGGTGCTCTTTCAATGGCTAATGCTGGTCCGAACACAAATGGCAGTCAATTCTTTATTGTCACTAATGAACATGTTCCAGAAAATATGATTGATCAAATGAAGGCCGTTGGGTATCCGCAGGAGATTATTGATTATTACGAAAAACATGGTGGTACACCGTGGCTTGACTTCCACCACACCGTATTTGGCCAAGTATTATCCGGGATGGATGTTGTCGAAAAGATCAGCAAAGTTAAGCGGGATGCGATGGATAAGCCTAAGAAAGACGTTATTATAAAAACAATTAAGATTGAAAAAGAGAAATAATAAAAAGGAATGACAATAGCCACCGTATTAGACGGTTATTTGTCATTCCTTTTTTGCAGTTAAGAGATCCCATAGTTTTTGCTTGGGGGCTGTTAATAATTCAGTTGAACGGGTAACAGCTGACAGGCGAAATGATTGTTTTAACGGGCTAGTAACATTTATGGAATGGATGTTATCTTCTGGAGTAATCGCCAAACTTGTTAAATAAGCAATTCCAAGATTTTCTGCAACCATGGTTTTGATAACGTGAATGTCAGCGGTTCGGTAGATGACTTGAGGACGAAAATGAGCCAAATGAGAGATTTGCTTAAAGGCTTGCTCATGAAAGAATTCAGTATCAGGAACAATAAAGCGTTCATTTTTAAGAGTAGCAAAATCAATCTCCTTTTTAGCAGCGAGGGGATGGCGCTTGCTAACGATAATCTTAAAGGGATACTCAGCTAGTTCAGTGGTTTTTAGCCCCACTTCCTTTAGGGGGTTAAGCGATCCGAGCAATGCCAAATCAAGGTGGCCATGTTTAAGCATCTTGAGAATTTCCTTCGAACCATGCTCAGAGGTTTCCAAGTGGCTTAAAAGGCCTTCTCGCATTAATAGCGGGGTCAATGGCGGAAAGTAGTAATTACCGATAATGGGTGGCAGGCCAAAGCGAATGCTGGACGATTCAGCTTGATTGATTTCTTGGCGGGCAATCCTTAATTCGTTTAAGATAACGTCAACGTGAACGGCAAATTGCTTACCAGTCGGTGTGATATGTAATTGTTTATGGACATGGTCACGAACAAAAAATGACGTGCCAAAATCTTTTTCTAGGCGTTGGATAGCCATTGTAATAGTAGGCTGACTGACATTAAATTTTGTTGCAACTTGCGAAAAATTTTTATATTTTACCAGTGCTTGATAATATTTTAGGTCGTTTAATTTCATAGTAAATGCCTTTCTGTCAGTAATTATAATGGGTACTATCAATTTTATTTATATCATAGCATATATTTGACTATAAACTAGCGCTGGAATTACCCTAAGATTGTTGAAACAGATAAAAGGTAAAGGATAGGCGATAATGTTGCGTAAAGGAATGCAAATGTTAAATGACCCCTTTAAGAATAAGGGAACTGCTTTTACAATTGAAGAACGAAAAAAGTATGGTTTATTAGGCTTGTTACCATCTTGTGTAAGAACGATTGAGGAACAGGCAGACGAAATCTACCGGTTATATCAATCTAAGAACTCACGGATTGAACAACGTCACCTGTTGATGGAAGTATTCAATACTAACCGCACTCTTTTCTTCTACTTGATGGAAAAACATATTGCGGAATTTATGCCGGTTGTGTATGATCCCGTAATTGCTGAGGCGATTGAGCAATATAATGAACGTTACATTAAGCCGCAAGATGCTGCATATTTGAGCATTGAGCATCCTGACTTAATTAAAGAGGAACTTGCTGATGCCGCCGATGGTCGTGATATTCGCCTCATTGTTGTTACAGATGCTGAAGGAATCCTTGGCATTGGTGACTGGGGTGTAAATGGGGTTGACATTTCTGTTGGGAAATTAATGGTTTACACGGCAGCGGCTGGGATTGATCCATCCCAAGTTCTCCCGGTCTCTATTGATGCAGGGACTAATAATGAAAAATTGTTGAAGTCCGCTAATTACCTAGGAAATCGAATTAAGCGCGTTGAGGGACAACCTTACTTTGACTTCATCGATAAGTTTGTTGATGCAGTTGAAGGATTATTCCCTAAGAGTTTATTACACTTTGAAGATTTTGGTCGGGGAACGGCTGCACGGATTCTTGATAAGTACCAGGATAAGATTTTGACCTTTAATGATGATATTCAAGGAACTGGAATTATTGCCTTAGCTGGTGTGCTAGGAGCCATGAATATCTCAAAAGAAAAGTTAACGGATCAAACATTCTTAACATTCGGTGCAGGGACCGCTGGAATGGGAATCGCTAAGATGCTTTATGACGAATTGATCCGTCAAGGCCTCACACCCGAAGAAGCAAAGAAGCACTTCTACCTTGTTGACAAGCAAGGATTATTATTTGAAGATACGCCAGGCTTAACACCAAAGCAAAAGCCATTTACCCGTCAACGGAGCGAATTTGCTAATGCTGATGAATTAACTAATTTACTTGCGGTTGTTAAAGCTGTTCACCCAACAGTAATGATTGGTACATCCACTCAACCAGGCAGTTTTGATGAAGCGGTTGTAAAGGAAATGGCAGCTCATACTTCACGGCCAGTCATTTTTCCACTCTCTAACCCAACTAAGTTAGCAGAAGCAAAAGCAGCTGACCTCCTCAAGTGGACTGATGGAAAGGCATTAATTGCGACTGGAATCCCGGTTAAAGATATTGAATATAACGGAACTGTTTACCAAATCGGACAAGCTAACAATGCGTTAATTTATCCTGGAGTTGGTTTTGGGGCCTTGGCTGCTGAAGCTAAAGTGCTAAATGATAATATGTTAGCAGCAGCTGCTCATGCTTTAAGTGGCTTAGTTGATCCGGAAAAGCCAGGCGCAGCGGTGTTACCTCCTGTTTCTAAGTTAACAGAATTTTCTAAGCGAGTGGCTGAACGAGTAGCCGAATCTGCTATCGATCAAGGCCTAGCCGGCGACGGAATTACCGATGCAAAGAAGGCAGTAGCAGAAAAAATTTGGAAGCCTCAATATTAATCAAGCAGCTTGCATCTTTGTGAATAATAAAACCAGATTATTAGACAAAAATAGAAAAGCATCTAAGAAATTAAAAAATCTTAGGTGTTTTTTTGTATCGAAGTTTGTGAAACTTTTGCAAACACGATTAAAAAAAGCTATTATAGCAGTTGGTAAGGCAATAGCTATAAGTGAAATTTATTGAAAATTAAAGATTTGACTATAGCTTTACTTACAAGGTAGGATATACGTGTAAATGATGTGTAACATTTCACAAGATAAAATTGCTCAATTAATATATTGGAGGTTTTTGAGATGTCAGAATACCGTACTGAAGAAGATACGTTAGGTCCTGTTAAAATCCCTGCTGAAGCACTATGGGGACCACAAACAGAACGGAGTCGGAATAACTTCCCAACCGGTCAATACATGCCATTAGCAATCATCCGTGCTTTATTGAACATTAAAAAAGCAGCGGCTCAAGCTAATATGGAAACTAAAGCTATCTCTGAAGAAAAGGGTAATTTAATTGTTAAAGCGATTGATGAATTACTCGCATTAAGTGATGAAGAATTGCGGAAGGACTTCCCATTAAAGGTTTACCAAACTGGTTCTGGTACCCAAACCAACATGAACACTAATGAAGTTGTTGCGCACAAGGCTCATGAAATTAACCCTGACATTGAAATCTTGCCAAATGATGATGTTAACAAGGGTCAAAGTTCAAACGATACTTTCCCAACTGCTATGAATGTGGTTGCCTTAGAAGCGCTTGATAAGTTGAAGCCAGCTGTTCAACACTTAATTGATGAATTAAAGGTTAAGGAAGAGAAGTACATGAAGACTGTTAAAGTTGGACGTACTCACTTGCAAGATGCAGTTCCATTGACATTTGGTCAAGAACTTTCTGGTTACATTGCTTCCTTAGAACATGACCTTGATTACATTAAAACTTTGGAACCAACATTAGATGAATTGGCAATTGGTGGTACTGCTGTTGGTACTGGCTTGAATGCTGCAGAAGGAATGCCTGAAAAGATTGCTGAAAAGCTTAGCGAAGTTTACGGCTTAAACTTAACTGCTGATTCAAACAAGTTCTACGGTTTAGCTAACCACTCTGGTTTAGATGTTGTTCACGGTGCTTTGAAGACATTAGCAGCTGACATGTTCAAGCTTGCTCAAGATATTCGTTTCTTGGCTTCTGGTCCACGTGCTGGTTATGGTGAATTAAATATCCCAGCTAACGAACCAGGTTCATCAATCATGCCAGGAAAGGTTAACCCAACTCAAGCAGAAGCTGTAACAATGGCTGCTTTACGGGTATTCGGTAACGATACTGTAGTAACAATGGCTTCATCACAAGGTAACTTCGAAATGAATGTTTACAAGCCAGTATTGATCGATGCATTCCTCGAATCAGCTGACTTATTAACTGGAACAATTACTGGATTTGCTGACAAGATGATCCACGGAATGACAGTTAATGAAAAGCGGATGGAAGAATTAGTTGATAATTCATTAATGACTGTTACTGCTTTGTCACCGCACATTGGTTACCATGACAGTGCTAAGATTGCTCAAGCTGCTGATAAAGCTGGTAGCACATTAAAAGAAGCTGCTTTGAAGTCCGGTAAGCTTACTGAAGAACAATACGATGAATGGATGGACATGCTTAAGATGACCAACGTTGATCGGGATAAATAAGAATTGAGTTAAAAGTAATGCCAATTTTGGCAAGAGTGGAAATAAGCAATAAAAAGAACTTGTTCCACTCTTTTTGACTGTTAATGTATTTAAAATTAAGAATTAAAAGGAGAGCAATATCATGGCTGAAAAATTCCAACCATTATCTGTAAGTAAATTAGATAATGATTACGATGTTATTGTAATTGGTTCTGGTGGAACAGGTCTTTCCGCATCAATTCAAGCAAACGAATTGGGAATGAAGACGGTTGTTCTTGAAAAGGAAGAAGAACTTGGAGGAAATACCAACCGAGCTTCTTCAGGAATGAATGCCGCTGAAACCAACGTGCAATTACAACATGGAGTAATTGATAACGTTGCTGACTTTTACCATGAAACATACAAAGATGGTGGACGTCTAAACGATAAGGATATGCTTGGTTACTTTGTATATCATACAGCCCCAGCAATCGACTGGTTAGCTGATCATGGGATTAAGCTTGATGACATTACAATTACTGGTGGAATGTCTCGTAAGCGTACTCACCGTCCAGCAAGTATGGCGCCAATTGGTGGTTTCTTAGTAAAGAGTTTATTGGAAGTTGTTCAAAAGGAAAACATTCCAGTATTCAATAAGGTTAAAGTTAACAAGCTCTTACAAGATGATGAAGGTAAGGTAATCGGTGTTGAAGCTAATGCTGATGGCCTAATTAAAACCATCCACGCAAAGGCTGTTATCTTAGCTACTGGTGGATTCGGTGCTTCTAAAGAATACATGAAGCGGTTCCGCCCTGACCTTGCTGATTACAAGACTACCAATCAACCAGGAGCAACTGGTGATGGCTTGAAGCTTGCTGAAGGCGTTGGCGGTGAATTAATGCAAATGGATCTTGTACAAGTTCACCCAACTGTTCAACAAGATAATCCTCATGTTTACCTTATTGGTGAAGCTGTCCGTGGTGAAGGTGCAATCTTAGTTAATGCTGAAGGTAATCGGTTTGTTAACGAATTAAACACTCGAAAGATTGTTTCTAATGCGATTACTGCCCTTCCAGAACACAGTGCTTACTTAATTTTTGATCAAGGTATTCGTGACCATGCTAAGGCAATTGAATTTTACGATAAAGTTGGTCTTGTTGTTCATGGCGATACGATTGAGGATCTTGCAAAGAACCTCAACATGGATCCTGAGAACTTAAAGAAGACAGTCGTAACATGGAATGAAGCTGTTGAAAATCATGACGATAAAGAATTCCATCGGACAACAGGGATGGATCGTGGAATTACTAAGCCAGGATTCTTCGCAATCCATATTGCACCTGCAATTCACTACACTATGGGTGGTATTCATATTAATACAAAGACTCAAGTGCTTGATGGTAATGGGGATGTAATCAAGGGATTATATGCTGCAGGTGAAGTTGCTGGTGGTTTGCATGGTAATAACCGTGTTGGTGGTAACTCAATTGCAGAAACAATTGTCTTTGGACGTCAAGCAGGTCAACAAGTAACTGTTTACGCCCGTGGCTTAAAGTAAAAAATAATGGGCAGTGAGAAACTGCCTAGAGCAATTATTTATATATTATTTGGAGGAAAATTTTATGTTAAGACATCATCATAAAGTTGTGCTTGTTGGTGATGGAGCTGTAGGATCATCATTCGCATTCTCACTCCTTCAAACAACACAAGAAATTGATGAATTAGTTATTGTTGACCTAAAGAAAGAAAAGGCAACTGGAGAATCATTGGATTTACAAGATATTACTCCACTAACTAGTCCAGTCAACATTCACGCAGGAGATTATTCTGATGCTACAGATGCTGATGTTGTAGTTATTACTGCTGGAGTTCCACGAAAGCCAGGAGAGACTCGTTTGGATCTTGTTTCAAAGAACACAAAGATTCTTTCAACTATTGTTAACCCAATTGTTGAAAGTGGATTCAACGGCATTTTTGTTGTATCAAGTAATCCTGTTGATATTTTAACTACAGTGACACAACAACTTTCTGGATTTCCTAAGCATCGTGTTATAGGAACTGGTACTTCACTAGACACAGCTCGATTGAATGTACTTTTATCTGAAAAGTTAAATATTCCAGTAAATGAAATTGATGCTTTAGTTTTAGGGGAACATGGAGATACATCGTTTGGTGCATTCGATGAAGCTACTATTAATGGAAAACCGTTAAAAGAAGTTACTGATTTAACTGCTCAGGACTATAGCGAACTTGAAAAAGCAGTTAAAGAACGTGGTGGTAAGATTATCGAAGGAAAAGGAGCTACTTTCTATGGAGTAGCTAAATATCTTGCTTATATTGTAAAAGCGATTATTGAAAATCGTAACATCATGCTCCCAATATCAGCTCCTTTAACGGGTCAATATGGGATTAATGATTTGTATCTTGGAATACCTGCAATTGTTAATCGAACAGGAATAGAAAAAGTCATTGATTACGGACTTTCGGATACAGAAATCGAAAAACTAAAATACTCTGCTGCTAAGATGAAAGATGTCTTAGATGGTGTGGAAGTTTAATTATTAAGGGAGGAATAATCTAATGGGATTATCAAAGGTAAATTATAAAGGATTTATCTGGCCGGTACTTGTTGGAGTTATCATTTGGCTTTGTACTCCAGTCCGGCCTGTAGGAATTAGCGTTGTAGCTTGGCACTTGTTAGCATTAT
The DNA here is from genome assembly GCF_036621895.1 of Limosilactobacillus reuteri subsp. porcinus. GTDB lineage: Bacteria > Bacillota > Bacilli > Lactobacillales > Lactobacillaceae > Limosilactobacillus > Limosilactobacillus reuteri_J. The sequence goes on from NZ_LN887345.1 coordinate 14,827, forward strand.
TTATTGCAACGATTGTTGGATGTATTACTCAGCCATTGCCAATTGCTGGGGTTGCATTAATTGGTTTTACACTCACGGTCTTACTAGGAATTGCTCCGATGAAAGAAGCAGTAGTTGCTTTTGGAAATAGTACTCCTTGGACTATTGCAATGGCATACTTAATTGCCCGTGGATTTATTAAGACTGGTTTAGGAAATCGAGTAGCCTTACTATTTGTTCGTTATTTTGGTAAAAAATCAATTGGTTTAGGATATGCTTTAATGGGAATTGATCTTGTTACAGCGCCTGCTACACCAAGTAACACGGCACGTGCTAGTGGTATTGTTTTACCAATTATTGATGCTCTTTCGAATACGTTCCATTCATCACCAAAAGATGGGACAGAACGGAAGATGGGTTCTTACTTATTATTCACTGAATTCCATGTCAATATTATTACTAGTGCGATGTTTATGACTGCCATGGCACCAAACATTGTTGCTGTTGGCCTTGCAAAAGAGTTGGGTGTTAACATTACTTGGATTTCATGGTTCTTAGCTGCTTTACTTCCTGGTGTTATTCTTTTAGCATTGATTCCATGGATCATCTACAAGATGTATCCACCAGAAATTAAGAAAACACCGGATGCTCGTCAGTTAGCTGATAGTCAACTAGCTGAAATGGGTCCAATGAAGCTTTCTGAAAAATTAATGTTAGTTATTTTTGCAATTGCAATCGTTCTATGGATGATTTCAAGCTTCATTGGAATGGATGCAATGACAGTTGCATTTATTGCTGTTGCATTAATGCTTTTAACAGGTATTCTTACTACTAAAGATGTTTTAAATGAAACTGGTGCTTGGAATGTTGTTCTCTGGTTCTCAATCTTAATTTTCCTTGCTGGAGAATTAAACAAGCTTGGAATTATTCCATGGTTCTCGAAGACTGTTAGTCATTCACTTAGTGGAATGAACTGGTTTGTGATCATGATTGCATTAGTACTGATTTACTTCTACAGTCACTATCTATTTGCTTCTGGTACAGCCCAAGTTACTGCTATGTTTAGTGGATTCCTTGGAGTTGCGATTTCAGCTGGTGTTCCACCATTCTTAGCAGCAATGCTTCTTTCATTGACTGCTGCCGCTTATAGTTCAACTACTCACTACGCTAACGGTCCTGCTTCTGCTTTATTCAGTACAGGTTACGTTAAACAGAGTGACTGGTGGCGAATGAACTTTATCCTTGGTCTTCTTTATCTGGTAGTATTTATCGGAATCGGAACAGTATGGATGAAAGTTATTGGTTTATGGTAATAAAAAAGATCTGGCAAATTTGTCAGGTCTTTTTTATATTTCCTCAATAATTCGTAAAGCGATTGATTCTGTAAGTATCATATCAGTAAATAAACCTCCACGAAGGGCTCCTAAAGCGGCTTGATACTTTGATTTGCGTTGAACAATAGCAAAGCGTATAGGAACGTTAAGAATTTTATTTAAAGGGATAGAGAGAGTTTTATCGTTATTGGGATGAATTAGAAAGTTACCGTTAATATCATATGGACGACCAAATGCCATTCCAGCAATTTGGTTTAAACTAACTCCTTTAAATAACCTCTTTTTATAATCATGCCAAGCAGGGATACTGTCTATTGATTGGAGAGTACCTAATCCGCAAACAATCATTTCCATTTTATTGGCAACCTTAAATGCTTCTGTAAAAGCCGGTTCGGAATATAGGTCATTTCTTGCTTCGTCATTAAGAATATAAAGTGGTCCGGGAATGGTGTAATAAGGACAATCATATTTGGATGCAGCTTTTTGTACCATTCGCATTGATGCGGCAGAAGATTTATATTTCATATTTTCACCCATAAATTGTGTGAAAACTAAATTGCGGGAAGAGTGTTTGCTGAAATGATCAAGAACAGTATAAATTGTTTCCCCCCACGATAATCCGATTATTTTATATTCTTTAATAAGAGATTGAATCTGATTAGCTGCAAAGTTAGCAATGATTTTATCGCGGTCCAAGGGGTTGCTTGGATCTTTGATAACATAGACATTTTTTATATCAAAACTATTTGATAATTCGCGTTCTAGTTGGGCATTTCGGTCATAATCTGTATGAATGCTTATATCAACAATCCCGCTTGAAAATGCTTCATCAAGGTATTTCATAATGAGGTAGCGACTAAGATTATATTTTTTAGAAATATCACTAATTGCCATTTTGCTAAGGTAATAATCTTGTGCAAGATTACCGAGTAATTGTTGATGCTGTGAGTTCATTATTTTTATTCCTTTCATGCTCAATGTTGTTTTAAGTATATCATTATTTTTAAATATTTAAAAAATACGGTAATTATTTTAATTTTTTTAAAAAGGTGGTAAGATATTAATAATGAAATGAGGAGGCTTTCGATAAATGGAAGATAAAGAAATACTCTCAATGCATGCTAAGAACCAAGGAGTACTTAATATTGCACCTCAATTTGAAGTGAAAAATCGAAAAGAATTAGGTGAAGCGTATACTCCAGGAGTTGCGATAATCTCTAAGCTTATAGAACGTTATCCCGAACTAAAGGATAAATATACTCTTAGTGGAAAACTTGTAGCATTAGTAACAGATGGCTCTGCTGTTTTGGGATTAGGAAATATTGGCCCAGCCGGTGGTCTTCCAGTTGTTGAGGGGAAAGCATTACTTTATAAGGATTTGGCTAATGTTAATGCACTACCTTTAACTGTTGAGCAAGTTCCTGTTAATGAATTTGTAGCAACATTAAAGAATATGCAGGAATCTTTTGCAGGTTTTCATTTAGAAGATATTAAAGCACCTCGTTGTTTTGAAATCGAAGAGAAATTGTCTAAAGTAGTTAATATTCCAGTTTATCATGATGATCAAGAAGGAACAGCAATTGTTGTTTTGGCTGGATTAATTAATGCTGCTAGAGTAGTAAAGAAAAATCTGAAAGATTTGAAAGTTATAATTAATGGAGTTGGAGCGTCAGGAGTTGCAACAGCTCGATTACTTTTTGCGGCAGGTATTAAAAATATTACATTTGTTGATATTGATGGACCAGTGCATGTTGATAGTCAAAATTATAATCATTATCAAACAGATTTAGTAAAACAAAGTGCTGATCAAACTCCTTATAAGAATTTAAGTGAAGCGGTAAAGGATCGGGATGTTTTTATCGGTCTTTCTGATGCAGATGTTTTAACAAGTGAACAAGTAAAGACAATGGCTAAGAATCCAATTATTTTTGCACTTGCAAATCCAAAGCCTGAGATTGATCCTCAAGTTGCAAAAGATGCAGATGTAGCAGTAATGGCAACTGGATCAAGTCAATACCCAAATCAAGTAAATAATATTTTGGTATTTCCCGGGTTATATAAAGGATTATTATCAACTGATTTAAATAAAGTTGATTTTGGCCTTGAAAAAGCAATTGCTTCTGCATTAGCAAATATGATTTCTAATCCAACAGCTGAAAAAATTGTTCCTGGAGTATTTGATGATGGTGTAGTAAATACAGTAGCTAAAGCTGTTCAACATTACGCAAGTCAAAAGAATAACGATTAGGAGAATATTAATGGAAGTTCGTGAAATTAACATTCATTTAAAACGCAATTTCACCAAGTGGCAAAAGTTCTTGCAATTCAATGGAATTGAAGTTTTTTCTGAAAAAGAAACATCTTCTATTGATAAGACTTTTGTATGGAAAGAAAATGGTGAGATTTTAGCAACCGGATCAATTGCTGGTAATGTATTGAAGTATATTGCAATTTGTTCAAAAGTTCAGGGGCATGGTGAAACATTTAATAGTTTGGTTAGTAAATTAGAAAATGAAGCTGCAATGATGGGGCGCTTCCATTTGTTTGTTTTTACGAAACCACAATATAGCCAAAGTTTCCAATATGTTGGATTTCATGAATTAGCAAAAGTAGAACAAGGAACTGTATTAGAAAGTGGTACTCCTGATATTCATGACTATATTTCGTCTTTGCCACACTTTAACGATCAAGAAAGAAGCAAGATCGCGGGAATTGTTATGAACGCTAATCCTTTTACAAAAGGACATCGTTACTTAGTGGAAACTGCTAGTAAAGAAAATGATTATGTATATGTTTTTGTTGTTAGTGAAGATGTTTCCATTTTTTCATTTTCTGATCGTTTTAAGTTAGTTAAAGCAGGAGTAGCTGATTTACCAAATGTTATAGTAGTACCAGGTAAGGAATACATGGTTAGTTATGCTACGTTTCCAGCATACTTTTTAAAAGATGATCAAAATGTTGGAAGATTTCAAGCTTCCTTGGATGCAACCCTTTTTAAGGAACAAATTGCAAAACCGCTTAATATAACATCTCGATATCTTGGGAATGAACCATATTCCAAAACAACAAATATATATAATGAAGAGTTAAATAGGGTTCTACCACCTGATGTTGAAGTAAAGATTATTGATCGAAAGAAAAACAAGGATCAGGATATTATTTCAGCAACGAAGGTACGAGCAGCAATTACTAATGATGATATTGCGTTAGTAAAAAAGTATGTTCCAGATACAACGCTCGAATTTATTAAAAACAACTGGTCTGAGCTTCAAACTCGGATAAAGGAAGGAAGTATATTAAATAATGGATATTAAGAAGACTGCATTAGCAGGAACTTTGGAATCTTCCGATATTCAAATTACTTTGAGCCAAGGTAATAATGGTATCAGCATTGACTTAGATTCCTCTGTGGAAGAACTTTATGGTAATCAAATTCGTAAGGTGATTACTGATACTTTAACTGCTTATGGAATTGATAATGCCAATGTTAAAGCTGTGGATAAAGGAGCTTTAGATTGTGTAATTAAAGCACGGACAATGGCTGCTGCTCAACGTGCTCTTGATACAGCAAATCAACCAGACTGGGAGGTATTTTAATAATGGAAGAACGTTTACGTCGGACAATGATGTTTGTTCCAGGTAACAATGCCGGAATGGTAAAGGATGCTGGTATTTATGGTGCCGACTCCATTATGTTTGACTTGGAAGATTCAGTTTCAATGGCAGAAAAAGATGCTGCCCGGATGTTAGTTTATCAAGCTCTCCAAACACAAGATTATGGTGATTCAGAATTAGTTGTTCGTGTTAATGGAATTGATACACCATTTTTTAAGAATGATGTTTTCGCAATGGTAAAAGCCGGTATTCAAGTTGTTCGTTTGCCAAAAGTAGAATCAGCTCAAATGATGCTAGATCTTGTAAAAGTAGTAGAAGAAGCTGAAAACAAATTTGGTATTAAGCCAGGTACAACGCATGTTATGGCAGCTATTGAAAGTGCTAAGGGAGTGCTTAATGCACCAGAAATCGCTGCAAGTACTGACCGGATGATTGGTTTGGCACTTTCTGCTGAAGACTATACGACTGATATGAAGACTCATCGTTACCCAGATGGAGCAGAACTTGAATTTGCTCGTAACATGATTCTTCATGCAGCACGTGCCGCTGGCATTGCAGCCTTTGATACTGTCTTTACTAATATGAATGATGTAGAAGGCTTTAAACGTGAGACTGAACACATTCACGAATTAGGATTTGACGGTAAATCTCTTGTTAACCCTCGTCAAATTGATTGGGTAAATAAGATTTATGAACCAACCAAGAAAGAAATTGAAAATGCATTGGACGTTGAAGCTGCAATTGAAGAAGCACACCAAAAGGGTTCAGGTGTTATCTCAATGAACGGTCAAATGGTTGACCGCCCAGTTGTATTACGTGCACAACGGGTAATTCGTTTAGCAAAGGCTTCTAACTTGATCAATGAGGAGGGCGAATACATTGAAAAATAAAGTCGGACGCGAAATTTCAGATAAAATTTTAGATTCAACAAACTACAAGCCATTTGAAACTACTGAAATTGGTCATCCAATTGTTCACTATACTGGTCATGATGTTCGTGTTACCAAGGGTGACGATAAGTTAGTAGATTCATTAGATGATGTTATCAAGAATAACTTGAAGGACGGGATGACAATTTCGTTCCACCACCACTTCCGTAATGGTGACTTTGTATTTAACATGGTTATGGATAAAATCATCAAGATGGGTTACAAAGACTTAACTTTGGCTCCATCATCGTTAACTGGGGTAATGAATGATAAGGTAATCGAAGCTATTAAGGCTGGTACAATTACTAACATTACTAGTTCTGGTATGCGAGGAAGTCTTGGGGAAGCCGTTTCTCACGGTTTATTAAAGAATCCGGTTATTTTCCGTTCACATGGTAATCGTGCACGTTCAATTGAAAATGGAAACATTAAAATTGATGTGGCCTTTATTGGTGTTCCTAACTCAGATCGAATGGGAAATGCTAATGGTATGAATGGTGAGTCAGCTTTGGGATCATTAGGTTATGCATTAGTTGATGCCAAATACGCAGATAAAGTTGTTCTTGTAACAGATACAATTGCTGATTATCCTAATACACCTGCATCAATCCAACAAACACAAGTAGATTACGTTGTAAAAGTTGATAAAGTTGGGGATCCAGACCGTATTGGTAGTGGTGCAACACGTTTCACTAAGGATCCTAAAGAATTGAAGATTGCAAAGATGGTTAATGATGTAATTGTAAATTCTCCATACTTTAAAGAAGGTTTCTCATTCCAAACTGGTACTGGTGGAGCTGCTTTAGCTGTTACCCGTTTCCTTCGTCAAGCAATGATTGATAACAACATTACTGCTTCCTTTACTTGTGGTGGAACTACTTCGCCAATCGTTAAACTTTTAGAAGAAGGATTAGTAAAGAAAGTTATGGATGTTCAAGATTTTGATAAGGGTGCTGCTTCAAGTATGAAGAGTAATCCTGGTCAAATTGAAATTGACGGATCATGGTATGCTGATCCTGATAACAAGGGAGCAATGGTTGATCAACTGGACATTGCAATTCTTTCTGCTTTGGAAATTGATACTGATTTCAATGTTAATGTTTTAACTGGATCTAATGGTGAAATTCGTGGTGCTGTTGGTGGACACCAAGATGCTGGTACTGCAAAGATGACAATTATTTCTGCCCCATTAACTCGTGGTCGGATTGCAACAATTGTACCAGCTGTTAATTCAGTAACTACTCCAGGTTCATCAATTGATGTTGTTGTTACTGAAGTAGGGGTTGCTGTAAATCCTGCACGTAAAGATTTAATTGAAACATTCAAGAATGTGCCAAGTATTCCATTGATTTCAATTGAAGAATTACAACAACGTGCAGAAAAGATTGTTGGTAAGCCGGAAAAGATTGAATATACTGATCGAACAGTTGCACTTGTTGAATATCGTGATGGTACTTTAATTGATGAAATTAAACAAATTAAGGACTAATTACGAATAGAAATTGCGGTACTGGAATTTTCTAGTACCGTTTTTTATACCCATTATTGCTATAATTAATATTAAAGTTTGATTTGAGGAGTTAGTATGCAAACTATTTTTGATCACGGTGAATACCAAGACATTCTTGCTGTTTTAAAAAATAAGGATGAGCGTGTAAAAATACAAAACCAGTTATTGAAAACTAATCCATCAATGACTGTTGTAGCAGCTAAATTAAATATTCCTGGTCCAATAAAGAATAATAAAAAGATAGAGTCATTTTTTATAGCTGGCCTCAATGAATTTGAAAAAATGTTATTAGATGCTGGAATTGTTTTTATTTCAAAAAAAGAGTGGCTGGATAAGAAAACCGGTCCAGAGCGCTTCTATCTTGTTGAGATGGGTGCAATTTTAGTAAAAGAGATTACGAGTCATTTTGAAGAATTGAAGCCAAGTTATCGTTTATTTGACTTAGATGTGCTAGCTAATGATAGTGGAACAATAAAATCACTATCAAGGTCAGATGTAAATCTACCTGCTAGAAAGTGTTTAATTTGTGGTCGTCCAGCTAAAGAATGTGGTCGCTCCCGTCGACATTCAGTTGAAGAGTTACAAGAAAAAGTTAGTCAGTTAGTTTGCGTAGAATTGGCATATCAAGAAAAAGAAAACATTACAAATTGGTTAACTCAACTTGCACAACGAGCCCTTTTATATGAAGTATCTGCTTGGCCTAAGCCTGGATTAGTGGATCCAGTTGAACATGGAGCACACTTAGATATGGATATATTTACATTCATTAATAGTTCTATTAGTTTGCGTAACTATCTTCATCAAGCAGCATTACTAGGAATAATGAGTCGTTCTGCTAATTTATCATTGATATTTGAAGAGTTACGTGAATATGGCAAAAAAGCTGAGAAAACAATGTTTGTTGCTACAAATAATGTTAATACTCATAAAGGAGCAGTTTTTTCATTAGGAGTATTTGTTGCAGCAACAGCCTACAGCTTACAGCATCTAAAACAATTTGATGCAAATGATATTAAAAACGTGATTAAAAAGATGTTAAAGAATTTGATTAATGATGATCTAAAACACCTTTCATCGAAAAATTTTTTAACTGCGGGTGAGAAACAGTATTTAAAATACGGCCTTTCTGGTATTCGAGGGGAAGCACATGCAGGATACCCGACAGTTTTTAAGTATGGGTTACCGACCTTATTAACATCAAACTATGATTGGAATAGCCGAATTTTAATAACTTTTTTAGAACTAGCTTTACATATTGAAGACTCGACCTTAATTAAAAGAGCAGGGGATCCAGCTATTCAAGAATGGAAAAATAAAGAAATTCAGGAGTGTTTAAGACTAGGCGGAATAAATACTAAGTCTGGACAACAAAAGCTAACCCAAATTGAAGAAAAATTCACTCAACAAAATTTAAGCCTTGGAGGCACTGCTGATTTATTAATAGTTACTATCTTTTTAGCTTTAGTGAAGGAAGGGTTGCCTGATGGACTTCAAAACAAGTGATGGGATAAGAATTAATTACTATGTTTATGGTACTGGGAAACCAGTTGTTTTAATTCATGGCTTTGGTGGTTATCAACAAATATGGTGTTTACAAATTAAAAACTTAATTCAGCAAGGTTATCAAGTAATTACGTACGATCAGCGAAATCATGGAGCATCAACTAGGAATGAGCAATTAGATTCCATTGAGCCCTTAATAAAGGATCTATATGAACTATTAAATTATTTAAATGTTACAAAGCCCTTTTTAATTGGACACTCTATGGGTGCATCGGTAATATATGGATTCTTATCACTTTATACTGATTTTCCTTTAAGTGGCGTGATAGCAATTGATCAATCTCCAAAGATGCTTAATACGGTTCAATGGCCTTATGGATATATGGATGTCACAAGGGCATCGTATAAATTAAAATTGAAAGAGCATGGGAATGTTAGAGAGACATTAAATGGGGTACCATCTCAAGTAATATCAAAATTAGAGCCAGAAAAAGAAATGTTTCCATTTATTAGGGCCGAAAATCTTCCCTTACTCTATGATCACGCTAAACGGGATTGGCGATTAACACTTGAAAAAATTAATATTCCAACATTATTAGTTACCGCAAATCAAAGTCCATATTTTAATGGTAAATTTGCGGATGTTATGAGACAAGCTAATCCAAAGTTTATATCGCATCAAGCTGTTGATCAAAGTGGTCATGTAATAATGGCAGAACAGGCAAACAAATTTAATAAAATAATGGACAATTACTTAAAAGAACATCAATAATTTAATATTTACTTGAATAGCTTAAGATTAGTGCGGAAGCTGGGAGAAATGAAAAATTCCCCCAGCCTTATTATTTTAAATAACAAGATAACATGAAGCTAGTTTAGCCGCCCTTCTTGTTGAAAAGATTAATTTCTTTTGCGAACATTCTTTTGTATTCAAGTATAAATTGACGTAAGATAAAGATATTATTTCGATATAGAAAGGGTTAAGACGATGAATACTCGTGATTTACAATACTTTGCCATGTTAGTTAAATTAAAAAATTATACGCAAGTAGCAAAGTATTTTAATGTTTCTCAACCTAGTATTACCCAGGCAATTCGTCGCCTTGAACAAGAATTTGACACAAAATTAGTGCGCAAAGATCGTGTTCATAGGGATGAAATGATTACGCGCAGTGGGCAGTTACTATATGAAAAAGCGTTGGCGATAAACAAAAAAATAGACATTGCTCATCAAGAAATAGCACGGTCCGATCAACGACAAATAAAATTCGGCCTTCCGCCAATCATTGGAAAAATGTATATTTCACACATTATCGGCAATCTTTCTAAGCAGCTTCTTCAACGAATAAAAATCGTTTCTGTGGGGTCTCATGAATTGCTAAGTGAATTACAAGCGGGAAAGATCGATATTGCCATACTGGGTTCAATTGCACCAATTGATCAAACCGGTATTTTTGCGGAATTAATAACTGCGCGACCATTTAGTATCATCGTAAGTGCTGATCATCCGCTTGCAAAGAAAAAGGCGGTTAGTTTTCAAGACTTAACGAACGAAATCTTTATTAATTATGACCAGCAATATGTGCATAAAGCTGCCTTCCAAGCTTATTCTACCTATGCCCAAATTAATCCACAAACGGCAATTTATAAGGTGCCAAATGTTTCTTGGATTAAAGAGTTGGTACGGCAAAATAAGGGAATTAGTTTGATGGTTAAAGATGCAGTAAAGGATGAACCGGGAATTGTCGCCCTCGATATTAAAGACCCAATTCCGGAAAAGTTTTTTATTTCGCTTGCCACACGGGAGGATTACATTTTAAGCGATGATGAACAGCAATTAATCACTAAATTAAAAGAAATTACTCCCGTCGCTTGACAGCCGCCGTATAATTAAATAGTTAAGAGAATTGATAAGAGGAGCTTGATGGGTTTGAGTAAGGATAAAGAGATCTCAGCGAATGATTTTGCGCCGACTGAACATTTGTCTGATAAGCATCATATGGCGATTCCATGGCATGACTTTTTTACAAATGATAATTTTACCCCTGCGTATGAGGCTAATTTAGTAGAACGAGCAGCGATTGTCGGACGAATTGGATTAATGATGCTTTCTTATGGAACAGGGGCATGGCGAGTCCGTGATTCAATGAATACAGTTGCCCGGACGTTGAAAATGACTTGTTCGGTCGATATTGGGTTAGTTTCCCTCGAATATACTTGTATGGACGCCCACCATAGTTACACGCAGGCAATATCTTTACCAAGCACAAGTGTAAATACGACGAAACTTTCGCAGATGGAGCGATTTATTAAAGAATTTGACCAGCATGGGAGTGAGATGACAATTGGAGAAATCCACTCCCGTTTGGAAGAAATCGCCCACTCAAAAGGAAATTACGCTCCTTACCAAGTAGGACTAGCAGCTGCTCTGGCATGTAGCGCCTTTGTCTTTTTACTCGGTGGTGGACCAGTTGAAATGTTTTGTAGTTTTATCGGGGCTGGCCTTGGAAACTATGCCCGCCGTAAGATGATTGACCATCACATTACCTTATTTGCGGGAGTCGCGGTTGCGGTTGCAGTTGCGTGCCTTTCTTACCTGCTGGCTTTAAGTTTGATGCAATTAACGTTTAATGTGAGTTCGCGTCATGAAGCAGGGTATATCGGCGCAATGCTGTTTATTATTCCGGGATTTCCATTTATTACTAGTGGCCTTGATATTTCAAAACTTGACATGCGGTCCGGGCTTGAACGAATGACCTATGCAATCGCAATTATTACAGTTGCTACCTTGGTTGGGTGGATCGTGGCATTAATGGTTAATCTCCGTCCTGAGAATTTTCAAGCATTACCATTATCGGCATTAATGCTCTTTTTACTCCGGCTGCCTGCCAGCTTCTGTGGGGTGTTTGGCTTCTCAATAATGTTTAACAGTACGCCTAAAATGGCAGCTACTGCTGGTTGTATTGGTGCGATTGCTAATACATTACGGTTGGAATTAACAGACTTAACTGGAATTCCAGCAGGAGCAGCTGCATTTTTAGGAGCGTTAGTTGCCGGGTTATTGGCATCAATTGTTAAACGTAAAATTCAATATCCGCAAATTTCAATCACGGTTCCATCGATTGTTATTATGGTCCCAGGACTTTACATGTATCGGGCAATGTATAATATCGGTTTAACTTCGATTAGTGTAGGAACTCTTTGGATGACTAAGGCGCTTATGATTGTTGTCTTCTTGCCAATGGGATTGATTGCTGCTCGTATTCTTACAGATTCTAAGTGGCGACATAATGGATAGGAGAGTGAGAACATGATTGCAGAATATCCGCCAACGCTACTGGCAGAGGTAAAAGAAAAAACAAAGGATCGACAATTAACAGGTTTTACTCCAGGACAAGGACCGCTTAATCCAGACTTAATGTTAGTAGGGGAGGCTCCGGGTCGTCACGAAGAAGAAGTGAATATTCCTTTTTCTGGTGCTTCGGGTCAAGAACTAATGAAATTTATTGAATCTATTGGATATTCACGTTCAACTGTTTATATTACCAGTGTCGTTCGTCAACGGCCTTATAGTATTAAAAAGGTAGTTGATAAGAAGACGGGTGAAGTAATTGAAAAGCACCCTAACCGGACGCCAACTAAAAAAGAAGTCTTAGCATTTGCTCCTTTGTTTGATTGGGAATTAGCTCAAGTTAAGCCGAAAATTATTATTACGCTTGGCAATACGGCTTTACAACGGCTGCTTGGTAGTCAGGCTAATATTGGTAAGCTTCATGGGCAACTTCTCCACGAAAAAATTCAACGGACTAATGATGTGCATGATGGTTATGAGTTGACGACTGATAAGCATTGGATTATGCCGATGTATCATCCGGCCGCAGTACTCTATGCCCGCCGATTGGAGCCTACTATTAAAGCTGACTGGCAACAGTTAGGGCAGGACATTAAGAAAATGAAAAAATAACCATTATACTTTTTATGCCTAAGGTCGTATAATGGAAAACAGTTTGTAATTCAAGAGGATGGGACAACGCACTTAGATGCTCTGTTCCATCCTCTTTAGTACGGAGAGAATTAAAGGGGATGAAAAAGTGGAATTACAACAACGACGAACAATTGTTACTGGTGCGTTGTTACTATCTAACATTATGGCGGGAATGGATGGTACGATTGTAAATACGGCCTTGCCAGCTATTACTAGTGACCTTCATGGGTTGCAATATATGGGGTGGATCATCGCAACTTTTCTTTTGGGAATGGCTGTTGCGACCCCATTATGGAGTAAGTTTGGTGAGCATAAGGGAAACAAGCAAGCCTATATTACTGCTACCTCCATGTTTTTAGTTGGAGCAATCTTTCAAGGATTAGCTCCTAATATTTTATGGTTTATTATCGCGCGAACTGTAATGGGAATTGGTGCTGGAGGAATGAATACAATCCCGTTTATTGTTTTTGCTGAATTGTACGACAACCTAAAAAAACGAGCTCAAGTATTGGGAATTGCCAGTGCTTGTTTTGGAACTGCTTCGATTATTGGCCCCCTACTCGGTGGATGGATTGTTGACGCGTTGAGCTGGCACTGGGTTTTCTATGTTAATGTGCCGATTGCCTTAATTGCGATTACCATTATTAGTCTGTTCTATAAGAATGTGAAAAAGCAAGCTGCTGGTAAGCCGGTTGATTATCTTGGAGCGACTTTATTGGTAGTCAGTTTAGTAATGATTTTAGTAGCTGTTCAATTAATTGGTTCAGCATCTGGATTAGTAGTGGGCTGTTTATTTGTTGTTGGCCTCTTATTGCTTGGCGGAATGATAAAAGTTGACAGTAAGGCGGTAGACCCAATTGTTCCTAGTCGCCTGTTTAAAAATCGCGAACTAGTAATTGATTTTACTTTATTCGTCATAATTTGGGGTTCATTTATTGCTTTTGTTACTTATATTCCAATGTGGGCGCAGGGAATTTTAGGTTTAAGTGCGCTGCTTGGGGGGATGACACAAATTCCAGGGGCGGTTACTAACTTTATTGGTTCAGAATTAGTGCCAGTATTACAGGAACGATGGGGAAAATACTGGATTGTTACCTGTGGGGCGGCTTCAATTTTTATTGCCTATTTAGGAATAATGATTGGGGGACAAAAAACACCATTCTGGCTTATTTTATTCATGGGTGCTTTTGAAGGATTCGGTGTTGGTCTTGTCTTTAATATTTTACAGATTAATGTTCAAACAGATGCTGAATTACGGGATGTGCCAATTGCTACTTCACTAGGATACTTATTGCGAATTTTGAGTCAGACCCTTATGTCCGCGGTTTACGGAGTTATTCTTAACCAAGAGCTATTCCAGGGTGTTCAAACGCACCATGGAATTACCTTAAGAATGCTAAATAAATTATCAAATGCCCAAACTGCTAGTAGCCTTCCAGATAAGCTTTTACCAACCATGCGTACGATTCTTTATAATGGGTATCGCGACATTATCATTGCGGCAGTAATTTTAATTGTTATTGCCTTAATTTTAGTTGTAGTTTTAGGATGGCAAAACCATTGTCATCAACGCGAGCTAATGGCTTTAGGTAATCTTAAAGACACAAAATCTTAAATCATGATAGGATAATAGTAAGATTTTAAATGAGGAGCGATCGTTTCAGTGGAGAAAATAAAGAAATTTAATACTCAAATTGCTAGTCATTTGGCTAATAATCTTGAGAATAGTTTGCGAGAGTTACGACGATGTGGTGCTCATCGTTCTAGTAAAGCAACCTTTACTGAAATGGGAATTCAATTAAGCGGGTTTAAAAACGATCTTGCAGAAAATAATAAGTTTAATGCCTTGGTGGGGAACGCATGGATTGACAACGAGGCTGATTACTACTTGCCTGCTGCTGTAATGACGGTTGATGTTCAGCGTCAAGAACAGGAAGTAACAACATATGTCTTAAATGATCACGGAAATAATCAACGAGTAATCATGTATCTAACCGGGGGAGCCTATATTCAGCGTCCCGATAAGACTCATTGGCAATATTTAAATCGGTTGGCAATCGCCACGGATGCGAAGATTTATGTCCCGATTTATTCGTTGGTTCCGCATGATACTTACCGTACTGCATACCAAGAAATTGCTAGTCTTTATAGTAAAATTTATACCCTTATGCCTGCTAGTAAAGTAACTATTATGGGCGATTCAGCTGGTGGAGGATTGGCAGCTGGCTTTTGTGAATATCTTGGTAAAAAGGGGCTTCCACAGCCTGGTCACCTCATCTTATTTTCTCCTTGGCTCGATCTTAACCTTACAAATCCTCTCATTAGCAAATATGAGGATAAAGATGTTACACTAGCAGTGAACGGTTTGCGAAAAATTGGTACGATGTGGGCCGGTGATACGGATCATCAAGACTATCGCTTAAGTCCCTTGTATGGGAATCTTGATCAGTTGCGCGATGTGACTGTTTTTGTAGGGACAAGGGAAATAATGTATCCTGATGTGACCTTGTTTGTTCAAAAATTGCGTGACGTTGGGATCGCTGTAAACTCATATACGGGTCGTGGACTGTTTCATATTTACCCGCTTTATCAAATTCCAGAAGCAAAGGGTGTAATGAAACGGGTAGTTGCAACAATTAATAATTGATGGGGTGATATTTTGGCTAAAGTTGCTGTAGTGTTTGCACCAGGTTGTGAAGAAGTAGAAGGACTTACAATTGTGGACGTTCTCCGGCGAATGGGGATTGAAACCACAATGGTCGGATTAGAGGATCTTCATGTTCCTGGCGCTCATGGAATTGAATTAACTTGTGATGAGGTAATGAGTGATCGGCTCCTCGATTATGATGTGGTGGCCTTTCCTGGTGGTCGCGGGGGTGCCCAAAAGCTTCGCGATAATGATAGGTTGATGAAATTGATGCAAAAACGCAACGCAGAAAATAAGTGGGATGCCGCAATGTGTGCTGCTCCGATTGCCTTGGCTCGGTATGGTTTGCTTGATAATCATAACTATACTTGTTTCCCGGGAATTAACGAGGAAATTGCTAAGGTAGCCCCAACAGCAAATTTTGAAGAGGACATTACGGTTGTTGATAATGACGGAAAAATCATTACCAGTCGTGGCCCCGCAACTGCCTTAGCCTTTGCTTATCAGATTGCAGAGGTATTAGGATACAACACTGATAAGATTAAGCATGAGATGCTATATGATTATTTGATGGATCAAAAATAGGCGATAAAAGTAAAGCGGGTGAGGAAAAACGAAAAAAGTTTTTCCTCACCCTCTTAATATTATTTAATCAACCACCAGAAGATTGAACGATGGTTTTGCTGATCAACACGTTGGTTAACAACGCTAACTAAAATCATCATTGTGGCAATGATTGAATTCTTCTTACGAAAGGCAGTATAACGTGAATACCAAACTGTCGCATATTTATCCTTGTATCGCCGTAATCCTTGAAAGCCATACAAATGGTATCCATATTCATAAATAAAGTGCGCAGCTTTCTCTTCAATAAAACTAAATTGATATTCCCCGACATTTGAAAGAGGTGCCATTCCGAGATCAAAGTAGGTATAGCCGTTTTCCTGACCATATTGGAACATACTGATGAAAATTTTATCCATTATTCCAGAAGGAGCATCTTTGCTATGACGCATAAGGTCAATTGTTAAAATCTTTTTACCCCCTGTTGGCATAAATGTTGCAAAGGCGACCATTTTGCCCTCTTTATCCCGAATAATGCCAACTGGTGCTTGATTAATATAGTAGGAGTCAAAGAAACCAAGAGAGAATCCCTTTTCTGTTTCGTTTCCTAACCAGCTATCGGAGACTTGTTTCATCTCTTGCATTAATTCTTTACTAAATGGTGGCTTTTCAACGGAGAAGGTATAGCCTTCACGATCAAATTTATGCATCAATGCTCGTTGTGATCGTTGTCGTTTACCAGCAAGCGTAAAGTCTGCCAGCTTAACGAGGCCAGTTTCACCGGTTTTAATAAAGTCGAAGCCAAATTCATGAAGAAGCGTTGTCATATCGCTGGAGACTTCATAAAAGACAAGCTGATAGCCATACTTATCAGCTTCTAAGACAAATTGTCGAAGAGCTGGTCGCCAACTATCCTTATCTCCAACTGGATCGCCCATTACGACCAGGCGATCATATTTACGGCGATACATGAAAAAGAGCTTATCATGATCGTCAACACTGTAATAGTAGATACTTTTATCCTTTAAGAAGGCAAGGTGACTAGTTTCATTTCCCCCATATTCTTTAATAACATTGCGGACCCGTTCAGCATCAAATACGTTTGGAATATTGAAAGGATCAGTCCCGGCCATAAAGTAACGCAGAATGATGAAAATTAATAAGAGGCCGAGGATTAATCCGAAGAGTCCAGAAATCCAAATCTTTTCACCAGGGAAAAATAGGAAATCAGGGATGTGATGCTTGCTGGAATATTGAGGAGCATTAATAACACCGACAATTACATAGAGGATACAAGCCCCAGCAAAGATAAGACTATCAATTGCGAATTTCCCAATTGAGTATTCCAATTTCTTCCGGTACAACACATGGCGAGAGAGTAAAACAAGTATCAAAACAATGACGAGGTAAATTGTTAAGCTCAATGTTCCCAGATTCCAAATGGTATTAGCAATTCCAATTACCAATAATATTAAAGTAGGAAGGTATGCCTTTTTCACCTTTGATTGAAGACCGCGAGCACAGGCAAGCATAGCCAGTGCAAATAAGATGGTTGTCAATTGATGGAGGAAGAAGAAGGTATAGGGATAAAGGTGCGCGATAATCTTATTTTGTGCTGTGATGTCTGGAATTGAGGCAGTGATAAGCATCAAAATCCCAGAAATATACATAAATGTTGTAATTAAATAGTAAGCAAGTTTACGGACCATTAGTAATGGCAATCCGTCAAAGAACTGATTAACTTGTGATGCCAGCGAATGCAAGAACATGAATCCAGCAATAATTAATGGAACGATGTAGTAAAAAATTCGGAATAGTAATAACCAGATAACAGAGGTAGTTTGGGAAACGCCAAGTAATGACAGTTCTAACATCATTAAAAGGTCAAACGAACCAAGCGCCCCCGGAATCATTGAAAGAACCCCGAGAACCTGGGCAACAACGTATAACGGCAGAACGCTAATAAGGTTATGCCGAACGCCTAAGCACCAACCGACTAATAAGAAGAAAAGTGCGACAAATAGCCATTCACAAGTTGAACTAGTAACTAAAAAGGTTCCTACTTTTGGCGTGATATCCTTAAATATTTTACTATTATGAATAACAGTAAAATAAAAAACGATTGGGAAATATAATCCGCCCCCCACAAGCCAAAGTGCGTATTGGTTGAAGTGGCCACCATCGTGAAACACAAACATGATGATCAAAGCTACCCAACAAAGAACAGATAAACCAGAAAGTAAGAAAACAGCGATTTTAGAGATAGCAAGTAGAATCTCTTTCTTAGTTGCGTTCTTTCGATAGAAGTATGCTCGTAAAGTAGAACCAAGAATTCCGCCAAATCCGGCAATATTTGTTAAAGTGTTAGTAATCCATCCACAGCGGATAATATATGATTTCTTAAATTTCCCGGGTAATAAATGAGTGATTGCAAAATCATACCCCAACATAGGGATGACTGCGATGCATCCCGTAATTAGTAGCAGAATGATACTTTCCCAAGACAGGTTTGCTAAACCAACCCCTACTTCATGCCATTTAACTGTTTTAAAAAAGTTACCTAACGCGAGAATAACAAAGACTAGGACTGAGGTTACAAACACTACTTTTATGATTTTTGAATACTTAGACCACCAGTTTAATAGGCGCTTGCCCAACTGCTGCATTAAAAACTCCTCCTTAATAATAGCTAGTACTTTCATTATAAACTATTGATAATTTTTACGGTATAGATAGGAAAAACGAAAAATCAAAAATAAATTACAAATTTTTGTTGACTAATTTTGAGAAATCTCGTATACTTTTATTTGTTGTCAAGTTGGTCCGTTGGTCTAGTTGGTTTAGGACGCATCCCTGTCACGGATGAGATCACGAGTTCGAGTCTCGTACGGACCGTTCAATATTAAAGAGCTGTGATTTAGGTCATCAGCTCTTTTTTTGTATCTTTTGCAATGTTGATGGAGGAAATTAAGATGGAAAATACGTGGATATACCGAGGAACCGAACCGATTAAAATAAAGAAGTATCTTCAGTCGTTGGGGATGGGGCACCGTTTATTTAACGATCTTAAAAACGGTGAAGGAGAATTCCTTGTTGATCATCGGAAGGTACGGCCAACAACCCAGATTCTTCCTAATCAACCTTTAACCATTAAGGCTCAGCCAGAGTTAGCTGATGATACTGTTGAAATTAGTAATGAGCCCTTAAATGTTGTTTATGAAGATAATAATTGGTTGGTAGTAGATAAGCCAGCAGGTGTGACTTCTATCCCAGGACCAACCGTTCAAAATGATACAGTTTTAAATCGGGTAAAGGGATACTTAATCGCAAATAATTCTGTAGATCTTCGCCCTCATTTAATTACACGACTGGATCGTTTTACGGGGGGATTAATTCTTATCGCTAAGCATCATATTGCCTCCAGTATGATCAGTCAGCAAGTGCAGCAACATCAAATGCTGAAGGAGTATACTGCATTAGTAGAAGGACAAATTATGGACGAACATGGCGAGATTAACAAGCCGATTGGAAGAAAGGATGGGCAGGCTGCACGGGTAATTGACGAGAATGGGCAACGAGCTTTGACTGAGTATTGGGTGGAAGAACGAGGTGCAAAGTGGACACGAGTACGGGTAAGACTTCACACTGGACGCACACACCAGATTAGGGTTCACTTTGCCGCTATTGGTCATCCCCTAATTGGTGACCATCTTTATGGCGGTGATACTAGTAAATATGATCATCAGTTGCTTCATGCAAGTAAAATTAGCTTTAACGATCCCTTCACCCTTAAACAAATGACATTTACCTCAGAATTGCCCGCAGCATTTTTTGAATTAGTTTAAATATAAAATAGAGACTAGGAGATTGTTTTTTCTCTTAGTCTCTATTTTTTTACTTAACTTGTTTTAAAATTTGTTTAACGCTTTGGGCCTGAAATTCTTGTTCTGCTTGTGCCGATACTTCTTGGATTTGCTTAGCAGTCATGTTAGGATTCTTGGCCATTGCTGCTTGAAGCTTTGACGTAACAAAAGCGCGTCCTTGTCCTGCTGCTTGTGCTTGTAATTTGGCACCCGTAGCAGATTTAGCAACTCTGGCAAGTTTATCTGCCTGACTCGTTGTGAGTTTAACATACATTCGTGGATATTCTAACACGTTAGTTCGCTTAACTAATGCATTGTTCATTCCTGACCATGCATATAGGACTTTATAAAAATTATTACGATATTGCCAGCGCGTCTCAGTTGTTACGAGCTGAGGGGTAGAACCATTAGTCCATTTAATCCGGCTAGTGGTGTATTCGTTTGCTTGGGTATGGTAAGGCGTTTTTTGTTTAACTTTGGTGTTATAAATATAAACATCATCGCGACCGCTTTTACCAACCGGTTGATAAATTGCCAGGGGCATTGAGGAATTTGAAGCAGAGTAAATCCGCTTGGTGGTTGTTGTCGTAACTTTTTGCATTCCAAAATGGTGACTGTAATTTAGTGTCATCAAAAGAGTTGAGCCCACAAAGATAATTCCCGTGAGTGTAGATAAAATAATTCGCAGGCTTTTTTGCCGAATAAACATCATGCAAGCAAAAAAGGCGAGTGCTCCTAGAAAAGTTAAAATAATAACCATTACTTCATCCCTCCTTTATCAGTTGGTTCTGCAATGTCTTCGCTATCAAGGCGGAGGTGAATTCCATTACCACTTGTAACAAAGAATGTAAGGAATAAACCAATGAGTGAGAAGGCGATTGCAAACCAGAATGCTGCATGGTACCCCATCAAAGTAGCATCAAACATCTTTGCTTTATATTGTAATGGGGATTGTGTCAGCAATGAATGAGCAGGTCGATTGCTATTAGTAATATTTGTCAAAACAGAGATCATGATTGCTGTTCCCACAGAAGTAGCAACTTGACGAATGGTGTTGTTAACGGCTGTACCATGCGAGATTAAATTGTAAGGAAGAGAATTCATTCCCGCCGTAGTAACTGGCATCATTACCATCGAAATACCAAACATCCGGACTGCATATAAGAAGACAATATAAATAGTTGGGGTATCACGAGTAATAAAGGCAAAAGGAATTGTTCCAACAGTTAAGATAAACATTCCCGTAAAGGCTAAGCGCTTAGCACCGTGACGGTCAAATAAGTTCCCAGTAATTGGACTCATAATTCCCATGAAAAGGGCCCCAAATAAAAGGGTAAGACCTGAATGGAAGGCAGACATTCCATGAATGATTTGAAGGTAAAGAGGAATGACGAATTCTACCCCAACCATTGCCATCATTACAATTGAACTAAGGATAGTTGCGAGGGAGAATTCTTTGCTTTCAAAGACTTTGAATTCAAGAAATGGGTCGTCTAGCTTGTTTTGACGTATGATTAGAATTACAACTAAAATCACCCCAATGATAATGGTTGAAAGGACAACTGGATCTGTCCAACCCTTATCACCGACACTTGAGAACCCATAAAGCACGCTCCCAAATCCTAGTGTTGAAATAATAACAGAAAGCCAGTCAAGATGCGGCTTTTTGTTAGGGATAACATTCTTAACTGCAAAAAGACTAACAATGATGACTAAAGCAGTAATGGGGGCAATCATTCCGAAAAGCCACCGCCAGCTATAACTATCGATAACCCATCCAGATAAAGCCGGACCGATTGCTGGCGCTAATCCGATAACTAGGCCATTCACTCCCATCGCAGCCCCACGCTTTTCAGGAGGATAAACAGTTAGCATGATATTCTGCATTAAAGGCATGTTGATTCCTACTCCGACTGCTTGAATAAGACGACCGGCTAATAAAACGGCAAATGATGGAGCGATCCATGCTAGGATTGTCCCAACTTCAAAGGTCGACATAGCAATGATAAAAAGACTTTTAGTATTAAAACGACTAGTTAGGTAGGCACTTACGGGGATCATAATCCCATTAACCATTAAGAACCCAGTAGTTAACCATTGAACGGTGGCTGTACTAATATTAAAAGCATCCATTAATGCTGGAAAGGCTGTTGAAAGAATAGTTTGATTTAAAATGGTACAAAAAGCTCCAATTAATAAGACAAAGATCATTAAGGAACGATTATAAGTTTGACCATTAATATCAACAGGTTGTTGCTCTTGATTCACTAATAGAATCCTCCTTTACATTTTTACAATGTGAAAAATAATAATACTATTTGATATCTTTGTCAAATAATTTGACAAAGATATCAAATTTTTGGTAATTTATGATTAAAATATACACTTTGGAGGAAAATGATGGATCCGCTTTCTGAAAAAATTAGAAAAATGATCGCTAGTAAACAATTAAAGATTAGTATGAGTGAAGTAGCACGTGTAACTGGTGTCTCTACTAGTCAACTAAGATATTGGGAGAAAAAGGGTTATATTAAATCGGAACAAGATGAGCAGAATAAAAATCACTATTTTAGTTTTCCAACAATTTTTCAGGTATTAACGATTAAAGTATTTTTGGATCAAGGTTTTACTTTAGCGATGGCTGTAAAAAAGGAACGAAAACGACGCGAACTTCATAAGATTTTTACCCGTTTTATTACGGACGGTATCAAAGAGGTAGAACAAACTGGAGAAGATAGTGGAGAAGTTAAGCTGGGTGCATTAGCTGAAGATTCCACAAAAGAAGTATATGCAGTGATTGATGGTGAAAAGACTAGTCTTCGTATTCGGGATCGGAAAGAAAATTAACGGATAATAAACTTTGTGTTAAGGTTAAAATGTAGAGGATAATCAAAGTAAATTAATTTGAGAAAGGAAGAATACTAATTGGCTACAACAGGTTTAAGTTATAGTGAGTTAAGCGACAATGCTAAAGAAGTTGCTCTTAATTCCTTTATTAATTTTTATGTTGATCAATATCATAGAGGTAGTTTAGAGATCCTTAGCTCACAAGTATCTAATGAATTAATGGCTACAATTAATCAAATCTTGCGCGATAATGCTTTTATGGGTCATCAAGAATTAGTTAATGTAAGCACGCGGCTAAGTAAGCCAGCTTATCAAAAAATTTTAACCGCATTGACTAATGTTAAATTTCATGAAGATGGGGAACCGGTTGTTGATTGGATGGAGGCTTGGGAACAAAAAGAGGAACAGTTACCAGAAGAAGATTAGGCAAGCAACGAGTGGGATTAAAAAAGGAAGGTGGCTGGGAGAAAACTTTTGTTTTCTCTCAGCCTCAACTGCTTTTATGAACAGTAGTAAGATATCGTGGAAATTAACTACAAGGCTCGAGGCTAAGTCCGAACGATAATCAGCCCGTGCCGTGCTAATCACCGTTCTATCCTTAGCCCACCGCCTTGTCGAGGAAGTTAATTCCCACTCACAACCTTCTTTTTTAATCAAAGAATTAGGCAATTACTACCTTCAATTTTGTAGATGTGGTAAAATAATAGTTAGTTTTACGTACGGATTAAATAATTAAGATTAAGTGCCAATAATAAAATGAATATCAATAACCGACCTTGTCAGAACAAAGCGGTTCTTTTGGCTTACTTAAATTCCGTTAATTAACATGATAAAAATCTATAGAAGGAAAGGTATTATGACAAAATTAAAGATTAAAAACAATGAAGTTGCCTTTTACGCCATGGGTGGTCTTGGTGAGATTGGTAAAAATATGTATTGTGTACAATTCCAAGATGAAATTATTGTTATTGACTGTGGAGTTTTATTCCCCGAAGATGAATTACTAGGAGTGGATTACGTAATTCAAAATTATGATTACCTCATTGAAAATAAAGATAAGATTAAGGGAATCTTTATTACTCACGGTCACGAAGACCACATTGGAGGATTACCATTCTTCTTACAAAAGGTCAATGCACCTATTTATGCTGGACCATTTGCAATGTCATTAATTAAAGGAAAACTGGAAGAAAAACACTTACTAAGAAATGCCGAATTGCATGAAATTAATGAATTTGATGAAGTTCATTTTAAGAAGTTATGGGTGAGCTTTTTCCGAACAACGCACTCAATTCCTGATACCCTGGGTGTGGCCGTTCATACTCCTCAAGGAACAATTGTCCAGACTGGTGACTTTAAGTTTGATTTAACACCAGTTGGTAATTTACCAGGTCCTAATCTTCAACAAATGGCTAAGTTAGGGGATGATGGGGTTCTCCTTTTAACATCAGATAGTACAAACGCTGAACGACCAGAATTTACAAAGTCTGAACGCTGGGTTGATATCCATATTCGCCGGATCTTTGAACGAATTAAGGGACGCATTATCTTTGCCTCATTTGCATCTAATGTTTATCGATTGCGTGAAGCATCTGATGCCGCAATTGCGCAAGGGCGAAAGATTGCGGTTTTTGGTCGCAGTATGGAAAATGCAATCACTGCTGGTCAAGAATTAGGGTACCTTAACATTCCTAAAGATTCACTTATTGACCAAAATGAAATTAACAATTATCCACCAGAAAAAGTATTGATCATGTGTACTGGATCGCAGGGAGAACCTATGGCAGCCCTTAGTCGGATTGCTAATGGTACTCACCGTCAAATTACTATTCAGCCCGAAGATACAGTTGTTTTCTCTAGTAACCCAATTCCAGGAAATACTACTAGTGTTAATGCCCTTATCAATAAGCTTGAAGAGAGCGGGGCTAATGTAATTCACGGGTATGTTAATAATATCCACACATCAGGACACGGTGGTCAAGTCGATGAAGAATTTATGCTACGGTTAATGAAGCCTAAGTTCTTTGCTCCGGTTCACGGGGAATACCGAATGCAAAAAATTCACACCAAGTTAGCTGAAATGACTGGTGTACCAAAGGAAAATAGCTTTGTCCTTGCAAATGGGGATGTTTTAGCTCTTACGAAGGATTCTTGCCGAGTAGCAGACCATATTGATAGTGTTAGCGATGTTTATATCGATGGTCGTGATGCCGGAGATACAGTTGGAAACCCAGAAATTCGCGAACGGCGCTTACTTTCGGAAGAAGGAGTTGTAACAGCGATTGCGGTTGTCGACTTAAAGGATTACCAAATTATTGCGGGACCTGATATTGTTTCTCGTGGCTTTGTTTATATGCATGAGTCACAAGAACTAATTAAGGCAGCCAATCATGAAGTATTCTGGGCAATCCTTAATACGTTTAAGAATCACAAACACGTTGATCAACGAGTATTAAACCGGACAATCATCAGCCGTTTACAAAAATTACTCTATGATCGCACCGGTCGTCGTCCAGTGATTATTCCGATGGTGACAATTTTGAACGGTAATAATCGTTCCGAAAACCAACACTATCGTCGACCAAACAATAAAAATAATCAAACACATAAAAACGAACGACAAAATAATCATTCCCACCGGAACTCTCAGCAACATTCTAAAAAGAAGAATAGTAAAGAGAAGCAACCAGTTGCAACTGGAAACACAAAATAAACGATAAAAGAACTTGCGGTTTTTTTGCCTGCAGGTTCTTTTGTGGTTTAAACTAAAAAAAGAAGATTTGTTCTTAAAACTAAGGAGATTGTTTGGTATGATCATATTTAGCAATTATTTTATATTTCCCAGAGAGGATGAGGAAAAATGACCGGAAACGATTATCTTAGGATCTGGTACCGGGTTCAAATTGGGGCGACCCTGGTCATTTTGGCAATGATGATGATTCGTAATTACGAATTTAATCGTCAGACCGTTGCATTAGCATTATTGATCATGGTTATTATTTTAGGAATTGGTTTAATCTTTGAACTCTTGCCTAATGTGTCCTTACTAGTTAAGAAGTTAAATGCATGGCTGCAGGTAATTGCCCAGCCGATAATTTTAGTGTTTGCCTGGGATGTAATGGTTCGAGAAATTATTGTTCTATTACGTTTACCATCCCGAGGCGTTGTGACAATGATGATTTTTTATTACTTTATAATGTTTGCACCATTTGCAAGCGTAATTGGTGAATTCATGCATTGGAGCATCGAACGACTAATCTTTATTGCCTGGTTAGCTCAGGTGGTTTTCACGCCATTGATTGCTTTACCAACAGACTTGGTTGATAATCACTTCTTATTATTGGCATTATCCACTGGTGCAGTTGGCGCAGTTGCCTTTTTTATTCTTACGACAACTGTCATGCGGACGTGGCACTTATCATGGCCAGGATTAAAACCACATTGGAGCGGTGATTTTAATTGGGGGATATTTGCTGGATTAGTTGTTGTTGATATTATCTTTATGGCCTTAAATACGGGAGAAATGCCAAGACTCCACCGTGCTAATTGGGATTTTACCCTTTCAGCATTTGAGGCTGCGGTAATGGAAGAGACCTTGTTCCGTTTCGCTATTCTGGGCATCTTATTCTATGCTTGGCGCAATGTCAAGCAACGCCTTCCGTTAGCATTGGCAACGAGCTCAATTTTATTCGGAATTGTTCATCTTACCAACTATGGCCCTCAAGAATGGTCAATGACTGTTTTACAAGCAGTTAGTGCAGCTGGTATTGGACTATTTTTTGCAACTGTTTATGTTTATACTGGTCAATTGTGGTTAGCAATGTTAATGCACTTCTTATTAGATTGGACGGCATTTATTGCTTCTGATTCAACGTTGATGACTGGCAAAGTAACAGTTCAGGATTGGATTGGGACGGGAATTGAATTAGTAGTATTTATTGGAATTGCCGTTTGGATGATGTTTGGACAACGACGTCAAGTGATGGAACGACATGTTAATCGCTTAACGGGAGAGCATCAACGGTTTGATTTTATGATTCAGTATTAAAAAATGGCGAGATTAGAAAAGTTTTCTAGTCTCGCCGTTTTTAATACTCAGGCAATGTGTTTATGCAAATAACGTGCAACCAATGATAATGAGTAGCAGACAATAAAGTAGAGGACTGCTAACGCAACGAACATTGGAATAATATAATTTGTGTTTTGTCCATAGATGATTTGGGCGTGGTACATTAACTCTGGCAAGACGATGATTGTTGCTAGTGATGTATCCTTAACTAATGAAATGAACTGACTAACGAGAGCCGGCATCATATTCTTAATTGCTTGTGGTAAGACAATAATTCGTAAAGCTTGCCACTTAGATAATCCGTTAGCTAATGCCCCTTCTGTTTGCCCATAATCAATCGAATTTATTCCTGAGCGAACAATTTCAGCAACCATTGCCGATTCGAAAATTGAAAGCGCCATAATTGCAGCTGGAATAATTTCTGGTTTAATTCCGATATTCGGGAGACCAAAGTAGGTGAAGAAAATTATTAGCAGGAGGGGAAGGTTACGGATAATATCGATAATGAACCCCACAATTGCTGATAAGTATTTGATGTTAGCGTAACGAATAATTCCGAGAAAAGTTCCCAAAATAAAGCTGATTATAATTGAAATTACGGAAACTTCAATTGTAATCCAAAGCCCTTCTAGGAGAAAACGGATATTAATCCATGAATAAGCGTCAATAAAATTTTGCATTGATCATTCCTCCTAGGCCAATTTCTTTTCAAGGTGTCGCATATAATAACTCAACGGAAGCGTGATGATGAGGTACATGATACCGACAATGAAATACGTGGGCATAGTTGCTAAGGTATCGTTTGCAATTAAATTTCCTTGGTACATAAGATCAAAGCCAGCAACAAAGGCAAGAACCGATGAGTTTTTAACCAAATTGATAAATTGATTACCGAGTGGTGGAATAACAACGCGAAATGCTTGTGGTAAAACAATGTAGCGCATCGCTTGTCCATAAGTAAGTCCATTGGCAAGGGCTCCTTCCATTTGGCCAGGATCAATTGAATTAATTCCAGCGCGTACGGTCTCAGCAATAAAGGCGGACGTATAAAGCGTTAAGCCAATTGTTCCCGCAGTAAATCCATTAATTTTAACAATATACATTGGAATGATCAGGAAAAAAGCCATCGTAATTACCAATAATGGGATATTACGAAAGACCTCTACATAGACATGACCAATTATTTTAACAACACGGTGTTGCGAAATCTCAAGAAGAGCAAAAAAGGTTCCGATAATGAGGCTCCCAATTAATGCGATAAGGCTACACAGAATAGTATTCCAGAGGCCTGTTAAAAGGGGATGCCACTCATTTATAATTAAATTTAACATTAGCGTTTCATCTCCTGATAATTAAATCCTTTAACATTCCCAAACCATTTAAGAAGAAGACGGTTGTAAGTACCATCCTTTTCAACTTCTCTTAACGCCCAGTTTAATTTATTACGGAAGCGCGCTTGGTTTTTGTTAACGGCGATTCCATAAGGTTCTTTAGTAAAGTTACCGCCGACAACTTCATAGCCCGGGTTTTCAGCTGCCATCCCATAGAGAATCCCATTATCAGTGGTAAGGGCATCCCCCTGTTTAGATTTAAGGGCCGTCATCGCTTGAGCATAGTCAGATAATTGAAGGACACGTGCTTTAGGAGCAAACTTCGCAACGTTTTTAACTGAATTTGATCCAGAAACCCCAAGAATTACAGCACCTCGTCGATTTAAATCGCTGATGTTTTTGATTGGACTTCCCTTTTTAACTAGGAGAGATTGACCAGCATCAAAGTAAGAATGGGTAAAGTCAACTTGCTTTTCTCGCTCAGGAGTGATCGTCATGGTTGCCATAATCGCATCAATATTACCATTTTTTAATAGGGGCACCCGGGTTCCGCTGGTTACAGGAACAAAAATTGGTTTTCCCTGTGGGCCGAGGATCTTTTTTGTAATAGCTGTTGCAAGATCAATTTCAAATCCTTCTAGCTTTCCTGTCCGGATATTTTCCAGCCCAAATAGGCGGGTATCTGCTTTAACTCCCCAGGTAATTCGTTGACTACGCATATCTTCGGTCAGAACATCTTTTTTTGCAATTGAGGTACCGCAGGCAGAAAGAGTAAGGAGAGCAACAAAGAGGAGGGCGCTAAGACTAATCAATCGCCAATACTTTTTCATTATAATTCCTCCTTAGTGACCACTGATCTTACTCATAAATTCGCGAGCACGCTCTGTAGAAGGCTGGTCGTCAAAGAATTTTTCGGTTGAATCGTCTTCTAAGATCCGACCATCTGCCATAAAAATAACCCGGTCAGCAACTGCCCGTGCAAAGCCCATTTCATGGGTCACTACTAACATTGTCATGTTGGAGTTTTTAGCGATATCTTTCATAACGTCTAAAACATCATCAATCATTTCAGGATCGAGAGCACTTGTTGGTTCATCGAATAGGAGGCATTTAGGCTTCATAGCCAGACTGCGGGCAATCGCAATTCGTTGTTTTTGCCCTCCAGATAGCTGAGCAGGCATACTTTCAGCTTTATTTGCAAGGCCAACTTTATCAAGCAGTTTCATTGCTAACTCACGGTTTTCTTCTTCCGGACGCTTTAATACAATTCGTGGTGCGAGCATTATGTTTTCGATAACACTCTTATTGTTGTATAAGTTAAAGTGTTGAAAGACCATTCCGACATCTTTTCGAATTAAATTTACATTGGTTTTCTTATCGGCAAGGTCAAACCCATTAACGATTAATTGACCGTCTCTAATAGGATCTAAACCATTAACAGTCCGGATTAAACTACTTTTTCCCGAGCCAGATGGCCCAATTAAAACAACTGTTTCACCATCATCGATTGTTAAATTAATATCTTTTAATGCATGAAACTTGCCATAATATTTTTGTACATTATGAAATTCAATCATTGACATGAAATAATTAACCCCGTTTCGTTATATTATCAAGAAGTAAGTAACTTTTATTATATCGATTGTTCTATAAGTCGTCAAAATGAGAATTGTGCAGAAGTGAATTTGAAAAAATAATTATAAAATCCTTTAATAAATCACTTTTATTTTAGGAATGCCGAAATAATTATTTACAAAATCGAGATAAGTAGTAACATAAGGAGTGAAGAATATGATTTAACGAAGAGGAGCGAGTAATGCTTCACCGTTAAAGTGTAGAACATAGGGAGGAGAATACTAATGTTCGAAATAAAGCCAAAGAAGTTCAAGAAGATCCTCGTTGGTGTTGACGATGCACCAGATGCCCGTGCCGCTTTCTCATACGCGGTTGATAAGGCGAAACGTGATGGTTCAGAGCTAGGAATTGTATCAATTCTGGAAACTGACCAGGTAAATGTATATCAAATCTTAGATAAGGATTATGTTCATAGCAGTGAAGACGAATTACGTCAACGGGTAAATGAATATGTCCAAGCAGCAATTGATTACGGCGTTGATCCAGAAAAGATTACGGCGATTGTTGATCGTGGGGAACGGCCAGCTGAGCGGATTTGTAATCATGTTATCCCCGCTTTTCAGCCAGATTTATTAGTTGTTGGTTCAATTGGTAAGAAGGGTAATCGTAAGGCGGTTGGTTCTCAGGCATCATACATGGCTCGTCATGCTGGAACGTCAGTATTTGTTATTCGGACAAACACTGTTCAGGCTTATGAATAAATAATTTAATTTTTTAAGATTATTGCGATAGTTCTGATTAGGACTATCGCTTTTTACATGAAAATATATTTTTTAATGATTCTAAGATAGAATATCATTTGAAGATTATTTGGTTGTTTTTTCTTATCCCTATGTTATAATGATTCTAAACTAAAAGAGGGAAGGGATAAATGTGTCCAAGAAAAAGATGTCACTAGCACAAAAGGTAAACGTTCTGCGTGCAAGTGTGATGGGGGCTAATGATGGGATTATTTCAATTGCCGGAATTGTTATCGGGGTGGCAGCGGCAACGAGTAATGCCCGTTCCATCTTAATCGCGGGTTTGTCCGGAACACTTGCCGGTATGATCTCAATGTGTATGGGGGAGTACGTCTCAGTTTCGACCCAAAAGGACTCACAAAAAATGGCTTTGATTAGTGAAAAGCAGCGGCTTCAGAATCAATACCAGCATGAATTTGACTATGTTCAAAAGAAATATGAAGCTCAAGACATTGATCCGCAATTAGCTAAACAAGCGACGAAAGAATTAATGGAAAAAGATGCTTTAGGGACAGCTGTTCAAGAGCGCCATGGCTTTAATCCCAATGAGTTTACAAGTCCATATGCTGCGGCGATTGCTTCCTTTATATCCTTTCCAACTGGTTCAATTTTACCAATGGTGGCGGTTACCGTTTCTCCCGCAAATGTTCGAATCTTAGCAACCGCAATTGCAGTTCTAATTGCCTTGTTAATTACTGGTTATTTTGCGGCGGTTTTAGGAAAATCTAACCGAATTAAATCGATGATCAGGAATGCAGCTGCTGGATTATTAACAATGGGGGTTACGTACCTGATTGGACAATTATTTGCGCGGTAGGGAGATGAGATTAAATGAGTATTAAGGTGAAAAAACATCAGAAGCAAACAATGGAAGAAAAACTGAATACGTTACGAGCAGGGGTACTAGGTTCAAATGATGGGATTTTGACTGTTGTCGGTGTTTTGGTATCGGTGGCAGCAGCGACAAGTGACCGTTTTACTATCTTCATTGCTGGCTTATCTGATTTGCTTGCCTGTGCATTTTCAATGGCTTCTGGCGAATATGCCTCTGTATCTACTCAAAAGGATACAGAAAAAGCGGCCGTTGCTAAAGAAGAGCAACTCTTAAAGGACGATTATGAAGGGGAACTTGCGGCAGTAAAAGACTATTATGTAAATAAAGGAGTTACTCCTGAAACATCAATCAAAATTGCTAAGGATCTCCTTAATAAAAAGCCCCTCGAGACAGTTGTTCGGATTAAGTATGATATTGAGCTTGGTCACTATCTTAACCCTTGGGATGCTGCATTTTCTTCTCTTTTTTCAGCAGCTGCCGGAGGATTAATTCCGTTGATGGCGATGACTTTTGCTCCCGAAGCATATAAGTGGTATGCCGTGATTTTGGCAGTTGCCTTTACGAGTGCTCTAACCGGTTATATCAGTTCTAAACTCGGGAACGGGCTTGTAAAAGTTGCAGTTATTCGAAATATTATTATTGGTTTGATTACGATTACGATTCACTATGGAGTCGGAAAATTATTTTAATCGATGTAAAAAATAGGAAGCAAGAGGCTGAGTTTTCGCTCAACTTTTTGCTTCCTTTTAATTTTAGTCCTCTTTGAAATCGTTATTAATAACGTTCTTTTCATCAACAGGAGTGTTGAATAATTTTTCATCTTTCCCACGGTGATATTCTGCTTGAATAGTAACGTGACAGATCCCATATTTTTCATGCAAGATTTTTTCTACTTGACTATAGATTCGCTCAACTTGGCTTAGTGGCAAGTCATCACAATTAAGATGGGCAGAGAAAATGATTCGGTGTTCATCCATCATCCATGCATGGACGTGATGAACTGCCGTAACTCCGTCGATTTGCTTTAAATCATTTTCGATGGAATTATAATCAAGATCTGGGGAGGACTGCATGAGAATTTTAATGGTTTGATTAATAATCGGCCAAGCCTCATAAGCAATATAGAGGGCAACCCCAATTGTCAAGGCGGGATCAAGCCATGGAACATTAACAAAGGTAAGAATGATTCCTCCAATGATAACGGCAACTGATGAAAGTGCATCACTTAGAATGTGGAGATAAGTTGCTTTGACATTTAAGCTGTCTTCGCTTCCGGCATGTAAGAGGGTTGCAGAAATAAAGTTGGCAAGCAGACCAATCACGGCTACGGTTAACATAATGCCCCCGTTAATATGCTGGGGATGCTCTAACCGCTTAATAGCTTCAATAATTAAAAAGACAGAGATAACAATTAAAAAAATACTATTAGTTAATGCTGAGAGGATTTCAGCTCGACGGTAGCCATAAGTTCGTTGCTGATTCTCTGGTTGCCCGCCAATATGCTGGGCAAAGTAGCCTAGTACAATGGAAAGCGAATCCCCTAAATTATGAAAAGCATCTGATAGTAAGGCTAAACTTCCCGAAAGAATACCTCCGAAGATTTCAACAATTGTAATTAATACATTTAGGAGGGTAACTGCTAAAAAGCGTTTCCCCGTTACTTTTTCGTCCATGATTTACCTACTCCTCCGTAAAGATCGATTGCGGGTTTATAAAAAGCTTATAACAAAAAAGTTAGGCTTTCCAAACTACACTTTTAATAATATGCTATAATCAATTTGGGTTCAATGTTAATATATAAAAACACATAATGACCGATCGTAGGCCAAATTTTAATACCCAGAGGTGAAACAATTTGACTCCAATGAAGGAAGACTATCTAAAAATTATTTTTGAATTAGGTGGTAGTCATAAAAAAGTTTCTAATAAAGAGATTTCCCTTGGACTAGGAATTGCCGCTGGATCAGTAACCGAGATGATTTCTAAGTTGGCTGACGAAGGGCTAGTTGTTCATGAACCATATGCTGGTATTTCTTTAACTGAAAAGGGACAAAAGTATGCTGCAGAATTAGTTCGAAAGCATCGTTTATGGGAAACATTTTTAGTGGATAAGCTTCACTACAATTTTGCCGACGTCCATTCAGAAGCGGAAATTCTTGAACATCAGACAAGTGATCGACTAGCAACGGCCTTAGATGCTTTTCTTCAACACCCTGATCATTGTCCGCATGGTGGAGTAATTCCATCAGCTAATGGCAAGTTCCCAGATGTAACACATCGTTTATTAGCAGATGCTAATGATGGGGAAAAAGTTGAACTAGAACGATTCTTAGATAATCATGAACTTCTCACTTACTTAGAAGAGTTAGGATTACGACCTCAGGAACAAGTAACTGTAATTCGCCATGAGCCTTTTGAAGGACCAATTGTGATTCAAAAAGAGGATAACGACCAAGAAATTAATGTTTCATATAAGGCCTCACATAATATTTTTATTGAACCGGACACAGCTCAAGAAAATAAAGGTTAATTATGTAAATGATTGCTTATGTGATACAATGGTTTTTGTAGTTTTTTTAAGTGCGGTTGGTTCGATTGTTTCATTGCAAATGGATCTCTTCACCTGAGACGAATTACAAATTATATTAGTGCTTAATGCACAGGAGGATTTCCAACATGGAACAAGGAACTGTTAAATGGTTTAATGACGATAAGGGATATGGCTTCATTACTCGTGAAAGCGGCGATGACGTGTTTGTTCATTTTTCTACTATTCAAGGGGATGGCTTTAAGTCATTGAGCGAAGGACAACATGTTACGTTTGAAGTTGAAGAAGGCGAACGTGGCCTTCAAGCTGCAAATGTAGTTAAAGACTAAATACAAAAAACGACTGGATTTTTCCGGCCGTTTTTTGTATTGAGCTCCTTATCTAAACAGAGGATAATAATAAATATCTTTGAACAGAGAAGGCGAAAAGATGTTAACGAAACGACGACAAGCACTAGCACTAAAGACTTGTTTGCTAGCTGGGAGACTTTTAATTGAAAATGGATCAAATATGGAACGAGTTAACGACACCTTATCCCGAATGGCAAAAAGTGCAGGACTTCATGGCTTTCAGGCTTTTACAACCGTAACTGGAATTGTAGTTGGGACGATTAATGAACCTGATGCCCAAGTAATTACTATTCGTCATCGCAAAAACAATTTAAGTAAAATTGCGGATGTCAATGAAGTTTCTCGTGAACTAGCACGGCGCAAAATTGATGTTCCACAAGCATTTGCTAAATTAAAAAAGATTGATCGCCAAAAGATGTCAAGATGGCAAAACTGGTATGAATCATTTGCTGCTGCGATTTTAAGTGGTGCATTAATGATTGTCTTTACAGGTAATGTTTCTGATTCTTGGGCTGGTTTTCTTGCAGGTGGCGTAGGTTACGGAGCATTTTCATACCTTTTACGAAAGTTTAAGATTCAATATTTAGGAGAGTTTTGTTCTTCCTTAATTATAGGTATTTTGGCGGTGATCTTTGTTAAAATGCACCTTGCTAATAATATTAATGATATTATTATTGGTGCGGTTATGCCTCTGGTTCCTGGGGTACCCTTAACTAATGCGGCACGGGATTTAGTTTCCGGAAACTTAATTAGTGGACCTACAAGAGGGATTGAGGCGATTCTAACTGCCGTTTCGATTGGTAGTGCAATTGTAATTGTTCTGCACTTTAATTAGGAGGGTAGGAGATGAATTGGGGTAACCTATTATTACAATTTTTCTTATGCTATGTTTCGACAGTTTGTTTTGGTATCCTCTTAAATATTCCTAAACGTGCCTATCATACTGCGGGGATGATTGGTGGAGGCGTATGGGTAGTCTACTGGATAATGTATTATTGCAGTGGCATTGGCCTTGCGTTTAGTAATTTAGTTGCTGCAATCTTAATTTCGGTATTAAGCCAGGCAGCAGCTCGTCGAAAACGAATGCCAATTATTGTTTTTAATGTGCCCGCGCTAGTTCCATTTGTGCCTGGAGGACAGGCTTATAAAATGGTTCGTAATTTTGCTATTGGTAATTACCATCTTGTTAATGTTTATTTCTACCAGGTAGTTGTCATTGTTGGTGCAATTACGCTTGGTTTTGGTTTGGGAGAGCTTTTAAATCGTGTTTTGAACTATCTTCATAAATATTTAATCAAAAAGTCACGATGGAATTTTTGACACTGTGGTATACTCATTTTTGATTAATTAATTTAAGTTAGGAGAATCCTTGATTATGTTTATTGAACGTGATGATCATCGGTGGTGGCGCTTTGCCTTAAGCGGTGGTTTCTTTATCGCATTGATGCTATTAATTATGTTTAATTCGTCAGTGCTAACAATGATTGATGCTGTTCTGCAGTCGTTATTTACTAGTCAGCGCCTGGAAGGAATTGGTTGGTTCCATGCTTTGATGAGCTTACTTTCATTTTTAGCTAAACCGGTCTTAGATTTAGTATGGGTATTTATTATTGCAGGTGTTTTATGGTTGAAGGGCTATCGCATCCCGGCTTTATGGTCATTAGGAACGATTTTTGGTGGTGATGTGCTTGGAACAATTATTAAACACATCGTTAAGCGGGTCCGTCCTGCACAACACTTGGCAGCAGATGATGGCTATAGTTTCCCTAGTGGTCACACTTTAGGATTCTTCTTGGTAGTAGCAATTTTATTCTTAATTGTAATTCCGCTTATTCAAAAAGCATCTGTCCGCACAATTTTGCAAATTTTATTAATATTTGCAGTCTTCTTTTTGACGGTATCGCGGGTATATCTTTATGCTCACTGGCCTTTTGATACTATTGGTGCAATGTTATTAGCTTATGCATGGTTACAAGTAGCTGAATGGCTCTATGTCGCTTGGGCACCACGATTGCAACGGATTCCGTTCTTCCGTAGCATTGAAATTTAATAATCGAAATTGATGGAGGGCAATCTTTTTGGTTGCTTCTCTTTTTTATTTCCCGGGAAATAGGAGAAAAATGAGTGAAATTATAATTGAATCAGCAAAAACTAATAACAATTTAGGAGCAATAGTTAAATTGTTGGATAATGAAAACTTAACACAAGCAGTGGGACTGCTTTTACCACTTCAAAGAGAAAAACGTGTGCAAGCTATTAAGATGTTTGTTCGCCAGAATCATGTAATGGTAGTGAAACTAAATGAAGATGTAGTGGGGATGATTGTATTAAGTGCTTGGTATGGGGATGAAGGAAAAAGAATTGCTCATCATTATGAATTAGGTTATCTTTTGCAGCAAAACCAATGGAATAAAGGCATAATGACAACTGCACTTCAAAAATTTATTTCTATTTTGCCATCTAAAATTACGATTCATGCGGAGTGCAAACAAAGTAATTATCGTTCTCAGCGAGTACTTGTTAAATGTGGTTTTACTTATGACAAGGATGACTTATGGCAACGCATTATTAAATAATCGGACTTGCATTTTTATTTGAGTGGGGTATAATTTCATTCGATGAAGAGGTTGCATATTTTATCAGTAACTAGTATTAGGTGAATAAGCACCGGAGTATTAGTAAAAGGGAAATATGCCGAAACACTACTTAGCTTATTTCTGGTAGATGTTGGGCTATAGTCACAATAGGCTATAGACTGTCGCAATAATTGCGGAGCGCTTCCTAAATTGATTCAACGATTAATTATAGGTATTAAGTTGGGTCTTCTGGTGGGGTTACCGATCAGAAGACCCTTTTGATTTATCCTCTTCGAAAATGTTGACGTTAAGGCACACAAATTTGGAGGAAATATATTTATGGCAGATGAATCTAAGTCGACGGGTCATATGGAACGGACATTACAGACACGTCATTTGTCCATGATTGCTCTTGGTGGAACAATCGGTACGGGACTTTTTATTGCCAGTGGATCCGCTATTTCAACTGCGGGACCTGGTGGAGCGTTAGTTGCATATGGAATTATGGGAATTATGGTTTATTTCCTAATGACGAGTCTAGGGGAAATGGCAACATATATGCCATTAACTGGGTCATTTTCAGCTTATTCAACAAAATTTGTTGATCCAGCACTAGGTTTTGCTCTTGGTTGGAATTATTGGTTTAACTGGGCGATTACAATCCCCGTAGATGTTACAACTGCGGGAATTGTAATGAATTATTGGCTTCCTAATGTTCCAGGCTGGATTTTTAGTGTAACAGTGATGGCATTAATTTTCTTAATCAATTATTTATCAGTACGATCTTATGGTGAAACTGAATTTTGGCTTGCTTTAATCAAAGTTGTCACAGTTATCGTATTTTTAATTGTCGGTGTTGCAATTATTTTTGGAATTATGGGTGGTAAGCCAGTTGGATTAAGCAACTTCCACTATAAGCAGGCACCGTTTGTTGGAGGTGTGCCAGCAATTATTAGTGTTTTCTTGGTTGCTGGGTTCTCATTCCAAGGAACAGAATTAGTTGGAATTACTGCTGGTGAAGCTGCTACACCAGAAAAGTCTGTCTCAAAGGCAATCCATTCAACTTTCTGGCGAATTTTACTTTTTTATATTTTTGCTATTTTTGTTATTGCCTGCATCCTTCCTTACACAGATAAGAACTTATTGAATCAAGACGTTTCAAATATTACAATGAGTCCATTTACGATTGTGTTTAAGCGGGCAGGATTAGCATTTGCGGCTAGT
This sequence comes from Limosilactobacillus reuteri subsp. porcinus, assembly GCF_036621895.1. Taxonomy (GTDB): domain Bacteria; phylum Bacillota; class Bacilli; order Lactobacillales; family Lactobacillaceae; genus Limosilactobacillus; species Limosilactobacillus reuteri_J. The sequence continues at coordinate 52,911 of NZ_LN887345.1, forward strand.
GCAATGAATGCGGTTATCTTAACTGCCGTCATTTCTGCTGCTAACTCTGGTTTATATGCTTCAACCCGGATGCTTTATTCACAAGCGCGTGAAGGATATGCATGGCGGATTTTTGGTTATGTAAACCGGCATGGTATTCCGATTTATGCTTTGCTGGGAACGATGGTTGTTTCATTAGCAGCCTATGCAACCCAATTCATTGGTCCCAAAGCTTATAACTACTTAATTGGTGCATCTGGATTGTGTGGATTTATTGCATGGTTAGGAATTGCAATTTCCCACTACCGCTTTAGGAAGGCATTTCTTAAGCAAGGCCATACACTGTCTGAATTGAAGTATCATGCAACAGGGTTCCCATTTGGTCCAGTATTCGCGCTTACTCTATGTATTATCGTTATTTGTGGTCAAAACATTGATGCTTTTGTAAAAATGGATTGGCAAAACATTTTAATTACTTACATGGGAATTCCATTATTCTTAATTCTTTTCTTCTACTACAAGATTCGTTACAAGACGCACTTGATTCCGCTTGATAAGGTTGATTTATCAAGGCGAACAAAGGGTGAGTCGTACGAACCGGAAGATGATTAATAAAATAAAAAGGGAACGAGAAAATACTCGCTCCTTTTTATTTTAAATGTTAGAATTGTTTTCGTTACTTTTTGAATTTGAAACAGGGGGAAATAACTAATGATTGCTATAGCCGGGACAATCGGTGCAGGAAAGACCAGTTTGACAAAGCTGTTGGCAGACCATCTTAATAGCCAGGCCTTCTATGAATCTGTTGACGACAATAAAATTTTGCCGCTTTTTTATAAAGATCCTAAAAAATATGGTTTCTTATTACAGATTTACTTTTTAAACAAGCGGCTTGATGAGATTAAAGATTCATACTCAAATGATTTAAATGTTTTGGACCGTTCAATTTTTGAAGATGCCTTATTATTCAAGTTAAACGCAGATATGGGTCGAGCTACGGAAACGGAGTCAAATATTTATTCTTCATTATTAGGTAACATGATGGAAGAATTACCAGAGCAACCACACCAAAAAGCCCCCAACCTTTTAATTACAATTAGGATTTCGTTTGAGACAATGCTTGAACGGATTAAGAAACGGGGACGTTCATTTGAACAAATTGCTAATGATCCTTCATTATATTCATATTATAAAAACTTAAACGAACGTTATGTTCAATGGTATGAGGATTATAATGAAAGTCCTAAGATGGTTATTAATGGTGATAAATATGATTTTGTTGAAGATCCGGCTGCTGCTAAGAAGGTTTTAGCCATGATTGATGAAAAATTAATTGAATTAAATCTTAAATAGGATTTGACAAAAAATCATATAGATGATATATTAAATAGGCTGATTTATATAGCAAGCCTATTTATGGAGGATTAGCTCAGTTGGGAGAGCATCTGCCTTACAAGCAGGAGGTCACAGGTTCGAGCCCTGTATCCTCCATTAATTTGCGGATGTGGCGGAATTGGCAGACGCGCAAGATTTAGGATCTTGTATCATTTTGATGTAAGGGTTCAAGTCCCTTCATCCGCATTTAATATTTTTTGAAAATTCTTGTTGACATTGATGAGATTTTCATGTAATATTAGTAATCGTTGATAGGTAATAACTTATCAGAGACATGCGGAAGTAGTTCAGTGGTAGAACATCACCTTGCCATGGTGGGGGTCGCGGGTTCGAATCCCGTCTTCCGCTTATATGCACCCATAGCGCAATTGGATAGAGTGTCTGACTACGAATCAGAAGGTTGAAGGTTCGACTCCTTCTGGGTGCACTAATTATAGTAAGCGTAACAGTTAAACTGTCACGCTTATTTTTTCGGAATTTAGCTCAGCTTGGTAGAGCGCTGCGTTCGGGACGCAGAGGTCGCAAGTTCAAATCTTGTAATTCCGATTTATATATAATAAGGACTGTCATTAAACGGTAAATCGTTGAAATGACAGTCTTTTTTGTTTTGTAAAATGTATTGAATTGTACCTAGTAGGCAACAATTCTGTAAAAAATTCTGTAATAGAGTTTTGAAAATTCTGTAATGAAAATTCTTAATCAAAAGCGATTAAATTAGCCATTGTGTCAGCGGTTCTCGCTTTTTCTTCTTCGGATATTCCAGCGTAAACGTTTAAGGTCGTATCAGCGGAAGCGTGACCTAATTCTGCTTGAACTTGTTTAGCCGTTAGATTATTATTTTCAATTCCAAGAGTTGCAAAAGTATGTCGCCACCCCTTGATTTCTAAATATGGGACGCTGTGAGCCTCACAGAAGCGTTTTAACCATTGTGATGGGTAATTTACTGACATCATATTAGAATCGCTTATACGGGTGAATACGGGCAAATTAGCTCTATGAGAATTTTGGCCGATAGAAAGTAAGTATTTTGCCTGTTCTAATTGCCAAATTTTTAAGTATTTTTCAGTTTTCGTAGCAAGAAAAATTGTTCGTTTGCTATTCTTTGTTTTAGGCGAATTAAGAATTGATTTATTACCAACGCCAAACGACTGTGTGCGTTGAACTCTTAAAGTATGAGTTTCAAAATCAATATCTTGCCATTGCAAACCTAACATTTCGCCACGGCGTAAACCAGAGTTAGCAATAAGCCAAAAGAAAGTGAACATTTCCGTTGGAGCGTTAGCTTTCATTGCCTTTAAGACAGTTTGAAGCTCCTCACGTGTGTAGAATTGCTTTTTTGAAGAAGTCTTCACTGGTTGGCGGTCAGCTCTTGGTAAATGAACTTTTTGAGCAGGGTTAGTATGAATATAATTACGCTCAACAGCAAACTCTAAAATGCTGTTTAACAATAAATAAAAGCGATAGTATTTCTTGTAAGGGTGGAAATACCATTTTTCAACTGCATTTTGGCAATCATCAATTGTGATTTTGCTAATGATCATTTCACCGAAAAACGGAGAAATGTGGTTTCGCATAACTGTATGAATATTGTTTAAGCTAGATGGTTTAAGGTCAGCTTTAATCTTAAGCCATTTAGTATATACTTGCTGAAATGTTAGCTTTGAATCTGCAAAATAATCTCTTTGTTGAAGCTCATTTTCAAGTTGTAATGCAACTTGGGTGGCTTCTTTTTTTAGTTTAAAACCAGCTTTATTAACTTGCCGATATTTTCCGTATCTATCAGTGTATGACACTGTAACCATCCAACGTTGTCCCTTTTTAGTTTGATATTTCCGGTAAGATGCCATGTTGATTAACCTCCATAATCGCACAGCTGTCCGGCAGGTGATTATGTATGTCACTTGAGAGGTTAATCTATGTCTTTAGAGCGATCTACTTCGTTTTCAAACCAAGAAATAAAGCTTTTGATGACTTGCTCTTTTTGAGGTTTATTTAGTTCCCTGATTTTTTCGTTTGTGTCAGCAAACTTGGCGTCAGGGTTATCAGACGCGCGGTTGGAGTAAATCATGTATAGCATTGAAAATAGCGATTGGCTACTTATGGTGAGGGGTAGGTTATTATCATCAGCCATACCACTTAAACCGTGGGCTGGTGGATCTTTGTAGGGTTTTGAAAAGTCCCATTTTGGTTCAGTATTTGGAGTATCACTAAGTCCCATGAGGTACTCAACGGAAACATTAAAGAAATCAGCAAGCTTTTGCCAAGTTTTAAGCTTTGGTTCACGTTCTCCACGTTCATATTTACTCAATGAGTCAGAGGATATCGAAAGCCCTCTGCTATTTAATTTATCGCTAAGTTGAGCCAAGGATAATCCATGTTTTTTTCTTAGCTCTCTAAGTCTATACAAAGGATATCACCTTCTTTCAATAATAATACCATAAAAATCATCAAATAATACTTTAAGTATTGAAAATGCCAAATTATGTTATATAATACTTACAGTATATAAAATACTAAAAGTATTCAAAGGAGTGATTAGGCGTGCCAGAATTTATGAGTTTAGAGCAGGCTACGAAGTATTTAGGCTTTAAGTCACAAAAAAGCTTAAAAAATTATATTCGTGAGGGCCTGCCGGTTATTATGATTGGAAGGTCAAAACGAATTAGTAAAAAAGCTATTGACGAGTTTATGAATGCTCACACGGTAGTAGCTGCGCAGAACAAACAAGGAGGTGACAAAGAATGACAGAAGTTAAACAGGACATGAAAACAGCCCCACAAGAAGAACGTGAGACGATTATTTCTTATGACCGTCAAACAAAAACGTGGCACATTTATACGGACGAGCCTAAGCATGCCAGGAAGTATGAGAAGTATGTAACTTGTCCTCAACGCAAAGGTTACAACTCAGCAGGTCAATTAATCATGCTGGAGGGTGATATTGATAAAGGGACGGTTTCCATTAGTAAGAAAGTACGCCTTACGGAAAAACAAAAAGAAAGGCGGAAACAAGTATTACAGAATGCTCTTATTTCTCACAGAGCTAGTTCACGATCGAAGAAATCAGACATCAACTAATTAATTTTATAAATTACCCATAAATAAAACGACGTAATTTTTAGACCATCAGGAAGTAACCTAGCAGAATTCCTTAAAGGAGTGGTTGAGTTGCAATTAAGCTTAGAAACATCAGAAACCTTTGAAAATCAATTACGAGAAGCAATTTCTCAACAGTTACATCAAGAATTGGAAAGCTTTGTTAATACAAGTGGCTATCCACCATACATGAATAAAAAGGTAACGGCGAAGTATGTTGGGGTATCTTACAAGACATTTGATAAGTGGGCTGATGAAGTTAAATTGCCTTTTGTCAAAATTGGAAATGTAACACGATATAAGCGATCAGAAGTCGACTCTTTTCTAGCAAAACATAGAAATTAAAAAGAAGATAAGCACAACTGTCCGGCGTGATTATTAATTAATAACTAGAAAGAATTATCAAAGACGAAAGGAAAGCTTAGTAATGTTGATGATAAAAAAATACTCTCAGCTAGTGAGGGCTGAGAGTATAGAAAAAAGTTCTATTGAGTTGTCGTGTAGTGATGAAAACTCAACAGAACTGATAATGTGCAGATATGAAAACAATCTACACTTTTATCTTAACACAAGAAAGAGTGAGGAAAATGGCAGATAGAAGAATGATTAACAGAATAATTATGAGCCAAGCTAAATTTATTAAAATGCCACTTTCAGCACAAGGACTTTATGCACAGTTAATGGCTAATACTGATGATGATGGCATTGTTCAAGCATTTAGCGTTATGAGGATGGTAGGAGCCTCTGACGATGACTATAAACTTTTAGTAGCTAAGGGATTTGTTAGACCTTTAAACGATGATTTGGTTTCTTATATGTGTGATTGGTCAAAGTCTAATACGTTACGGCGAGATAGAAAAGAAGATTCAGAATATCAAAGTTTACTTCATGAAATATTACCTGATGAACCAATTAGAAAGGCAAAGCCTAGAGCGGATACTGGAAAAAAGAAAGGAGGTAATAAGAATATGTCCAATGGACGTCCATTGGACGGTCCATGGACGGCAGAAGAGAAGATGAAGAGAATAGAAGAGAATAGAATGGAATGTAATAGAGATGAAGATGAAGAGGAACATAATCAATCCTCATCTTCTTCAAAAATAATCAATAATTTTATAGCAACTCATCAAATTTCATTTAATAAATATCAGCTTCAGCAAATTAATGAGTTTAAACAACAGCTAAATGATGAACGGCTAGTTGTTCGTGCAATGAAAGAAGCTATGAGTAAGAATAATGATCCTAAGGTTGAATTGCCATTTAGCTATTTAGTTAAAATCTTATCTCGCTATGTACAAGAACATGTAACGTATGAATCTTTACAAGCAAAAATAACTAATACTTTTAGGAAATCAAGTAATGAGCAAATGCCAGAGTGGAGTAAGAAATCGCAAGAAGAACTCTGCAAAAAAGCAGATCCAGAAGTGATCCATAAAGTCAGAGAGCGAATAGCCAACAGAGGAAAATAGAATTTGAGGAATGAACTACTTTAGAGGGGCTCAGAGGTCAATTAAGTGATGATGTAGTTCTTGATGCAATGGATAAAGCAAGAGCTTATAGCAAAGACAAAAATATAGTTTTATCGTTTAGCTATTTCTTAAAAATAATTTAGGATTATGTTGCTAATGAGATTGAAAAAAGTTCTGGCTTAAAGGACAGCTAGATATAAAACTAAATTGCTATAAATAAATTACGAGGGGTGAATTACAATGTTTAAGTTTTTAGAACGTAGAAAAATCTGGGGGGGGGTAAAAGGCGTCACCTAGTCGTTGAGTATAATTGGCAAAAAGAATGGCCATCGGTGTGGAATGATGAAGTGATTTTTCTAAACGCTAAAGCTGGAATTAAAGAGAAAATAATTATGCTAAGTAAAATATATTTTTTTAACTGAAACTTGAAAGCCCAATATTGCGGTAATGTACCGTGATATCGGGCTTTCTTCCTTA
>NZ_LN887346.1:0-1109 GCF_036621895.1 Limosilactobacillus reuteri subsp. porcinus
TGCCTTAGACTTCCTTCAGATTCCACCTCACGGTGGACACCCTTGTCCTCAGCTCATGGTTCCGACTACTACGGCCCATAGCGGACTTTCACCACCTAGCTAATACCCATGCCGGGCGCACTAATAAAAGGCGAAGGTGATTCTGCAATCACTTTCGCCAACATACTTCTACTGTGGACCATTGATGTTGTCATGTCATCAATGATCCTCTTTTATTTTACAGCATTAGTTTTATTCTCGCGGTCTGCAATAAATTTTCACAATTATTCCAGCCGTTTATTGAAACTATTTCAGCAAGTGTAAAAAATAATTTTTGGATCTTGATAATAATTAGCAAAAAGAAGATACTGAAGAAGAGATAACTTTAAGAATGAAAGCAGGTTTATTGATGTATAGAGTACTTGTGGCGGATAATTATCCAATCATTCGAATGGCAGTTAAAAATCTGGTTGAACAACTAGATAATTTTAAAGTAATTGCTGAAGAAGCAACCGGAATAGATGCCTCATTGCGGGCTGAACAAGGTGACATTGATATCATTATTATGGATTTAGCGATGCCACCTGGTGAAAATGGTCTGATCACAATTAAAAGAATTCATGAACATTTCCCTAACACCAAAATTATTATTTTTTCTTCTCGTAATGAACCTCAATACATCAATCAGGCAATTTATAATGGCGCAAATAGCTATATCCTTAAAAGCTCCTCTCCAAAAGAACTAGTTCATGCCCTAAGACACGCTATTAATGGTGAAAAATACTTAGACAATAATATTATGGTAACGAAGAAAGATTTATTAGTTATCAAAGGCGGTTCTCCGCACTTCGATTTAGGAAATTACGTTGCTCTTTCGAAACGTGAGCAAGAAATCTTACCGTTAATTGTTCTCGGATATACTAACAAAGAAATTGCTACTAAGATGTTTATATCCCCTAAAACTGTTGAAGCCCATAAGACAAAGATTATGCAAAAATTAAACCTTGCTTCACATGCAGAACTTCTCCACTATGCAATTAAACATCGGTTAGTAGACTTATAAATGGGAGTGAGGTAGAAGTCACCTCTGACTTCTACCCCACTCCCATTATTAATGTCTTTAGACCTGG
>NZ_LN887347.1:0-7512 GCF_036621895.1 Limosilactobacillus reuteri subsp. porcinus
CCGGATGATGAATTGTTCAAAAAATTCATCATCCAGTTTTTATTTTGGACTAGGAGTTTTTTCCCAGCCTCTATTATTTTTTATTCTTGCGGAAACTAGTCTTCTGCAACGAATGGCAAAAGACCCATGATCCGTGCACGCTTGATAGCGATAGTTAACTTACGTTGGTTCTTAGCACTAGTACCAGTAACCCGACGTGGTAAGATCTTACCACGTTCAGAAATGAACCGACGTAATAAATCAGTGTCTTTGTAATCGATGTATTCGATGTGGTTTGCGGCGATGAAGTCGACCTTACGGCGACGACGTCCGCCCCGACGTTGTTGTGCCATGAAATTACCCTCCTATTCTGAGTAAAAATTTATTTAGAATGGTAATTCGTCATCAGCTAAATCAATGGATTGACCACCATCATCACTGCTTCCAGGGAACTGGTTGCCAGCATTTTGATTGGGATCGAAACCATTGTCCATACTTGGTGACGGATTACTTTGAGGAGCATTATTTCCAGGTTGTGGTTGACTGCCATATTGTGGAGCCTGAGCACCAAACGATTGTTGGTTGCTGTTAAATGGTTGTTGAACCCCTGATTGGTTCATGCCACCATTTTGACGAGGTTCTAACAATGCAAAATTATCTACAACAACTTCGGTAACATACACACGGTTACCCTGTTGGTTTTCATAATTCCGGGTTTGAATACGCCCTTCAATTCCAACAAGTGAACCCTTATGCGTAAAGTTACTAAAGTTTTCAGCGGATTTACGCCAAATAACGCAATTGATAAAATCAGCATCACGATCACCATTTTGGTTTCGGAATTGCCGATCAACAGCTAACGTAAATGAAACAACTGCTGTCCCGCTGGTTGTGTACCGCAACTCGGGATCTCTTGTTAAACGCCCAGTTAAGACTGCACGATTAAGCATAGATCTTTCTCCTCTCTTTACTTTATTGACAAATTAATTAAGCATCAAGCTTAACAATCATGTGACGTAGGATATCATCACTGAACTTAGCTAAACGATCAAATTCGTTTAAAGCTTGATCGGAATCAGTAGTTAAGTTTACCACGTGGTAAGTACCTTCAGTGTACTTAGCGATTGGGTAAGCAAAACGACGAGTTGACCAATCCTTTGAATCAGCGATAGTTGCACCATTGTCCGCCAAGATCTTGTCGAATCGGTCTACCAATTCGCTCTTTGCAGATTCTTCGATATCAGGACGAATGATGTAAGTAATTTCATATTTGCGTGTTTCCATGAATGTTACACCTCCTTATGGACTCTGGCTCTTCTCGCTATTTGAGAAGAACAAGGAAAGTAGACGTCATTACGTATACTCACAGACATAAAATATAGCATAAAATTCTATTTAAAACAAGGAACATCTAACAAGAAATCCTAAATGTTGCGGTCACTATAACTATATATACGTAAAATATCTACTTTTTCACTTTATTTTTTTAATTTTCTGTTGGTTGACTTTCTTCTTGTGAGGAATTGTTAGTAGCTTCTTCAGTTTCCTCATCGACCTCTTTATCCACCTTTGCAATTGTAGCAACACGGGCACCATTATCCATCTTAATTAAGTGAACACCAACCGCAGATCGTCCAGTTTGCGATACACTTTCAATGCCAAAACGAATAATTACTCCCTGGTCGGTAACTAACATAATATCTTCATCACCATTGACAGTCGTTAAACCAATTAATGGACCATTCTTTGCAGTAACATTAACTGTCTTAACGCCTAGTCCTCCCCGTCCTTTGATTGGGTATTCAGAAGCAGGCGTTTGCTTTCCAAAACCATTTTCACTAATTACAAGAACCTTGCTATCAGAATTAAGAGGGGCCGCACCAATTACGTAGTCTTCATCTCGTAAACGAATTCCACGAACTCCTGCTGCGCTTCGTCCCATTGATCGAACAACCGATGATTTAAAGCTAAGCGCATACCCATTATGAGTACCAATAATCATTGGCTGATCTTCACTAATAACTTCTACATCGATCAATTCATCGTTTTCATGAAGGTTGAGCGCCTTTAATCCATTGCTTCGAATATTCTTAAATTCTGTTACTGCTGTTCGCTTAACGGTTCCTAGCTTGGTAGTAAAGAAGAGGTATTTATCATCATCGTTAGTTTCATGTGAAACATTGATTACAGCACTAATCTTCTCTTTATTATTAATTCCAAGAAGATTAATAATTGGAATTCCTTGAGCAGCCCGACCATATTCAGGAACTTCATACCCCTTCATTGAGTATACTTTTCCTGAGTTAGTAAAGAAGAGCAACATATCATGAGTTGAACTAGAAATTAGTTGTTCAATAAAGTCATCTTTATGAACTCCCATTCCCTTAACACCACGGCCGCCACGATGCTGAGACTTAAATTCATCAACCGGAAGACGTTTAATGTATCCATTGTGGGTCAAGGCAACGATAATATCTTCTTCTTCAATTAGGTCTTCATCTTCAATATTGGTAATATCACCAACTTGAAGCTCAGTCCGCCGTTCATCCCCAAAACGTTTTTGAATTTCCATCAATTCATCATAAATGATTTGATTGATCCGTTCACGATGAGCAAGAATATCCTTGTAATCAGCAATTGCTGCCATTAATTTTTGGTACTCATCCTCTATCTTTTCCCGTTCTAGGCCAGTCAACCGAACTAGCCGCATATCGAGGATAGCTTGGGCCTGTCGATCTGATAAACCATAATTATTCATCAACTCATTTTTCGCTACTTCACTTGTTTGTGAATTACGAATAATATTAATTATCTCATCAATATGGTCTAAAGCGATCCGCAATCCGGCAACAATGTGCGCACGATTTTGGGCTTTCTTTAATTCAAATTCTGTCCGTCGTCGTACAACTGATTCTTGGTGTTCCAGATAATATTGCAAGATTTGTTTCAAGCTTAAAATCTTTGGAGCACCATTAACAATTGCTAGCATATTGAAGTTAAAAGTTGTTTGCATCAAGGTCATCTTGTAAAGATTATTCAAGATAACTTCAGCACTGGCATCACGACGAACATCAATTACAATTCGCATTCCGTCACGGTCAGTTTCATCGTTAACATCAGTAATTCCATCAATATCTTTATTTCGAGCTAATTCAGCAATTCGTTCAATTAACTTTGCCTTATTAACCATGTATGGAATTTCGTGAACAATGATCCGTTGCTTACCATTCTTCTGTTCTTCAATATCAACTTTTGCTCGAACAATAATAGTTCCCCGACCGGTTTCATAAGCTTTACGAATACCGGACTTACCCATTACTACTCCACCAGTTGGAAAGTCGGGACCAGGAATAGCCTTCATTAGTCCTTCCGTTGTAATATCAGGGTTATTCATTAACATATGCAGGCCATTAATAACCTCACCCAAATTATGGGTTGGAATATTAGTAGCCATCCCCACGGCAATCCCTGAGGCACCGTTAACTAATAAATTAGGAAAACGAGCTGGTAATACATCCGGTTCTTTTTCAGTACCATCATAGTTATCATGGAAATCAACAGTATTTTTATTGATATCCCGAAGCATTTCAACTGCAATTTTGCTCATCTTTGCTTCGGTATAACGCATGGCGGCCGCTCCATCACCATCAACCGACCCGAAATTACCGTGACCATCAACAAGCATGTAACGGTAACTAAAGTCTTGAGCCATTCGCACAAGTCCTTCATAAATTGAAGAGTCACCATGAGGGTGGAATTTACCCATTACATCTCCGACAATCCGGGCTGACTTCTTGTAAGGTTTATCTGGAGTAACCCCTAATTCATTCATTCCATATAGAATCCGGCGTTGTACCGGTTTTAATCCATCACGGACGTCTGGAAGCGCACGTGAAACAATAACACTCATTGCATAATCCAAGAATGAGTTTTTCATCTGACTCGTAAGATTTACATCCGTGATCCGATTAGGCATATCTTGTTCAGCCAATGTCGTTCCTCCTTTTTTGCGTTAGCAGTAAACAACAGTTAATTACAGGTCAAGGTTTTCAACGAACTTAGCATTTTGCTCAATAAAGTCGCGCCGTGGTCCGACCTTGGTTCCCATTAGCATTGGGAAAATCTTATCAGCCTGTTCTGCGTCGTCTAGTTTTACTCGTAATAGGTGTCGATTTTCTGGGTCCATTGTTGTTTCCCATAATTGCTCAGCATCCATTTCACCTAGCCCTTTGTAACGTTGAATAACTGGCTTAGGACTTGGTTGCAGTGAGCTTACAACCTGTTCTAGTTCTTCATCAGAGTCAATGTATTTTACAAATTTACCTTGCCGAACTTGATATAGCGGCGGTTGTGCAATATAAACATACCCATGCGTAATCATTGGTTTCATAAAGCGATAGAACAAGGTTAACAGTAATGTCCGAATATGGGCACCATCAACATCCGCATCAGTCATGATAATTAATTTATGGTAATTAGCCTTTGTAATATCAAAGTCATCACCAAATCCTGTTCCAAGAGCGGTAAATAAAGAACGAATTTCGTCATTAGCTAGGACTCGATCAAGAGTTGCTTTTTCAACATTCAAGATCTTTCCGCGAATTGGAAGGATTGCCTGGGTGAGTCGCGAACGTCCTTGCTTTGCTGAACCACCGGCAGAATCACCCTCGACAATAAATAATTCTGAAATTTCTGGATCCTTACTTGTGTTATCCGCTAACTTACCTGGTAAATTACTAATTTCAAGACCACTCTTTTTACGGGTAACTTCCCGGGCACGTTTAGCAGCTACCCGTGCTTTGGAAGCGAGTTGACCTTTTTCAATAATTTGCCGCGCTTCGTCTGGGTGTTCTAATAAGAACCGGTTAAATGTTGCCGCAAAGACATGGTCAGTCGCTGTTCGTGCATCTGAGTTTCCTAACTTAGTCTTAGTCTGTCCCTCGAATTGCGGATCAGGGTGCTTAATGGAGACAACAGCAGTTAAACCTTCCCGTACGTCGTCTCCTGATAAGGTCTCATTCGACTTTAAGACACCTGCTTTGTGGCCGTAGTCATTAATAACGCGTGTAAGAGCCATCTTAAATCCGGTCTCATGAGTTCCACCTTCATAAGTATGAATATTGTTAGTAAAAGTTAGTAAGTTGCTACGATATGAATCTGTATATTGTAAGGAAACTTCAACAGTAATATCATTTTCTTTACCTTCCACGTAAATTGGTGGATCAAATAAAACATTTTGATCTTCATTAAGGTATTCAACATAATGACGAATACCACCTTCATAATGGAATTCTTTCCGTTCATGATCTGCTTGTCGTAAGTCTTCGATCGTGATTTTAAGTCCCTTATTTAAGAAAGCTAACTCTCTTAAACGATCAGTTAAAGTTTTAATATTGTAAGTCGTTGTTTCACGGAAAATTTCTGGATCCGGCTTAAAGTGAACGGTTGTACCATGCTCAGTTTCTGGAAGTCCTTCTTCAATTACCTTCATTGCAGACTTAACATGACCATGATCAAAATCCATGTAGTAACGTTTACCTTGACGAGCAACTTTAACATCTAATTCAGTAGATAAGGCATTTACAACAGAAGCCCCTACCCCGTGAAGACCTCCAGAAACCTTATATCCGCCGCCGCCAAATTTTCCTCCGGCGTGCAGAACAGTAAAGACCGTTTCTAAGGCTGACTTTCCAGTTTCTTTTTGCGTATCAACTGGAATTCCACGACCATTATCCTTAACAGTAATACTGTTATCTGGATTAACTACAACATTAATTTCATCACAGAATCCTGCTAAGGCTTCATCAATTCCGTTATCGACAATTTCCCAAACAAGGTGATGAAGTCCCTGGGCTGAAGTGGAACCAATGTACATTCCGGGACGCTTTCGAACTGCATCCAATCCCTTTAAAACCTGAATTTGACTAGCATCGTATTCACTAGCCAATTCCATCTTGGTTTCTTTTTGTTGTTCGTTGCTCACTTTACTTCCTCCTTATTCAAAGTGCCGTGCTCAATTTCAAAAATCGTGGGTTCATTAATTAGCTGGCGAGCAACATCACTCAGACTAGTTGTCGTCAAAAATGTTTGAACTTTATTCTGAATGGCTGTTAACAGGTGTGTTTGTCGAATCGTATCTAGTTCCGATAACACATCGTCCAATAATAATAATGGATACTCGCCTGTTTGCTCTTTCATCAAATCAATCTCTGCTAGTTTTACTGATAGTGCTGTCGTTCGCTGTTGTCCTTGCGATCCAAAAGCCTGTACATTTTTATCATTTACCAGAAAGCGGATATCATCACGATGGGGGCCGTAAATTGTTGTCCCCTGCTCAATTTCACGCTGTTCGTTGTCTTGATATAACTTAAAAAGGGCCTGATAAGCCTCTTCAACAGTAGTCTCATCATTAACCTTTAATTGATTAACGTATTCAAGCCGTAATGATTCCTTATTTAGTGAAATTTCTTGATGCAAATCAGCTGCCCATCCTTCAAGGTGCTTTAAAAAATGTTGACGGGCAATAATTACTTCCGCACCAAAAGCAGCAAGCTGATCAGATAGGACTCCTAAAAGGACGCGATCAGTTTGTTGCTTATATTTTAGTTGCTTTAAATATTTGTTTTTTTGTCGTAAGAGTGTGCGATATTGGCCTGCATTGTAGAGGTATTTGCTACTCATCTGGCTAAACTCTCGATCCATAAAGTGGCGGCGTAAAGCTGGGGAGCCTTTTACCAACGACAAATCCTCAGGGGCAAATAATATTGCATTTAGTTGACCCACATACTGTGATAATCGCGCCTGTTCTAAATGATTTACCTTTGCCTTTTTTCCTTTACTTGAGAATTGTAATTCAAGCGGAACCTTGCCAATACTTTTTTCTACCGTGCCACTTATTAGAGCTGATTTTTCTTGCCAATTAATAAGTTCATGGTCATTACTTGTTCGATGACTCTTGGTCAGGGAAAGAACATAGATTGCCTCTAGCATATTCGTTTTACCCTGTGCATTATGACCAATTAAAACGTTCACTCCAGGGTTGAAGTGAACGGTTAGATCCTGATAATTTCGAAAGTGATGTAAATGCAATTCCGTCAGAATCATGCTTATCCCTACTTACTCTTAATAACAAGTAATTGGTGGTCAGGAATTTGAATCTTATCTTCGGGATACAATTTGCGTCCCCGCCGATCATCTGGCTCATCATTTACTAATACAGTATTTTCTTTTAGAAACCATTTAGCTGCTCCGCCAGTAGGAATAATCCCCTCTTCTTTGAGTAACTGGCCGAGTGTAATAAATGGACTATCAATCAACACTGACTTTTCTTCCATTTTTTTCACCTACTTTTGTAATTCTATTATACCACATTATTCGGCCTAATTTTGCGTTATTAGCCTTTCTGAGCGCATTAACTTAATTTAGCCTTTTTTATCAAAATTCGGTTAAATTTGCTCTATGGTCAAAAATCTGAATATAAACTAGCAATACTTATTAAATTTAATCTATGCCAAATCATAACCACCCGTCAAA
>NZ_LN887348.1:0-459 GCF_036621895.1 Limosilactobacillus reuteri subsp. porcinus
AAGTAGTTGGGGCAAATAACTCTGGCTTTGACGTGACATTTAATATTGGTGATCTAGATTACACTCATCAATACCAAATTCTTAGTCGTTACAGCAATGCAGATAATGGCGAAGGTGATTATGTTACTTACTGGTTTGCTCCACAATCAATTGCTCCTGCTAACCAAAGTAATCAGGGTTATTTAGATTCATTTGATATTAGTAAAAATGGTGAAGTGACAGTAACTGGTTGGAATGCTACTGATCTATCTGAATTACAAACTAACCATTATGTAATTTTATTTGACCAAACCGCTGGTCAACAAGTTGCATCTGCAAAAGTTGATCTAATTTCCCGTCCAGATGTTGCGAAAGCTTACCCAACAGTAAAAACTGCTGAAACTTCTGGCTTTAAGGTAACATTTAAGGTTAGTAATTTACAACCAGGTCATCAATATAATCTCGTATGCCGTCTTCTGC
>NZ_LN887349.1:0-16622 GCF_036621895.1 Limosilactobacillus reuteri subsp. porcinus
TACGATCCTGAACTGTGTCAATTGGCAACTTAACTCTGCGAAGTTGTATTAGTTCCTTACCGATCGCAACCATTTCGTTATAAATAAAGCGACTAGCGTCACTATTAATTTTAATCAACTGCTTTTGTTGGTCACTAGGATAGCAACGCATTTTCAGGCCATAATGATATTTTATTTTTGCCATTGACTTCATTTAATTTCACCTCCTTTATTGATATAATAATATTGTATCACATGTCAATGATAATAAATATAGAGGTCAATAAAATGAGTAAAGATAAAATCAAAGATGCAGTATATACCAGACGATATATCTATAACTTCCATTTCCATCTAATTTGGGTTACTAAATATCGTCATAAAACTTTTACTACTGATGAGTTATCGAACGAAATGAAGGAGATCCTATGGCAAGTAGCTGAGGATAACGAAATCGTAATTGAGAAAATGGAAGTTATGCCTGACTATGTTCATGTCTTAATTAACTTTCCACCTAGCAAGGCACCGACTAGCGCCATCAAAGTGCTCAAAGGCAGAAGCGCCTTTATTTTCTTGCATCGACACCCGGAAATTCGGCAGTCCCAATACTGGGGTGGTCATTTATGGTCGCCTAGTTACTACATGAGCACGTTAGGTAATATGAGTAAAGAAGTAGTCGAGAAATATATAAACGATCAAAAATACAATGAGATGAAAAAAGCTCCTTACGGAGCTTGATAGGGCCTTCCATCCCATGACTAAAGTCACGGGATTTCCGGCTGAATATCATTAAAATGATGGAATCGCTTGGTTTAAAGCGTTTCTACCTCCACTTGCCAATTGCCTCAATGCCCCATAAAGATGTATTAAAAGCAATTGAAATTTATGGAAAAGAAGTTGTACCAAAAGTCAAAAAATATTTTAAGGATAAAAGCAAATTGAATGATTTTTCAATTAAATGGAAAGCATAAAAAGATAGACGTGAGTGGAAAAAACACTTTTTTCTCACCCACGTCTTTTTATTACTAGAGCTTAATATTCTCAATTGCTAACAATTTCTTTTTGCGTTCAAGGCCACCGCTATAGCCCGTTAATTTACCATTTTGTCCAAGAATACGATGACATGGGATAAACAGTAAAATTGGATTTTTACCAACAGCATTCCCTACTGCCCGTGGACTACTATTAAGTCTCTGAGCTAGTTGCCCATAAGTCACCGTTGTCCCATAAGGAATCTGTCTTAATTGTTGCCAAACTCTTTGTTGAAAGTCTGTACCGTTCAAATGGAACTGGGGATATGTTAAAGGAACATTTCCCAGGAAATAATCATCTAACCATCTAACGGCATCTTTAATTGCCGGATAATTAGGATTAAGATTGTCCCTTTCAGATTGATCAACAAATTTTACTTCAGTGATCCCAATCGCATCTGCTTGAATCTTAATTATTCCTAAAGGCGAAAAGTAATTAAATCTGGCAATCATTATACTCTTCCTCTTTAGTTAAAATGTAAAATTTCATTTACAGGACGACGCTCTGAATGGTAGCTATTAATTGTCGTATCAGCCGAATATCCAAGCGAGATACCAACAATAAACCGTTCATCGTCTGGCACATCTAAAGTTTGATGAAGAATAGCTGGGAAACGAACACTGTTATAGGTTGGAATCGTTCCTAAACCATAAGCAGTTGCTGCTAACATGATGTTTTCAGCAAATAAGCCCGCATCAAAAATCGACCAATCTGGTGAAGCTTTAGGAATAGTAATATAAAGAATTACTGGCGAATCATATAAAGTATTGCTGGCATTTGTCATCTTTTCATGTGCCTCATCGAAATTAGCAAAATGATGAACAATTCCATGCCGCCATTGCTTCATATTATCTTGGGTTTGCGGTGCCCAATCTTCACGGCTCATCACTGGCAAATCTGAATTCCCTTGGTTACCTGCAATATCTTGATCACGATAAGCATTCTTAATTTCTTGTAATGTATCGCCCATCGCACAATATACTTGCCAAGGTTGAGAGTTTACCCATGATGGAGCACGTTGAGCTAATTCAACAATTTTAGTAATCATTTTCTTTTCAACGGGTTTGTCCGTAAATTGACGAATTGAATGGCGTTGATTAATTGCATCTTGTAATTCCATTAGATGACTCCTCCTAAATCACATACTCTTACTAAAGTTTAGCATATTTAGGTTTACTTTAATAAGATCTTGTATTGGTCACTTTATTTCTTTCGCCGCACTGCTTCTCTAATCTTGGGATAGCGAACCATTAAGCAGGCCCCATAAGTAAAACTAGTTGCGACATTTAACACCCAGATGAACCAGGCGTTGTGACTACGGAAAAATGCGATTGTGGATAAGTCTTTAAGAACCTCTTCAAACAGTTCATGTGATATTTCCGTAGCATTAATATGGGCCCCATAAAATACCTCAACACTGATGCCAATTGCAAATGAAACAAGCCAGCCCACAAGATACGGCCAATTCCTTTTAACCTTCAAAATTGGTCGTTGATGGGAATCTAGTTTATTAGTGTCTTTAATCTGCGTTTTACTTGCCTGTAGAAAGCCAATCGAAGCTCCTAAGATTAGAAGAATAATTGTAAGTCCAGCTGCCGTTAAAGATCTTACGTTTTCTAAGCTCAAGACCATCATAATTGCAGAATACACTGGGATAATTATTAGCTCAAATCGTGTTACCTTTTCATATTCAAATGTTCCTTTAATGAATTTATAGATTAATAGAATTACAAATATAGTCATTGATAATACCCTAACTTTTAAGTTTGTATTTGTATTGTACTATATGACTAAGATAGTGAAACGGCCAATTTCAGGAATAATAATCTGAGATAGCTAATGTTAGCACCAACATGTCCCGTAACAATAGACCATTTTCGTGAATAGGTTGTCCGTAATTTTTAACAAAAAAGTTCCTTTTAATCCCAGTAACGCGAAAACCTATTTTCTGGTAAAGGTATAACTGCTTAAAGCTCGTACTCCCAGTGCCAATTTGCAATTGTTGATAATGATGTACCTTTGCAAAGTGAACGGCATCCTGCAATAGCCTGGTTGCTATTCCGTGATTTTCAAGCCGTGGATCAACAGCAATATTCTTTATTTCTAATTTATCCGATGTAAGTTCTTGCAAAACCATTACAGCAATGGGATGACCATCTTTAGACTGTGCAAAAAGCATCCCTGATTGCAGATAATTTTGAACTAATTTCTTACTTGGATCAGCACTGAGAAGCAAATCCCAATGTTCAGGAGTTACTGTCGTTACTAATTCTATCCTTGTATCGTTATTAGTCATTCGACAATCCCTCATCCATACTATTGATAGTTAGAAACTGCTGATGAAGCTGTTTTGAAAATTTCATTACTCAAACTCCTTTTTCTATTAAGACTGTTTGCACACACTTTCTTATTAAGGAGACTAATTCCCACTTACATTACTTAAGGCAACAATCCAGCAACCTTATCACCTAACGTTGGATAAATCGCCATTACTTTTTGGCGATACTCATCCCCATTAATCTTCAAACCAATAATTGGCAAGAAGTTATTAATATCATCAGCCGCATAATCGCCAATTTCACTTGCCCCTACCAATTGCTGATCTTTAAAGACTAAGGTAATGGTACTGATTTGATCGTTTTGGCCCGCGTAAAGGCTACCATATTTAGTGAAACTGTCTTAACTTGATATTGTGAGTCACCAGCGACATCATCTGGATTAACACCGGCACGGGCAACCTCTGGGAATGTAAAGGCTGCTTGACCAATTGTCGGGTAAATAATATCTTGATCCGTTTTACCTGTTAAATAGTCAAAAAGATATTGACCCTCAAATTCAGCGACCGGTGTTAATTTAGGTTGTTTCCGATTAACAACATCTCCAACTGCGTACACACTGTCAACCGTTGTCATTAAGTGACCGTCGACATTAATACCATGACGATCATATTCAATATCAGTATTTTCAAACGCTAATTTTTCGATATTTGGATGACGACCGGTTGCATCAAGTACATAGTCAGCCTGTACTTCACCATGATTAGTTGTAACGAGCAAGCCATCTTTCCCTTGACTTACTTTTTGGGTATCAGTATTAAAGCTAAATTTTATTCCCCGTTGCTTCATCGCATTAACTAGCGCTTCATCTTCCGCCTTGGTAAATTCACGAAGGACGCGGTCAGAATGAACAACGATTGTTACTTCAGCGCCAGCAGCTGCTACAAGGGTTGCTAACTCTAAGCCCACAAAGCCAGCACCGATTATCGTAATCCGTTGTGGAAGTTCTTTTAACGAGAGGAGGTCATAACTGGTATGAAGATATTCTTTACCAGGAATATCCAGAATATTTGGTGTTTGCCCCGTCGCAATGATAATATGATCGGCCTGGTATTGATGACCGTTTACAGTAATAGTATGGTTATCTACAAAACTTGCGTAGCCGTCTTCAATATCATGATTTTTTTTAATAATATCGCGAGTTTCACCTGGCCATGGATCAAACCGCTTAAGCTTAGTCTGCATTAATGCTTTCCAATCTAATTTTGCTGGTTGACTGATCCCTCGACCAAGAAGTTGCTGAGATTGGAGAACAGTCCGGGCTACTCCCTCCAGAAAAATTTTGGGCTCGCATCCATAATTAGGACAAGTGCCTCCATATTCGAAGCCCTCGATTACCAATACTTTACGGTCGGTTTTAGCCAAAAGATTAGCCATTTTATAGGCAGCTGGCCCTGATCCGATCAGAATATCATCATACTTTTTCATGTTCATCCTTCCAGATTCTTACATTATTGAATTAAGTGTAACTTAAGTAGTGAAAATAGTACAAACGTTTTGTTTCGTCGCATAAAAATATTAATCAAAACTCAATTAATACTTATCCTCTTTCATCATGAAAGCGAATTCAACTAATAATTTAACAGTATTTTGTCTAACCTATTGTATGATCCATTCAAGAATGATAGATTAGCCTTTAATTATTAGGAGGTGGTCTACATGTTAAAAGTTAATACATTATTTATCATGATCGCCAGTATTCTCGTGTTATTGATGACACCAGGACTGGCTTTTTTCTATGGTGGTCTAGTCAATCGGCGCCATGCTAATAACATGTTGCTAACTGTTTTTATGATGTGTGGCTTAGCCGTGATTCTCTGGATTACAGTAGGCTATTCTCTTTCATTTTCCGGTAACCAATGGGGAATAGTCGGGAATTTAAATAATGTATTAATGATTCATGTGCCAATCGATGCTATCACTAAAACCGGTATTCCAATCGGCGATTATACAATGTTTATGATGATGTTTGCAATTATTACCCCGGCAATCTTTTGTGGATCGGTCGTCGGCCACGGACGCTTTAATTTTTTAGTAATGTTTACCATTTGCTGGTCTATCTTTGTTTACTACCCCCTTGTCCATATGGTTTGGACTCCACATGGACTATTGGCAAGATTAGGGGCAGTTGACTTTGCTGGTGGATTAGTTGTTCATGTAAATGCGGGGATAACGGCCTTAATCCTTTCAGCCTGGGTTGGTCGACGGAAAGATGTTCATTCTCAACGCAATAATTTATCGTGGGTATTAATTGGAACAGCCCTTTTATGGATTGGTTGGTATGGCTTTAACGCTGGTTCGGCCCTCGCCGTTAATGATACGGCCGTGCAAGCCATGTTAACAACGACCATCTCATGTTCAAGTGCAATGGTAACATGGATGTTATTGGATCGTTATCAGTTTAATCATGTTACCCTTGCTGGAGTCTGTAATGGTGCAATTACCGGTTTAGTAGCAATCACTCCTGGAGCAGGCTACGTTACACTAGGTGGTTCAATGATTATTGGAATAGTCGGTACAATCGTTAGCCAATACTTTATTACTAAGATCAAACCACAACTGCCAATTGATGATGTTGTTGATGCATTCGGTTGCCATGGGGTTAGTGGTATCTGGGGAAGTATTGCAACTGGTATTTTTGCTAGCCATCAGATCAGTCATCTAGTACCTAATGGGCTTTTATTTGGTGGTGGTTTGCACCTTTTGCTTGTTCAAATCTTCGTTACCTTATTGACAATTATATTTATCGGTGGGATGGATATTATCTTAATAAAATTGCTCTCAATTGTTTTACCGGTTTCGATTGATAATGAAAAACTGGCGGCAATTCAAAGTAAGTGAGCTTAAATTTTTGCTGTAAAATTAGATTATTTACGTATATATTCCTTTAGAAGCAAAAATAACATAAGGAGTAAATTTATGAATAATCTATCACGAGAAGAACAAATTGCCTTAATCTATGACAAATGGCAAAAGATGACAATTACTAGTGATCCAATGTTTGGACTAATAATGCAAAATAAAGAAATTTGTTTAGAGTTAATTAATAAAGCCCTGCCAAACATTAAAGCAAAACAGATTATCCAGTTAGACACCCAAAAAGATATTAATATTGTTAGTGCCCATCGTGTTCGCTTTGACGTTTATGTTCGTGATAATAAAAATAATATCATTGTCATTGAGATGCAAGTTAATAATCAAAATAACATACCAGCACGGTTACGTTATTACCAAGAACAGGTTGATCATGAGCTATTAAGACCTGAAAATAATTACTCAGTACTCAATAATTACCCTACTTATATTATTATGTTTTGTAATTTTGATTATTTTAAGCAGGGATGGGCACGATATGAATTTAATCTTACTTGTACTAGAGACCATAACTTGAAATTTGGTGATAATCGGACAGTCGTTATCTTCAATGCTCTTGCTAAAAAATTTGATAAAAATGATGAACCGATTAAGAACTTCCTTGCTTTAATGTGCAATCAAGGCGACAATAAGAATAGATTTATTGCACAGATTCAAGACGAAATTGATAAAGTCAAACAAGATCCAGAAAGGAGAAATGGCTTTATGAAGTACGAATTAAACTTGATGGACGCTAAAATGGAAGCACGAGAAGAAGGAATGGCAAAAGCAAAAAGGGAAGATATTAAAAAGTTAATTGACTCTCTCTATGAACTCAATATTAAACCAGAGATCATTAAACAAAAAGTTATGGAAAAATATAATTTAACTGATGATGAATATGATAAGTTTCTCGGTTAATAAAGGGAGCGAGACAGAAGTCACTCGTGACTTCGTTTTTCGACGCGAAGCTAGCCTCTGGGAGCCCCCGCAAGCAACAATAGGCCTTCAGCGTTCGACTTTGCCGGACGCTGAAGGCCATTGTTGTACTGCGCTGTTCGTATTTTATGGAAGTGACCTAACTTATGTCACAGCTCTTTTATTGATGGGTCCGATATCCAGCTGCCTGAGCATCAGCTAATGAATCAAAATAAACGACATTTTCAGGAGCAATCCCAGGATATGGATATTGCCCCGGTAAGTAGCAATACATTGTTGAACGATCACCAATAATTGAATTTGGTTCATAGTTATCCGGATCAACCCACGGCTCTGGTTCTTTACCACTCGCGGGGGCTGTATTTCCATCATTAGGCTGTTGAGTTGTTGAAGGAATCGTTGGACTACTATTATTTGAATAGCTCTTCTCATCATTCGGTTGCTGAGATTGCTGGCCGATTATCGAAGACCCCCGTTGACTTTCCTTACTGCTGGAAGATTTGATGACAGAACTAGTTTTTTCTTTATTTTTAGATTCTTTTGTCGATTTTTTCTTCTTATCCGATTCTTTAGTTGTTTTAACTACTGCATCCTCTTGAGTCTCCTGTGCCTGATTACGACTACTAATGAACCATCCGCTACCAATTAATAATAAAATAACTATTATCCATAACCATGGTCGACGATAAAACGGCTTCCGATGTTGATTTCTGTTCATAACTGGCCTCCCTTATCTTTGAACTTTCGATTTTTAACAAAAACGTTTCCAAATTCATTATATAAAATCACCATAGCGATAGATAGGTACCTTCAACGGGATTAATTATTTTTTAGAGAATTGGTTATAGGATATTCATAAAAGATAAACATTCTTCTTAAAATTATTAACTATAATTAACTAAATACTGACCATCATCAAGTAAAAATTGCTTAAATAATGGCAGCGTAAATTTTAGCTTTCCATATCCTGCTGGTGTTATGAGTTGACTATCCATTAACCGCCGACGATACATTCCAATATAACCAGGCTTTTTCTTTAATTTTGTTCTTAAGCAACTAGTTGAAACAGGGTACTCAGAAGCTTTAGCCATAGTAATAACAAATTGCTGATCCATAATAGATAATTCTTCAAGCATCTTACTATAAGCATTTCGACTTAATTGGGCTTGATACTCTGGCTGGATACTATCTATAGTTTTCATCGTAATGTGTTTATCCGGTGATTCCCATAAAAGATAACCAAGCAATTGAAAGGCATATGCATATCCGTCTGAAAGAAGAGCGGCGCGACGAACCACTTCTGGCGAAATTTCCGGATCTCGTACTTTCAATGCTTGTTGGTATTGCGCTCTGATATCATAGTAATTCAGTGGAGAAGGACTTATTCTTCCACTACGTAATAAGAAAGTTAATACATGATTATTTTGCAATTCTTGAACATTTTTGGGTAATCCAGTCATGATTATTGAGATTGGTAACCCCTCACTAATCATGACTTGATATACTGATGCTAATTCAACCATTCCCGTTACCTCTTGAGCTTCATCAATCATTACCAATACTTTCTGGTTATTTTTGTCTAATATTTTTAACATTTTTTTTAATACAAGTTGATAATTTGATGTTTGTTTATCATTAAGAGTGAATTTTAAGCCTAATCCGCCTATTTCAAAATTAATATCGGAGAGTTAGTCGAATACTTTTTTGATTTTATTTGTTGATTGTTGGTAAATCATTTCAGCCAAACGTCCCACCATATTATCTCCAATAATTAAGTGAATAGTTATCCACGTCGGATCTTGATCAATCTGCTTTCCAACAGAATTCATAAAAACTGTTTTTCCAACTCCACGATTTCCATAAATCAAAGTAGTTCGATAAGGAGTATCAAGCGCTTTAATGTCTTTAACCAATTTTGATTGTACTTCTTCGCGATCTAATAACACAGTTGGTTGAATACCAAAACTTGGATTAAAAGGATTTTTCATATTCTTTTCCTCTATTTTATATTTCTAATTTAATTTTATATCTGTTTATATCTTTACTCAAGTTTTATATCTGTTTATATCTTAAATTTTATATGTGTAAAAAGCCAGGTAACTCCCTTCTCTAAAAAAGTTAGAAATTACTTGTTTTTTTTATCAATCTAATTTTCTACTCTAATAAAAGTGATACTCATTTCATCATATTTGATATTTAGAACTAGTAATCTTTTTAGCTAATTCAGTATTTACTAATCGAATAGCTGATGAATTCTTATAAGAATTTCCCCCAAAGTTTAAATCACCATACCAACAAATTTTTTGATCAAAAACACAAATATTATTACCAATTTGTTCTTTTAACTTAAAATCGACTTTATTTGATAAAAGTTTATAGTCACAATTTCTCTGCTTTTTATCCAAAGTAAGGGAAATCTGACTAAATTTTACCATTTCATTCAACATTTCAATTTGTTTTTGATTAATCCTTTTTAAACAAATAAAGGCTTTCTTAGCATTAGCTAGATCTTGTCTCCATACCTGCAAATAGTCATTTTTAGTATAGTAAGCAGTTGAATAACTATTCCATTGCTTACTATGGACAAAACTATATCCTTGTTGCTTATAGACTCTTACCCTCTTCCGATACATCTTTGCAAATGTCTCATCAGCAATATCAACATAATCATATACACGTAATTCGTCTTTTTTATCTAGGCTTCGTTCTAATCGACCAAGATATTGCTTTGTATTACCTTTCCAAGAAAAAGGTAACGTTAAAAATAATGTATCTAAACTTGGTAAATCAAATCCTTCTCCCACATATTTGCCAGTCGACAAAAGAATATATGGGTCTTTAATTTTTGATAACTTAATGGATAATTTTTGTGTTCCAGTAGTCAAATATACTTTGCTATTTTTCTGCTTTAGTTTTGCGTAAAGTTCATTAAGATGTTTAATTCGTTCACTCAACAATAAAATATGTCTTCCTTCAGACAATGCTTGGAGTGCGTCCTTTACTATTTGATCATTACGGTCATTATTTTCAGCAATCAACCTTATCTTTTGCGCATAAGTATCACGTTCTAATTTACTTTTAGCTTCAAGAGAACTATTATAACGCGGATATATATAACGAGAAATCAAATATTCTTTTTCACTATCTTGAGCTTGGTAGATAATATTTCCACAACGATAATACATAAAATTTTCTAATCCATCTTTTCTTTCGGGCGTTGCTGTTAACCCCAGAACATATCGTGTGTTTGCTTCTACTAAAGTTTTTTCAAAGGTTACCGCAGAAATATGATGGCATTCATCAACAATTATTTGTTCATAGTCTTGAAATAGTTTTGTACGCTCAATAGCTGATAAATGGATTAATTTACGAATATTAATGATATCGACTAATTTTGAAGGATGATTACGAGTTCCAGAAATAATTTCAATTTGTTTTTTCTTAACGCATCGTCCAGTCTTAGTTAATTCTTTATATGGCACATCCTTAATTTTCAAAAATCTTAAAGCAGCATCTCGCCATTGATTAGCGATGTTAACGGTAGACACAATAATCAATGTTCTTGCTTTACGCCTTGCAATTAGCGCACATCCAACAACTGTTTTTCCAAATCCAGTATGAGCACACAGCATCCCCAATTTATTTTTATCAATTTTATTTACTGCTTCTTCTTGTTGCGGCCGTAGGGTACCTGTAAATTCAACATTCAACGCTTTGGACAGAGTAAATTGTTCTTTTAAATAACTATGACAATTATCTTTTAATGACGACTCTACTCCTCGTGGCAATCGTAAATATTTACCATCAATTTTTGCTGCTGTTAAAATTGATGGAACATCCCACACAGGCATGCGCATTCTTTGTCTCTTAATATATTCTGGATTACTAAAAGTAGCTAAGTTTAATAATGATAATTGCTCTTGACGCGTTAAATTTTGACGATTAATAAGTATTTCCCCAGCAATAAAGCCTTCAACTTTTTTAGGAAAATTTTGCAAAAACGGGATAATTAATCTAGAGTTTTCGCCCTTTAGAATTTTCAGATCTTTAGTAATTTGACTAATGAAATTTTTTACTTCTTCTTCACTATACTTTTTTGTGTTTTCTAATTGGTCAAATAACTGTGACAGTGCTAAAGGCTGAAGATTATTATCAGTAAAAATAGACTTTTTCTCTTTTACATCACTCCATTTTAATGGCAAAGCAATCAAATTTCCAAATCCTTTTTCAGGTAATCGATCTTGATTAGGAATCATACGATCAAATGATGACAAATCAAGACTTTCACTAGTAATCATCGACTCTACTAAAATCAATTTACCAAGAAACCTAGCTGTACTTGCCGCAATTGGTTGACTAAAAAATATCCACAGATGATAACTATTACCAGATGATGATATTTCAGGAAGACAGTTAAGATCATATTTTTGGCAAGTCTTAATTACTGCCTTAGTCATTTTATAAGGTTCAGCGGTTGATTGATGTTTATCAAAATCAAAAACTAATAACTTTGTTTTATCATCTTTTAATAAAGGATAGATCCCGTAACGATGATATTTATCTGAAGAAGAAATCTGCTCATAAATTACTTTCCTAGAATAAGGAAGATATTGTTTCTTCAATTTTGACAATGCTTCTTTATTATTTCGCAATTGATAAAAGCTTCGCCAATTTTTTAATGCTGGACTATATCCTTTACCATTACTCCACTTTTGAGCAAATACATCAGGACGACCTGCAAAATAATCAGCATATAATGCTAGTTTTTCACCAGTTGTTCTTTTCTTAGCTATAAGACTTAATAATTTCTGTTCACTAATAATCCAATCTGTCCCTTTATCAGTGGTAATTGAGTAAAATTTTTCTTTAGTTTCGTAATGCCAATATGCTTGAGTAACGGTAATGATATCACCGTTATTTAACGCGTATTCTTTACCTATTTCCATGTAGTTTAACTCCATTTAGCTAGCTGCTATTATTACCCATCAAGATTCTCGAAACTTTAGATTAGTCAAATCGTTTAATAACAGTATTAATATCATCTCTTAATTCTTTACTGAGGCCGGTTAAATCTTCATCTGTAATTACATTCTCTGATAACAGCTGCAATAAAGTCTGAAACATGGATCTTTTCGATACTTCAACAAGCACCCCGGGCGATTTTCGATCCGCCTTTATTTGTTTTTCCAGCTTCCAAAATTTATTCGCTGCCGAACCATCACCATCTAATATTCTTTTGTATTCCTGATTAAGGCGATTCATATATCTTTCTTGCCATTTTGGAAGCAGCTTGTTGAATAATTGCCAATCGCTTTTAGAGATATCATTCATTTCTTCTTACCTCGTTTTTACTTTAATTATACGATAAATTGTTTTATGAAATTCAACTTCTTTTGCGCCTTATACCAACACCAAAGCCTAATCCTACTCTAACATGAATCCACATTCAAAGATGGTATTAAAGTTTACATAGCACTCAGCTCTTCGAATTTGGGTGTTATTTTTAGTTAACCATAATTGCATTTCATATTCATATATTAACCACTTATCTTTCTATCAATCACAAATATTGTTTTTACTGATATATTCACACTATCAAATATATTAGGAGGCATTTTAATCATGTTAATTAAGGCAAATAATCTTACTAAAAGATACGGAACAAAATTAGCTCTAGATAACATAAATTTACAGATCGATCGTGGTCAATTAATTGCTTATCTAGGTACTAATGGTGCAGGGAAATCAACTACTATCAATCTTCTTACTGGTTTAATGACGCCAACCTCCGGGATGATCGCACGCCGTCAAGGAATAAAAATTGGCGTTGTCTTCCAAGATAGCATTCTCGATAAAGAGCTTTCAGTTAAAGATAATCTTAACTTTAGATCAAACTTATATCATGAAGATCATACTGAATGAGTTCACCAGTTAATTAGCCTAATGGGCCTCACCCATTTTCTAAATCAGCGCTATGGAACATTATCTGGTGGACAGCGACGCAGGGTTGATATCACTCGTGCCTTGATTACCGACCCAGATATTCTTTTCCTTGACGAACCGACAACTGGATTGGATTTACAAACGCGACTTGTTATTTGGAACCTCCTTCAAAAGCTACAAAAGGAACATGGTCTAACCATTTTTCTAACAACTCATTACTTAGAAGAAGCCGAAAATGCCGATCAAATGTATATCTTAGAAAACGGCAAAATTTTAGTTTCTGGCTCAGCAACCGATATTAAACAACATTATGCACCAACTAAATTAGTGGTTACAACAAATGGACATAAGCTACAAACTAACTACTCTGAGAAACAATTAACACCTCAAAAATTTTCTTTTGATAGCCTTAATTGTTCAGAAGTTATTACATTACTACATAGCAATCAAGAGTATATCATTAACTTCTCATATACCCCCGGTTCAATTAACGATGCTTTTGTCAAAATTACCGGAAAGGAGCTTCAATAATATGATTGCGTTAATTAAAAGAAACTTAAAGATTTACTTTGCTAATAAGATTGGTGTCTTGATGTCTTGCCTTGGTGCTTTAATTTCATTCTTTATTTATATTGGTTTTTTGCAGCAAAACCTGATATCTTCATTGCAATCATTGCCTCATACAAAGGAAATGTTAGGTTTATGGATGATTAGTGGAATTGTCGCCATCGCCGGCATTACCACTTCATTTCAAGCTCTTGGACAATTAGTCAAAGATCGAGAAAGCCGAACATGGGATGATTTAAGTCTAACTGATTTGACACCGTTCCAAATTAATTGTAGCTATTTAACTGCAACAATATTTATTAGCACATTAATGCAGATTATTACATTCTTCATCATGGCAGTTTACTTTATTTTAGTAGATAGTATTACTATTCCAACTACTGCATTGCTTCCCGGATTATTTTTTATTGTTTTAGGTGCAATTGGCGCAAGTGCTGTTAATTTAATTATTGTTGACCTAATCCATTCTTCTACGACTTTTAGCCGCCTTTCTGCCATAATTGGCGCAGCTTCCGGATTTATGATCGCTACTTATATGCCCTATGGAACATTATCCAAATCAGCACAATTTGTAGTAAAATTATTTCCAAGTAGTTATGAGGCTGCTAGCTTGCGAAGCCTTCTGCTAAATAAACTAAGCAAAAAATTTTTACCGCCATCCAGTCGGTACCAAATGATTGAATATCTGGGTATCCACTTCAAGATTCATGGTTATCAGTTAAATAATTATAGTAATGCATTAATGATTGTGGGAATGTCTATAGTTTTAATAGGTCTTGGAGCCGTTTGGGCAAATCGATATCAGAGGAAGAGTTAATTGTGCAAATTCATTTTCAGTCAGATCCATTACTAGGTCCTGACGATCTTAATATTACTGTGAACGCTGTTACTAAAAACGACAAAGTTATTAACCTGCTTAATTATTTAGATAAGTATGATCAAAAAAGTAGCTCTTTAATCCCAATAAAAACAGAAGATAGGATTTTAACTATAAAGCAAATAGAGCTTATCAAGGTAGAGGTAACCAAAAACATCCTCTCTTTTTATACAAAAAGCGATGTAATTCAAGCAAACGGACGACTATATCAAGTATTAACAAGGCTTAACGAAAATTTTGTTCAAGTATCAAAACACGGCATTATTAATTTAAATCATTTACTTTCCCTAGAAGCTGGATTTACTGGCAATATGATTGCTAAATTAAATTTTGATCAACGTGCCGATGTTTCACGGAAATATCTACCAGAGTTAGAAAGAAGATTGGGACTATAAAATGATAAATTTAAAAAGGGGTATCCGTTACTTTATTCGCGGGATGGGTTATGGATCTATTACTTATCTCGCAATTATTGCATTTCTCACACATAATATGACTGTTTCTACTACTAGTGTCATTACAGTGTTCATTATTAGTGGATTGATCGGGGAATTAAGTTTTGTCTTTCAAACAGAACTACCGTATTCGATCGCTCTCGTTATTCACCTAATCGGGACCTTTATTCTATATTCTGTAATGATGCTAATCAATCACTGGCCTCTTAATTGGCAAACCATTGTAATTTTCATTATCGTCTATATCGCTATTTGGCTTTTTATTCGTTTGTTAGAAGAGCAACATATTAATCGAATTAATAAGCAAATTAGAAACAGGCAAAAATAAATTTTGTATCGCAATCATCGCTTCGTTACTAAAATGAGGTGATGATTTTTGTATAGGTTAATGTCCATACAATCAGATGTTTGATAACTTCTTAGTTTCACATTTGCTTGTCGATCTGTCATTTTGCTGCCTCCCTTAACACTTTTCTTTTATATAAAACGTTAAGTACACGATTACCTTACAAACGCCTACTTGACTATCGAAATAGAACATAGAATACTCGACTAGTTAGTTCAAAATAGAAAGAATCACCATCTTTCAACGTTACATAAAGTTCACGTTCAAAGATGGTGAAGTGGTTAATTTAACTATTTAAGGTTAAGTTTTCAATGCAATGATCGCCATTATTATCTCATTGAAGGCTGACAAAGATTTCCGTATATCCGTTACCTTACACCTCTTACAAAAATAGTGAGGCGAATCATTTAATTAACTGGTTTAATTCGTTGATGTCCACAGTATCAAGGTCAATTGGTTCTCCACCTAACCAGTCTAAAAAGTCAGGATCAACTTGCCCTTTTTGGTAATCATCATAATACTGCTCTAAAGCACCGACACCACCAACATCTTCAATAATACCGTAACCACGGGCTTTTTGAACATGTGGTAGCTCCTCATTAGTAACTGGTTGAATTTTTTGGACATGAAGTTTAAACTCCCAGCCGTCCCCATAGTCATAATGAATAGTTAATTTATCTTTTTCATTTAATAATGAGACCGTTGCTAGATCAAGCTTAACTTTTGTCATCCCGCCTGGCACAAAATCTTCTGACTGAGTATAAAATTCCTGAGTCTGTTCATTAATTGCATCATACAAGTGTACCAAGTTACCATGAAACATCAAAATCACTGTTTCAGCGAGTTCCTCAATTGTACTACTACCCTTAATCACGAACGTACGGCTTGCTAGCGGTTTAAAATCAGCTAATTTAGCAGTAATTACATACGCTTGACCATAGTTTTGCGGGTTAATCAACTGACGGTTGCCAACATTCGTTGGTATATCTGCTTGTGCTGGAGCTAGTTCGTCAAGCAACTGCTGAATAAATTTATCTTGATAGTCATCTTCTGGCACAGCTAATTCCGGTTCTCCATAGATAATATCGTAGCTTGTATCTAGATAGTCTGCAACATCCCTAGCAGCTGATTGGCTCACGATCCCTGTGTGACTTAGACAAACATAAAAATTGGATAACGTAACAGAAAGAAGATCCTCATCAATTTGATCTAACGTTCCAGCGAAAAAGATGTTTGGCGCAACTAGGTTAGTAGTGACCGTGCAAATTTTATTTTTTAACCCGAAATGTCAATTT
>NZ_LN887350.1:0-257 GCF_036621895.1 Limosilactobacillus reuteri subsp. porcinus
TACTGGTGGAATTCCTAAAGAAATCTGGTTTGATAATATGTCAACTGTCATTGACCATAAATTAAGCGACTTTCATCATCATCGATTTAATGAACGATTCCTATCATTTAGCCATGATGCCGGATTTCATCCAGTCGCATGTCGCCCATTTAGACCGCAAACCAAAGGTTGCGTTGAAGCATTAGCAAGAACAATGGAACGATTAAAACCTTATGATGGAGAATTTAGTACGGTCAATGATTTAAATGATATCGTTA
>NZ_LN887351.1:0-1755 GCF_036621895.1 Limosilactobacillus reuteri subsp. porcinus
AACCATGCACCAAAAGCACCCGCCTGCAAATATTGCTGTGTCTAAACTCATATGTAGCAACTCTTTTCTTTTTTCAATACTTGTAATTAATTAGGATATCTGGATTATTTGGTGGATTATTTTTATTTTATCAAGAAAATCAGAAAAAACAATTTCAGTTTGCCACCTC
The DNA here is from genome assembly GCF_036621895.1 of Limosilactobacillus reuteri subsp. porcinus. Lineage (GTDB taxonomy): Bacteria > Bacillota > Bacilli > Lactobacillales > Lactobacillaceae > Limosilactobacillus > Limosilactobacillus reuteri_J. The sequence goes on from NZ_LN887351.1 coordinate 170, forward strand.
CATGCCCCCATTTATTTAAGCGATCATGTTCATAATTGCATTTTTTATAGACTGAACTATAATATTAGTAACAGTTATTTTACTTTTGTTAATAACTGTTATTATTGAAGCGTTTCAGAAAAAGAGGCGAAGTTATTATGGCACTTAGTAAGCAAGAACGTAAGGAAATGGCTCGTAAAGCTATGGAAAAGCGTGGCAGCAAGAAGCCAGATGGTTCTGGTTTTGCAAAGATTGATGCTGACGCCAAGAAACTGAGCGAATAACTCTTTTGAAGCAATTCACTTATATATTAAAGAGACAGAGATGTGTTAACACCGCTGTCTCTTTTCTTTTAAGCATTATTTTGTTCTTTTTCACAAAATTCCGCGAGACGATCCATCCCCTCTTTAATCTGCTCAATACTTGTATCATAACTAAAGCGAAGATATCCTTCTCCACCTTTACCAAAGTTTGATCCAGCCGTTACGGCAACCTTGGCTTCATTGGCAAGTTGATAAATTAGCTTATCGTCATTCTGATTGAGGAATGACGGAATCTTGGCAAAAATATAAAATGTGCGCCCATTGGTTGACTACATTCAAAGCCCATCGCTGTAAGTCGCTTATACATATAGTCACGCCGTTTAATATATTGGGCGTCCATTTCCTTTGTTGCTTCATCTCCACCCTTTAAAGCGGCTTCTGCAGCGTCTTGAACAAATGTTGCGATATCCGTTACCGCAAATGCATGAACTTTGAACAGCAAATCGGTCACTTTAGCTGGTGCGCAAAGATAGCCAATCCGCCAACCAGTCATTGCATAGGACTTAGAGAAACCATTTGCTAAGATGGTCTGGTCTGGAATAATCTTTGCCATGCTTGAGTATTCACCGTCATAGTTTAATTCACTATAAATTTCATCACAGATTGCAAAGATTGGCTTACCCTTAATTAAGGCTGCTAATTCATTCATTTCTGCTTGAGTATAGGCAATTCCAGTCGGGTTAGAAGGGTTAACGAAAATATCTCCTTTTACTCGATCACCATATTTATCTAGATACTGTTTAAGAAGAGCAGGCGTTAGTTTAAACCCAGTCTTGGATGTATCTACTTCTACTGGCGTCCCTCCAGCAATCATTACATCAGGCGTGTAGATTGAGAAAGTAGGCGTTGGAACTAAAATTATATCTCCCGGATTAGTAATTGCAGTAATTGCAACAGAAATCCCTTCTGTTACTCCGTTTGTAACAAGAATCTCTGTTGCAGGATCGTACTGAAGGCCATATTTATTAGCCAACGTATCGGCAATCGCTTGACGCAATCCCACTGTTCCACGTTGGGGAGCATAGTGAGTGCGATTGTTTTCAATGCTCTCAATTCCGGCCCTTTTAACATATTCTGGTGTGTCAAAATCAGGTTCACCGATTGTAAACTTAATAATTCCCGGAATTTTTGAAACGTATTGGGAAAAATCAAATACTTTCAACGTTGGAACATCATTTAAGATCTTCCGCATATGTTCACTCATTTCAACCATTTTACTTAAGATCCCCTTTTTACTAACTACATATTTAATTATATGACAGTTTAAATCGAGTAGGAGATAAT
>NZ_LN887352.1:0-477 GCF_036621895.1 Limosilactobacillus reuteri subsp. porcinus
TCCAAAATAAAAACCGGATGATGAATTTTTTGAACAATTCATCATCCGGTTTTTATGTACACAGGAAATCGTTCCTGATATGATGTAATTACCCCTAAAAACAACCAAAGGGAGCGATTTTCATGTATCAAAATTATACCATAGGGCAAACCGAATTCGTACTAAACTATAACTATGATTTACCACAGAATCATGTTGCACGATTAATTAGTGATTTTGTCGACTCGATTCCACAAGATGTGCTATTAGAAGATTCGGGAGCGGCTACTGGCCGCCCTTCATCACATCCAGCAATTATGCTTAAGATTCTCTTGTTTGCCTACTCACGTCAAACTTATTCTGGAAGAAAGATTGAAATGATGTTGGATGAGAACCTGCCAATGCGTTGGTTAGCCCATGATTATACTTATAGCTACCATACCATCAATAACTTTCGACGCAGTCAGCACGCTAGTAAGCTAATTAAACATGCCTTTG
>NZ_LN887352.1:558-754 GCF_036621895.1 Limosilactobacillus reuteri subsp. porcinus
TTCATTTACTTGGCGGCGGGCGGTTGAAAAGTATCACGCTAAGTTAAGAGAAAAGACGAGTAAGCTTTATGAGGAACTAGTAGAAAAACAAGTGGTGCAAGAAATGGCACCCGAGCTGGTTACTTCTGCCGAAGGCATGGAAGTAATGGAACAAGAACTTGCGGAGAAAATCACTAAGTTGGATGAAGAGATTAAG
>NZ_LN887353.1:0-3318 GCF_036621895.1 Limosilactobacillus reuteri subsp. porcinus
GACACCCTTGTCCTCAGCTCATGGTTCCAACTACTACGGCCCATAGCGGACTTTCACCACCTAGCTAATACCCATGCTGGGCGCACTAGAAGTGGGGGTATTCTCGCAAATTTATGGATAAATACCCCGTGAAATATCCATGTTCTCGTAAGTTCTTGTATAATATAGATATATTATTTCATAGAAAAGAAGAAGTACGATGGCTAATTTTAAGAATCAGTGTTTTCAGCGGTTTATTCAACCTTTAACTCCAGCGGATAATCTTTCGTCTTTCATCTATACCAACGCTTTGTTACGTTCAGCTAACAAACTCAAATATCCTCTTCTTCATTTTTGGACCTTAGAAGATACGGTTATTTTAGGGTTAAAAGATCAACGATTACCGCATTTATCAACTGCCCTTACTTCGCTTACGCACCGTGGTTTTCATTATTTCATGCGTAATTCAGGGGGATTAGCAGTTGTAAGTGACGACGGTATTTTAAACCTGTCAATTTTCTATCCATGGCACCTCGAAGACCATGAATTAACTATTGATGAAGCATATCAACGAATGGTCGACCTAATTCAGGCTGCTTTTCCTAGCCTAAAAATCGCTACTGGTGAAATCACTCATTCATACTGTCCGGGGAGTTTTGATATCAGCGTTAACGGCCAAAAAATCGGTGGCATTTCCCAACGCCGAAACAAAATGGGAGTTACAGTAATGCTTTACTTAAGTGTCGGTGGCAATCAGCAGGATCGGGGCAAACTAATTCGTGACTTCTATGATACAGGATTGCAGCAAAGCCAAAATAAGTGGCATTTTCCAGATGTTTGGCCGGGAGCGATGACAACTATCTCTAAAGCCCTCAACACGCAATTAAGCGTTCAGGATGCGATCCAGCGAATCCAATCAGTCGTTCAAATCATTGTTCCTGACAGCCTTAATAACTTAATGTGGTCGCCTAATTTTATATCAACCCTCAATAAAGAACTAATCAGCATGGAACGTTTACAAGAACGTTTAGAGAAAGAAGATTAATATGAATCACTTTTATGACGAAAAACTTCGCCGTGAAAAGGTTTTTCGCGATCCAATTCACGGACAAATTATTGTCGATAATCAAATTATTATGGACCTAATTAATACTCCTGAGTTTCAACGATTACGACGAATCAAGCAGCTAGGAACTTCATCATTTACTTTTCATGGAGCCGAGCATTCCCGCTTTGGCCATTGCTTAGGCGTCTATGAAATTACCCGCCAAATGTGCAACTATTTCCAGCGAAACTATCCTAGTCAGCATCCTGGCGACGGCCTATGGGATGATCACGAACGACCAGTTGCCTTATGTGCAGCCCTCCTCCATGATTTAGGGCATGGTCCTTATTCCCATACATTTGAGCATATTTTCCATACAAACCATGAGCAAATTACCCGCCAGTTGATCACCGACAGCAGCACTAATATTAATAAAATATTACAACGGGTATCCCCTGATTTTCCTCATCAAGTTGCTAGTGTGATCGACCATACTTATGAAAATCCACAAGTGGTGCAAATGATCTCAAGCCAAGTTGATGCGGATCGGATGGATTACTTGCAACGAGACGCGTATTACACAGGAACAAACTACGGAAAGTTTGATCTTGATCGTGTTCTTCATGTTATGCGACCAGTTAAGAGAGGAATTGCCTTTGAAATTTCGGGAATGCATGCGGTAGAAGATTACATTATCAGTCGCCTTCAGATGTATCTGCAAGTCTACTTCCACCCAGTTTCCCGTTCAATGGAAGTTATCTTAGACCACCTCTTAATGCGGGCAAAATATATTTACCAACATCCTAATGACTTTGAGCCCGACTTCACCCCTCATATGCTGATGCCGTTTTTTAATGGTAAGTTTACCTTGGATGACTATTTGGCGCTTGACGATGGTGTCTTAACCACCTATTTTATTCATTGGACCCATTCTCGTGATGATATTTTAAGCGACCTTGCTAGTCGTTTTCTTAACCGCCGACCATTTAAATCAGTCATTTATGATCAAAATACACAAAAACTTTTACCAACTTTACGAAAGCTCATCCAAACTGCTGGGTTTAATAGCCAGTATTACACCGCAGTCAACGATAGTTTTAAACTTCCATATGATACTTATCATCCACAAGATTCTAATACTCAAACGCAAATCGAGCTTCTCCAACCTAATGGCGATTTTGTGGAACTATCCCAAGTTAGTACCTTAGTCGCTAGCGTATCGGGACGAGAAGCCGGAGATCAACGGTTCTTTTTCCCAAAAGAGATGCTTGAAACGCGAAACAATATTGAAATTTTCGAACCAATCTATGAAGAATTTCAAAGCTATATCAAGAATAATCATATTATTAACCCAAAGGAGCAAAAATAATGGCAATTAAATTAGTCGCAATCGATATCGATGGAACATTAATCAATGACCAACGTGAAATCACACCACAAACTGTTGCTGCAATAAAAAAAGCCAGCGCGCAGGGAGTAAAGATTGTCTTATGCACTGGACGTCCAATGACAGGCGTAAAAGCATACCTTGACCAATTGGGCTTAAATGATTCAGATAACGAATTTGTTATTAGCTTCAACGGTGCACTGGCCCAATCAACTAGTGGGAACGTCCTGGTAAATTACACGATGCCTTTCAATGACTATGCAGACTGGCAAACTTATTGTATTAAAGAAGGCGTCAAGTCCCAAATCGAAACGCGAGATTACATCTACACAATTAACCGGGATTTGAGTCCTTATACAGTCTACGAGTCAGACCTTGTAAGTATGCCAATTCGTTATCGTACCTTTGAAGAACTTTCTAAAATGCAAGATCAATACGTAATCGCCAAAGCAATGATGGTTGATACTAAAGAACAAATTGACAAAGCATGGGCAGAGCTTTCGGCAGAAATGCGTGACCGCTTTTCCGTTGTTCGCAGCGAAGACTTTTATCTAGAATTCATGAATAAACAAGCAAGTAAAGGAAATGCCCTTCAATTACTTAGCGAAGAACTCGGAATTAAAAAAGAAGAAGTAATGGCCCTTGGCAACGCACAAAACGATGATTCAATGATCGAATTTGCTGGGTTAGGGGTAGCGATGGGAAACTCAATTCCTGGTACCTTAAAGATCGCTGACGTAACAACCGCTGATAATAATCATGATGGTGTTGGAAAAGCGATTGAAAAATATGTTCTTAAGTAAAGACAGAAATCATAACCACCCGTCAAACGGGTGGTTTGCACATCGGCTATAAGCCGATAATAAAAGCCGGCGTCTCAAGGCGCTGGCTTTCGCTTTGCTCAAGC
>NZ_LN887354.1:0-5506 GCF_036621895.1 Limosilactobacillus reuteri subsp. porcinus
TCTTGTTCATCGGTGCAGTACTTTGCCTTAGACTTCCTTCAGATTCCACCTCACAGTGGACACCCTTGTCCTCAGCTCATGGTTCCGACTACTACGGCCCATAGCGGACTCTCACCGCCTAGCTAATACCCATGCCGGGCGCACATAAAAGGCAGAGACTATTTCCCAAGTCCCTGCTCTTTTTATTTAGTGTTATCTGGTCCCAAGTAGTTACTATCTTGACCGAACCATTTTTCATTAAGCTTCCGTAATTCACCATTTTTCTGCAAATTACCTAAGCCTTGATTAATTTTCTTCTTCAAGGTCTTGTCACCTTTCCGCATTCCCACTGCAAAATGTTCCATTGGCAACTCTTTGCTGATGTAAGTGCGGTATGAATTACTATTTGGTTGGTGCTTAATATAGTAATTAGCATAAACCTCATCCATTAAAATTCCTTGAATTCGATTTGCATTTAAGTCAATGAATGCATTAGGAAATGTATCATAAAGTACTGGTGTATGGTTCTTTATTTTATCCTTTAACAACTTTGGCTTCTCATCCAAAACAGTTACTCCCGTTGAACCATTCTGCACTCCGAGTGTTTTGCCCGTCATTCCGTTCAAATTTTTAATGTTACTCTTCTTTTTAGTTACTAATATCTGCCGGTTTTCTAGATAGTAACGACTAAAGGCAACTTTTTTGGCACGGCTAGGATTAACAGAATACCCATTCCATAACAAGTCAATCGTACCGTTTTTTAGTTCAGTCTCTTTCATTGACCAATCAATCGGCTGAAAATCAACTTTTATTCCATACTGCTTAAAAACAGCCCGGGCAAGATCAACGTCATACCCAACTAGTTTTCCATTCTTTTGGCGAAAACCCATTGGAACAAAACTGTCATCAAGGCCGACGATTACTCTTTTCCGTCGTTCAATCCGGTTCCATGTATCTTGCGTATCAGCACGCTTTGTTACACTTTCACAGCCACTAAGAAGGAGAACAGGTACTACTAACAAAATAAGTAACCAAATTGCTTTCGCTTTTTTCATCAGTATTTCTCCTCTCCTTATTTATTCTGACGTTGATCAAGTGGTTGTACTCGTAAAATATCATCAGCAATATCTTCCGCAAATTCTAAATCGTGAGTAACAATTAATTGAGTCATTCCGTCCTTCTTTAATCCCAAAATAATATTAGCCACATCTTTTCGGAGGTTTGGATCAAGCGCTGATGTTGGTTCATCATAGCACAAGATTTTAGGCTTCATTGCTAATGCACGAGCAATGGCAACCCGTTGCTTTTGTCCACCTGAAAGTTGGTAGGGGTACAATTTTCCTTTTGTATTAAGGCCTAATTCTTCAAGCAGTTTTTGTGCTTCAGCAATTGCTTCTTGTTTATCCTTTTTCAATACCATCATCGGCGCTAACGTAATATTTTCCATTACCGAAAGATTTGGGAAAAGTTTAAAGTCTTGAAAAACCACACCGATTACCCGGTCAGCTGCATCTGTTCCCTGAGGGTCAAAGCGACGACCGTTAATGAAAAACTCACCACTATCAGGAGTTTCCAGTCCAGTAATACAACGAAGTAAGGTCGTTTTCCCAGCACCTGATGGACCAACAATACAAAGAATTTCACCATCTTTAACTGTTAAATTAACCCCATCTAAAATTTGCCGATCGCCAAAACTCTTTTTTAAATTTCGAACTTCTAACATTTAGATTCCCTCCTTTACTTGAAGTATGCATAACATTTTTCAACTTGCCGCAGAATTAATGTACAAATTCCTACAAAAATCAAGTAGATTAATCCGACTAACATCAATGGGACAAGCGTGACATCCCGTGAAGTTGCTACATTTCCTGCACGAAGTAGGTCACCGAGACCAATTACGTAAACTAACGATGAATCTTTTACTAAGTTAATAACTTCATTCCCAATTGATGGAATAACGATTTTTATTACCTGGGGAATGATGATCTTACGAAGAGTTTGCCAGTAGCTTAGGCGTAAAACACGTGCTGCTTCAAACTGACCTTGATCAACAGATTGGAAACCACCACGGAAAATTTCAGCAAAATATGCTGCATAATTCAAAATAAAAGCAACTAGGGCGGCATCGTAACGTTCAAAAACAATGCCAATAATTGGTAACCCATAGAATACAAAGATCAGTTGAAGCAGCAAAGGCGTTCCCCGCATTAACCAAACATAAATTTCTAATATCCACTTCAAAGGTTTGATTTTAGAAGTAAGTCCTAAGCTAACCAAAATCCCTAATGGCAGAGACCCAACTAATGTCCAGAAGAAAATTTGTAGTGTAAGAGCAGCCCCCTGAAATAATGAAGGTAGAATTTCACTTATATATTGCATTGACATTTACTATTGCCTCCTTAAATTATTGACTAATAGAAATAACAGGAAAAGAAAAAATCCTCTAGGAGATACCTCCTAGAGGACGAGTACATCGTGGTTCCACCTCATGTTTACAAACATTTCGCAATATTTGCCTTAATAAGTCTATTTTAATGAAACAAAAAACACCCTCGAGCCTAAACTGGCTACGAGGGCGTTTCCGCGGTTCCACCTCATCTTGCTATTTTCTCACGAATAATAGCCTTAGTGAGTTCATTAAAATAAACTCCGCGCTGTAACGGGCTTCCCCGGGTCTTCCTACTATGGCTTTCAGAAGGCCAACTCACAGATGTGATTCAAGCCGAAACATTGATCCCTTCCCATCATTAAGGACTCTCTTTGCAATGCTTAAAGCTCTACTAGTCTGTTCACTGTCATTTATGATGTTGTAAATATCCTATACTGGAATATCTATTGTGTCAAGCACTAATTTTAAATTTGATCATCGTCTAATGCCCAGCGATATATTGCGCGAATTGGCCAGAAGAGGACAACAAAATAAATTAAATTCAATGCTAACGTTGGAGCAAGCGTATAAATAAGATAGTCGCCAAAACCAACATTAGTAATATTTACTAAATAATATGCCCAATAATTAAAGGTCTCAAAAATGACAATATCAACAAAGAAAATCATAATCATCGAAAGAAATGATGAACTAAAATAACGAGATAAAATTTTAGTTATTTCTACCACTAATGGATACAAGAAAATATACAATCCTAAAATTCCTGAAAAGTATAAATCATAAACTGCACCGGCAGCAATTGCAAATGGAATTAATGGAATCTCAATATCATCTTGAAAGAAATACGATAAGACTAACCATAGTAAGACAAGTTCACTCACCATTGAATAGGGATAACTGAAAAATAATGGTGCCCACACATGGCTTAAGGCGCCGTCCAAAAACAGGCATACAAATAAACCAATTGGGAATATATATTTTAAGCGTGATAAACGATACATAATTTATCACTCCTGTGAGGCCGCTTCAGCAACTGTAACAATATTAATATCATTAAAGTCCGTTGCTGGAGTAATATAGATTTTCTGGGCGAGACCATAATCATCTTTACCGACACGTGACACGCGGCCAACATAAAGTCCCTTAGGTGTCACACCACCCATTCCACTGGTTACTACTCGGGTACCCTTTTTTATTTTAGCTTTAGAAGTTACTTGTCCCATTTCAAGCTCGTTATTTCCTGCATTATATCCGGTGATAATCCCATTAATCACCTTCCCATTTTGACCATTAAGGGTAATTGCAAAACGGTTTGATGATTCACTGGTATCACTCAATAATTCAACTTTACTATTAGTTTTATTTACTTCTGTAATCCGACCAATTAACCCACTACCACTCATAACGGGCATATTCTTCTTAATACCACTAGATTGACCTTTATTAATTACGAGTTGTCGTTGCCATGAAGAAGGTGTGCGCATTAACACAGCCGCTGTAACTGTATTATAGTCGGTCATTGAATTATTAAGCTTTAACTGTTGTTTTAATTGTTTATTTTCATGAGCTAAGGTCTGATCACGGACTTTAGTTTGTGCTAATTCAGTTACTTGCTGTTTAAGTTCACGGTTTTCAGAATAAGTATTCATCAACCCATTTATCGAACTCACACTTGTCTGTGCCCAATTTACAGGGAGAGCAACTGCACTATCAACAAAACCAACAATATCATTTCCAAATTGTTGGATGATCGGTGGTGTATTTCGCCTATTCCGTAAAGAAACAGAACCCGCCATTAGTCCAAAACAGACAACTAGAATTATCACAGCAATAACTAATCGGCGATTGGAAAAAAATTTCTGCATTATGACCCTCCAATGCATACACAAGGTAATTAAGACGGGGCCTGCCAAACAATCCTGCTTGGCAATCAGCCCCGTCAATCATTAGTTAGTACTAATGATGATTCATCGCTGACGTCACTGTCAGAGAATCATTTTACTTTTTCTTCATTACATCAATACTCTTTAATGACTCGCCGGTACCAATAGCAACACAGTCAAGGGGATCATTAGCAATGAACACTGGTACTTTGGTTGCATCTGCAATAACATCTGGTAAATGCTTTAATAATGCGCCTCCACCAGTTAATACAATCCCGTGATCAATAACATCAGCAGCAATTTCTGGGGAAGTTTCTTCAAGTGTTCCTTTAATTGCCGTAATAATGCTATCAACAACATCTTGGAGGGCCGTTGAAACATCTTTTGCAGATACTTGCATCGTCTTTGGCAATCCAGTTACAAGATCACGACCGCGAACTTGTGTTGTTCCCATTTCTTCGGCAGCTTCAACAGATGCAGATCCAATATCCCACTTAAGCTTTTCAGCTGTTCGTTCACCAATTAATAAATTCATATGTTGGCGAACATATTGAACAATCGCATCATTCATCTTATCACCAGCCATTCGAATTGAACGACTTGAGACGATACCACCTAATGAAATGGTAGCAACATCAGTAGTACCTCCACCAATATCAACAACCATACTACCAGTTGGATCCATAACTGGTAAACCTGCTCCAATGGCTGCTGCAAATGGTTCTTCAATAACATAAGCATCACGAGCACCTGCAACTCGAGTAGCATCAATCACTGCCCGTTTTTCAACTTCCGTGATCCCACTAGGAACACATACCATAACATATGGCTTACCATTATTTCCTAACGCTTTATCAATGTAATACTTCATCATTGCAACTGTTGTGTCGTAATCAGCAATAACACCGTCTTTCATTGGCCGGATAGCCACAATACTTTCTGGCGTCCGTCCGATCATATCACGGGCATCACTGCCAACAGCGATTACTTCGTTAGTCTTAGAATTACGAGCAACAACTGATGGTTCTCTTAATACAATGCCCTTACCTTCAAGGTAGACAATTGTATTAGCAGTTCCAAGGTCAATGCCAAGATTTTTTGTTCCAATTCCTAGCAATCTGCTTCTTCCCTTCGTCTTAAAATCAAATTAATATCGTGCATATTATACCATAGCCACTCGGTACATACGAATATTAATATACATTAAGTATCTGTCAAGTTTTCATAGGTAGCCTTTAAATATACAGTTTTAGTG
>NZ_LN887355.1:0-29441 GCF_036621895.1 Limosilactobacillus reuteri subsp. porcinus
AAAGCCAGCGCCTTGAGACGCCGGCTTTTATTATCGGCTTATAGCCGATGTGCAAACCACCCGTTTGACGGGTGGTTATGATTTTCATTTATTACTAATCGTCTTATCAAAGTTATTTAACAGGGCAGCTACTTGAACTTCAACAACATTGTTTTTATTGAAGCGAGCAAATACCTCTGCTTCAGTTAAAAGCCGGCGTATTTTTTTCGAGCTTTCTCCTAACTCAATTGCATTATTTGCTTCTAGTAATTTGATACGTGGTAAGAAATAAGTAACGTGATTGCTAGCACAGATCTTTGTCGTAGCCTCCAAAACTTGGTTACTAACCTCTAGCCGCTTATTTAATGAATGGTACTCGGCAGCGTAGTACATCATCGTTACAATCCGTAGATAATAATTCCGATCAACGCCTGCTAAGTCTTCATCGGCCTTTGATCTTAAGAATGAAATAACCTTTGAGAAAAAGAAATCAGCATGTTCCATTGAATTTTGTCGTGCATATAAGATTCCTGATCCTAAATATGCTAATGGTGAAAAGATCGTCCGATGTTGCTCATCCAGTTCATCTAAAATCTTAGTAAAGTTAAAGAGACTTGTCGATGCGTTATTATTAGTTAAAGTATAAATCATCCCTTTTAAATAATAATATTGCATCCGATCTTGTGGCGATTTTAACTCTTCAAGCCGAATCTTCTTAAGGTTACTAACTGCCTGAGGAAAGTGTTCAATCATTAAAGCCAATTCAATCTGGTCAAGCAGACTTCTCATATAACGAATTGAGGATGTATTGTCTTTGCTTAAATCATCAATCGTTAGTCCTAGACGGTCGCAAAGCTGCGCCAGAATCGTGAGTGATGGTACTTGACCATTGCTTTCAAACTTACTTAAGGTCGACTGGGTACAAATCCCCTTGCTTAAAGCAACTTGTGAATAGCCAAGCCTCTTTCGTTGATAAACAAAGCGTTTAATATCCATGTCTGACCTCCTATATCTAGCCGTGAATTCCTAATGCAATTTTAGCAAACCTGCTCATTCTTGACAAATCCCAAACCGGCTCCCACACAAGATTAATATTACATTTAGTTACACCTTCAACAGAAGTAACTGCCTTGGTAATGTCGCGATTCAAAATGTCGCCTAATGGACAACCCATTGTCGTTAAAGTCATTGTAACCGTACATTCACCATTATCATCAACCTTAACATCATAAATAAGGCCAAGGTTAACGAGGTCAATCCCCAATTCTGGATCAATAACTTCTTCCAACGCATCCATCACTTTATTTTCAATTGGGGAAAAGGGGGTATCTTTTTCGTCAGCCATAAACGTTCCTCCAAACTTATTTGTTAATTCAATTAACCAATTGAACCTTCCATCTCAAAACTGATCAAACGATTCAATTCAACGGCATATTCCATTGGCAATTGCTTCGTAAATGGTTCCACAAAGCCCATAATAATCATTTCAGTTGCCTTTGCTTCTGAAATTCCCCTGCTCATAAGATAGTAAAGTTGTTCTTCAGAGATCTTAGATACTTTTGCCTCATGTTCCATTGCGACATGGGCATTGTCAATTTCATTATATGGGATCGTATCTGAGGATGATTGGTCATCCATAATGATCGTATCACATTCAACGTGGGCTTTAGAGCCATCAGAGTGCTTACCAAAGCGGACCGTTCCGCGGTAATCAGTTGAGCCCCCCGTCTTAGCAATCGATTTCGAAACAATTGAACTAGATGTGTTTTTAGCATTGTGGATCATTCGGGCTCCCGAATCTTGGTGGATTCCGTTGCTGGCAACTGCGATGGAAAGCATGGTTCCCCGTGCCCCCTCACCATTAAGGTAGACGCTTGGGTACTTCATCGTGACTTTTGAGCCAAGGTTCCCATCGACCCATTCCATGGTTGCATTTTCTGCTGCTGCTGCCCGTTTTGTTTCTAGACTATAAACATTATCAGACCAGTTCTGAATAGTTGTGTAACGACAATAAGCATCCTTGCAGACGTTAACTTCAACAACCGCAGCATGGAGACTATCAGAAGAGTAATTGGGAGCAGTACATCCTTCAACATAATCAACACTTGCCCCTTCATCAACAATAATCAAGGTTCGCTCAAATTGTCCTGAGTTTTCCGCATTAAGCCGGAAGTAAGATTGAATTGGCGTCTTTGTCTTAACGCCCTTTGGTACATAAATAAATGAACCACCCGACCATACTGCTGCATTTAGGGCCGCAAATTTATTATCAGTTGGTTGAACTAATTTACCAAACCATTTCTTAAATAATTCTGGGTATTCTTTTAAGGCCGTATCCGTATCGGTAAAAATAATCCCTAACTTCTCAAACTCATTTTTCATATTGTGGTAAACAACTTCGGATTCATATTGAGCAGATGAACCGGCAAGGTATTTTCGCTCTGCTTCCGGAACTCCTAAGCGATCAAAAGTCCGTTTTAAATCTTCGGGCACATCATCCCAGTCGCGAAACTTTTTATCAGTCATTTTTTGGTAGTAAAGCATGTTCTTAAGGTCTAACTCTGATAAATCCGGCCCAAATTTTGGCATCGGCAATTCTTTATAAATCTTGTAGGCTTTAAGCCGGTAATCTAGCATCCATTTAGGTTCATGCTTAGCAGCTGAAATTTCGCGGACAGTTTCTTCTGTTAACCCTCTCCCAGTTGAGTATTCCGGCTCAACGTTATCGTGAAAGCCGTATTCGTACTGGTCATTATTATTTATAATGCTAGCTGCATCATTACTCATTATTTTCTTCCTCCTCGCTATCCTTCAACAGTGCTCGTTGTAATGCCCACCATGAGAGCGTGGCACATTTTATTCGAGCTGGGAATTCCATAATACTGGTAAGGATCCGGGCATCTCCTAGTTGATCCAAGTCAGCTTCTGAATGTTCTTTGCCAATTGCCATATCAGAAAAAGTCTTTGCCATCGCAAGGGCTTCTTCAGTTGTTTTTCCTTTAACAGCATCGGTCATCATACTTGCTGATGCTTGACTAATGGTACAACCATCACCAGTATAGGCAATATTTTTGATCTTGTTATCTTCTACTTCGACCTGAAGATTAATCGTATCTCCACAAGTAGGATTATGAAGGGTCATTGCATTCGTAGTAGTTGCTAATTCTCCCTTATTATGTGGATGATCGGCATGATCGAGAATCACTTCACGGTATAAACCATTTAACTTAGATAGTCCCAATGTTAAAGAACTCCTTTGTTTCCTTGATTGCGTTAATTAATTGATCAGCATCTTCTTTAGTATTGTAAAAATAAAAACTGGCACGAGCGGTTGCTGTTACTCCCAAGTCTTCCATGAGTGGCTGCGCACAATGGTGACCGGCGCGGACTGCTACCCCATCCATATCAAGGGCCGTAGCAACATCATGGGGATGAAGGCCTTTGATGTTAAAGGCAATTACCCCAGTATGCTTTGCTGGCGATTGCGGACCATAAACCTCGACATCTGGAATAGCAATTAACTTGGGTAAAACATAATTAACAAGTTCCTGTTCTTTTTGCACAATCCTATCCATTCCAATACCATTTAAATAATCAATTGCGGCTCCAAGACCAACTGCCCCGGCAATATTTTGGGTTCCCGCTTCAAATTTAAACGGGATATCAGCCCATGTACTCTCATCCCGGTGAACATCATTAATCATTTCCCCACCGTATTGGTAAGGAGGCATCGCTCGTAATAAACTCTCTTTTCCGTATAAAACCCCAATTCCCATTGGACTCATCATCTTATGACCAGAAAAAGCGTAAAAGTCAACATCAAGATCTTGCACATCGACTGGCATATGCGGAACCGCTTGCGCTCCATCACCGACAACGATTGCCCCATGTTGGTGCGCAATCGTTGCTAATTCTTTCAAGGGCGTCACTGTTCCTAATACATTACTAGCATGAGCTACTGCCACAATCTTTGTCTTATCGGTAATTTTCTTTTTAGCATCTGCAAGATCAAGTTCGCCATCTGGAGTTAATTCAATATATTTCAGGGTAGCACCCTTTTCCTTAGCTAATTGTTGCCAAGGAATAAGGTTACTATGGTGTTCCATTATTGAAATAACAATCTCATCACCAGATTGAATATTTTGTTCGCCATAGGTTGCAGCGACGAGATTCAACCCATCCGTACACCCCTTGGTAAAGATAATCTCATTAGCACTCGACGCGTTAATAAACTTTTGCACTTTTTTTCGTGCTTCTTCATAATCCTTAGTTGCACGTTCTGCTAGGGTATGAACTCCTCGATGAACATTTGCATTATCTTGTTCATAAAAGTTAACAAGTGCCTGAATTACCTGACGCGGGCGCTGAACAGTCGCAGCATTATCAAGGTAGGCTAAGCGTTCATCATTAACCCACTGATTAAGGGCTGGAAAGTCGGCTAAATAATCATTCGTATTGTTGTCCATCGGCGAGCTTCCTTTCAAGAATCGTAATTAACTTATTCCGTACATCTGCTGCTGGGATTGCACTCAAGACTGCTCCTAAGAATCCTCGAATAACCATTCGTTCTGCTTGCGCGCGCGGAATTCCCCGACTCATTAAGTAATACATTTGTTGTTGATCAACTGGGCCAACACTAGCCGCATGTCCTGCCTCAACATCATTTTCGTCAATTAACAGAATTGGGTTAGCATCTCCCCGTGCTTGATCGGACATAATCAATACCCGGTTTTGTTGGTCTGCCTTTGCCCCATGAGCACCATGAATAATTTGCCCAATTCCATTAAAAATCAATTCAGATTTTTCAAGAATGACACCCCGCTGGTTTATCAATCCGGTGGTATGCTTACCGTGGTTGGTGACGCGGTTGTTGACGCCAACTTCTTGGTCACGAGTAGTTACGGCAATCATCTTTGAGTTAGCATAACCCCCATCACCTAGCAATTCGGAATCCATGTCACCAACTGTGTTACCATCATTCATCAAGCCAACTGCCCATTCAACGTGCGCATCCTTGCCAATGTCGGCACGCCGCTTAAAGTAAGTATGGGTATGGGGACCAAATTCATCTAAGGAAGAAAAGTCAATCTCACTATTTTCCTGCGCCATTAATTCAATCATCATATTAGCGGCATTCTCGTGGTCACCAACCGTTGTAAGGTGTTGAATAAACTTAATGCGGCTGCCACGATCGGCAATTACTAGAATATGCGAAATCAGGGGCTCATCTTGAGTGCTGTCCTGAATAATCTCGGCCTCAATCGGCTTTTCCATTTCAACATTCTTTGGAATATAGAGGAATAAACCGGCATTAAGATAGGCAAGATGATAAGCAGTTAAGAGGTTTTCTTCGGGGTTAATAGCAGTCATGAAGTATTTATTGAAAAGTTCAGGATATTCACGAGCAGCAGTAAAGATATCTGTTAGAATAACCCCCTGATCTTGAAGCTTTTGCGGCAAGTTAACGTGGAGCAAAGTTTGTCCCAACTGGGTTACCTTAATTACTTCATCATCGGCGGCTGGTTTTTCAACTAAGCTGGCATCTGATTCAATCCATTTCAATGGCCGCTCCGCAATAAGGGGCCAAGTTCGAAAATCGAACCGTTGCATCCGCGTCAAACGGAGCTTTTCCATCAACTCACGAGCACTAAGCCGGCGATCAATCAATTGCTGAGGTTCATTATTTGCCTTACTAGCAGCAATTATTTGTTCTTTTGCTGAGTTTAATTCTGTCATCAAACTGCCTCCTAGTCTTCATCATCTACAAGTTTGATATCAAGACCTAATTCGTCACGTAAGCCAGCGTAACCTTCATCTTCAAGTTTCTTAGCAAGATCAGGGCCACCAGTTTTTACAATTCGGCCACCCATCATTACGTGAACCGTATCGGGAACGATGTAGTTCAAAAGGCGTTGATAGTGGGTAATAATTAATGAACCAAAGTTGTCGCCCCGCATTGAGTTAACGCCCTTTGAAACCACCTTAAGAGCATCAATGTCAAGTCCAGAGTCAATTTCATCAAGAATCGCAAAACTAGGTTCAATCATTAAAAGCTGCAAAATCTCATTCCGCTTCTTTTCACCACCAGAGAAACCCTCATTAAGATAACGTTCAGTCATGGATTGACTCATATCAAGCAATTCTAAGTTCTTGTCGAGTTTCTTAATAAAGTCCATTACTGAAATCTGATCATCTTCAGGGCGCCGAGCATTGATCGCTGCTCGAAGGAATTCAGCATTAGTAACCCCTTGAATTTCAGCGGGATATTGCATTGCAAGAAAAAGACCTTTTCGTGCCCGTTCATCAACTGGCATGTCAACAATGCTCTCCCCGTCAAGAAGGATATCTCCTTGCGTAACATGATAGTTAGGGTGACCCATGATGGTTTGAGAAAGAGTAGACTTACCAGTTCCGTTTGGTCCCATAATTGCATGAATTTCTCCAGTCTTCATCTTGAGGTTAACCCCTTTAAGGATCTCCTTTTCTTCTTTGCTTTCTTCATCTTTAACTGAAACGTGAAGATCCTTTATTTCTAGTGTTGCCATAAAATTCATCCTCCTGACCGAAATATTCCAAAATATTCTCGGTAAATATTCCATAAATATCAATAAATTCTTTACATTCTTATTATATCCGAATAATAAAAAAATAAAACTACTCATTTTAATTTATTTCAAGCGCTTTCTCAAGGGGTGATTTGAGTGTATAATGAAGATAGAATATAGTGTTTATATAATTTCGGAATATTCAAGGAGGCAGGTAGCAATAATGATTCAACAAAATTATATTCTTCACTCATTTGACTGTTTAAATACAGCCACTGCCGCCCGACTACATGATATGGGCTTGTGTGAAGGGTGTCCGATTAAAGTAGTTCAAAAATACCCCTTTCATGGCCCAGTGATAATCGAAAATGACCACCAACAAATCGGTTTGCGGTACACCGTTTTCGCATTGCTTACGGAGGCAAAGTGAGATGACAACAGTTGCGCTGATTGGAAACCCTAATACTGGCAAAACGACCCTGTTTAACTCGCTCACTGATAAATACGCCTACGTTGGTAATTGGACAGGAGTCACAGTTGAAAAGAAACAAGGGACGCTTAAGGGAACAGATATTGTTATCATCGATTTACCTGGTGTATATTCACTCGATCCTTTGACAAAAGACGAAGCAGTGGTAACTAACTACTTAATGCATAACCAACCTAATATGGTCTTAAATATTACAAATGCTAGTCAGTTAAAACGAAACCTTTTGCTAACAATCGAGGTATTGGAACTCGGTTATTCTGTTGTATTGGTTCTTAACATGATTGATGACCTCCGTCGATCAGGGTATGACTACGACCTTGACCTGCTTGAAAAAAGGCTGGGTTGTAAAGTAATGACAACAAATGCACGCGGACACCAAGGAATTGATCAATTACGAAAAGAAACTATCAATTATAATTCGCTCCATCCTACCCAACTAGATTTAGATTATCCCCCGATGATCAAACAGGCAATCAGGCAGGCAAGTACAGCGCTGGAAAGCGATTATTCTTTTGCACCCCAAGTTGCGCGTTGGTTATCGATTCAATTCATAAGTAAGAATAAAGTAATCCGCAAATTTGCCCAGGAAAAAGAGCTAACTCCCCTGCTTTCGCAACAAAAATATTATGATGCGCAAAAGTTTGCTGACCAGATCTTTGAAGTCCGGTTACAGTTTATTGAGGACACGCTTGATCAGGCGCGGCATCCACTTAGCAATGGTGGTCAAGTTGAGCTAACAAGTCGAATCGACAAAATCGTTACCAATCCGATTCTTGGCTTACCAATTTTCGTCTTAATTTTCTTTATAATGTTTAAACTATCTTTTGATTGGGTTGGCACGCCACTTTCGGATATGCTTGATCAATTTATATCAGGCCCGGTTTCAACTACCGCCGACCAAACCTTAGCTAGTCTCGGGGCAATTCCCGCATTACGGTCGCTAGTCGTTAACGGTATTATTGCCGGAGTTGGAGGAGTTTTAGCTTTTATTCCGCAAATCTTCATGCTCTTTGCCTGTATTTCCCTGCTTGAGGACTCTGGTTACATGGCGCGGGCAGCTTTAGTAACAGACCGGGTTATGCAGATGATTGGTTTAAACGGCAAATCTTTTATCCCATTAATTATTGGTTTTGGTTGTAATGTTACGGGAATCATGGCCGCGCGAACAATTGAACAGCCTAAAGAACGACTGATTACTACCTTAATCATGCCGTCTATGAGCTGTTCAGCCCGCTTACCGATTTATAGTTTATTCGTTGCCGCCTTCTTCCCACGTCATCAAGCACTGATTGTTTTATCAGTCTACTTCTTAGGGATTGTCGTGGCTTTAGCAATGGCAAAATTCTATCAAGTAATCTTTAAGGTAAAAGAAAGCTCAGTGTTTGTAGTTGAACTCCCGCACTATCATCTTCCCCGTCTTGATATAATTTGGCACGGCACATGGGATAAAGGTAAGGGATTTATAAAAAAGGCTGGGACAATTATTTTTGCTGGAACTGTTTTAATCTGGATATTATCAAGTTTTGGTCCTAGTGGTTTTGTTACTAATTCGGCTAATAGTTTTGCTGCCGACCTTGGACACATCCTTGTTCCGGTCTTTAAGCCAATTGGTATTGACCAGTGGCAGCCAATTAGTGCTTTGTTTACAGGGATCCTTGCCAAAGAGGTTATTACTTCTAGTATGATGGTAATGTTCCATACAAGCAGTAAAGCATTCCTCATTGCTTCACTTGGTCAGTTTATGACTCCCCTTTCTGCTTATACGTTACTAGTCTTTATTCTCTTATATGCACCATGTTTTGCAACGTTAGCAACTATCAAACAAGAAACTGGTTCTACAAAGTGGATGCTTTATTCTGTTGCATCCAGTTTAGTCGTTGCGTATGGGCTTGCATTTATTATCTTTCAGGTTGGTCGATTGTTTATTGGGTGATTTAAAATGAAATTAATTATTAACGTTATTATTATTGCTGCAATTATTGCGTTAGCTTTTTACCTCCTCGTTAAGACTTTTCAACGAGGCAAACAAGGTAAATGTGCAGCTTGTGACTACGATTGTGAAATCAAAAAGCTGGCAAAGAATAAAAAGCAATTATAAAAATCTGGAGACGTGTGGTTATTTTCCACGTTATCTTGCTATTGTTCGTGAAAACGAGGCTGAGAGAAAACAAAAGTTTTCTCCCAGCCTCGTTTTTTTTACTCATTATTCAATTTTTCTCGTAACATAAACCGGCGAATCTTGCCACTTGCGTTTTTCGGCAATTCTGAAACGAAAATATAGTGTTGAGGAACCTTATAGCGCGCCAGATGTCCATAACCATAATTCATTAGCTTGGTTGTAGAAAGACGACGATCACTGACGACAAAGGCAACTGGTACTTGTCCCCAGACAGAATCATTTTGACCAACGACTGCAACTTCATTAATTTGTGGGTAACGTTGGTAGACCTGCTCAACTTCTTGGGGGAAAATATTTTCTCCGCCAGAGATCAACATTTCATCTGCGCGGCCATCGATATAGAGGTACCCTTCTTTATCCAGGTGACCAACATCTCCTGTCCGGTACCAACCATCAATCATTTTAGAAGTCAACTTATCAGGCAGGTTAAGATAGCCCGGAGTTAAAGCCGGTGTTTTCAGCAGAATTTCACCATCTTTACTAAGTTTTAGTTGGGTTGAGAATAGCGGCTGCCCAACTGATCCTAATTTTAGGAGTGCATCAGCTGACCGTAATGCAACAATTTGGGAACATGTTTCCGTCATTCCATAACATTGAACAACAGGTATGGACCGTTGCAAACATGCTTCGAGCGTTTCTCGATCAATCGTTCCGCCCCCAAGTAACATACAACGAAATGCTGAATTATAGTGCGTATTAGTCTTATTTTGCTGCTGAATGAGCTTTTTCAGCATAAAAGGCACAACCGACATAATAGTGACCGTTTCATTTGCTAAAATTCGTTCAATTTCTTCAGCACGGAACTTCTCAACCAAGCGAACAGTCATCCCGTAAATTAATCCCCGCATAATAATCGAAAAGCCACTAATATGGAAGATCGGTGCCACGCATAACCACTTATCTGCGGACGATAAACCTAAATTCAATGCAGAAGAGACTGCTGAATAAAAATGGTTGCCAAAAGTTTGCAAAACTCCTTTAGGCTTACCAGTCGTCCCAGAAGTATACATGATGCTGGCTACCCAGTTTGATTTAAATACTGGAATTAGCTCTCCTGGATCAGCACTTGTTATCAAGAACGCACTGTAAGACTTAAAAGGATCCGTCATCCCTGATCGCCAGAGAGTATTTTCAACCAAACACAACTGAAGTCCACTATCTTTAATCTGTCGTTCAAGTTCTTCACCAGCAAGCCGCCAGTTCAACCAGACAATCGTGCGGCCACTACACATGATCGCTAGTGCTAATTTATAGCTCATCAGACTATTAGTAGCTAGGAGACCTACCCGCGAACCAGGATTAAGGTGGTCAATTTTTCCCACGAGTATCTCTACCTGTTTTTTTAATTCAGCAAATGATAGGCGTTCATTACCATCGTCAATCGCAATCTGGTTCGGCTGAGTTGCTGCTTGCTTTAATAGCCAGTTTTGTGTTTCCATTTAAATTGCCTCTTTTATTTATGGGAATTTAGGGAACTGGTCAAAATTAGGGTCCCGTTTTTCGTTAAAGGCATCGCGCCCTTCTTTACCTTCATTAGTGGTGTAGAAGAGCATCGTCGCATCACCACCGAGTTGTTGGAGGCCAGCCAGTCCATCAGTATCAGCATTCATGGCAGCCTTAATAAACCGTAATGCCGTTGGTGACTTCTTCAAGATTTCATTACACCAGTCCAAGGTAACCGATTCAACTTGGTCTAATGGCACAACTTTATTAATCCAGTTCATCTGGTAGGCTTCTTCGGCACTGTAGAAGTGGTTTAAGAACCAGACTTCCTTTGCCCGTTTGTGACCGATCACGCGGGCAAGGTAACCAGACCCATAGCCAGCATCAAAACTACCGACCTTGGGACCGGTTTGCCCAAATTTGGCATTGTCAGCAGCAATTGTTAAATCACAGACAAGTTGTAAGATATTTCCGCCACCAACTGACCAACCTTTTACCATCGCAATGACTGGTTTAGGGATAATCCGGATTAAATGCTGCAAATCAAGGACATTGAGACGAGCAATCTTATCTGGACCAACGTATCCACCATTACCACGAACTCCTTGGTCACCACCAGATGAGAAAGCCTTATCACCAGCACCAGTTAGGATAATCACCCCAATTGTGCTATCATCACGACAGATGGTAAACGCGTCGATCATTTCTTGAATTGTAACGGGGGTAAAGGCGTTCATCTTTTCTGGACGATTCATTGTAATTTTTGCAATCTTTCCCGCTCGTTCAAAAATAATTTCAGAATAATCTTTAACTGGTTGCCAATCAACTGTTGTCATAACTACTCTACTCCTTTTGTGAGGTCAATAATAATGAACCTATTAGAAAATTTAGATATTCAAACTCAATCAGTCACAGCCAACAAGTGTGTTATCACTGTTAAAGTAAGTGATAAGCTCAAGCAACCTTATGGAATCGTTCATGGGGGAATAAATGCAGTCCTCGCTGAAACCGCAGCTTCCTTAGGTGCCAATCAATGGTTAGCTGATCGTCAACAAGATCAAATAGCTCTCGGTGTTAATATTACCACAGAGCACCTCATTGCGGTATCGAATGGTGAATTAAGGGCCATTGCAACGCCGATTAAATGTGGCCGACGAATCCAAACCTGGCAAGTCGATATCCATTGTAATGATCAATGCACTAGTACCAGTATAGTTACTTTGATCAATCAACCCCGGCCTTAATTTTCTGATCATTTCTTTAATTATTATTCGAAAATAAAATTATTCAGAATTATAAAAAATGGTTATTCATCTTTACTACTATACTTTTCTCGCCTTAACGTTCGATTAATCGTTCTGATTATACAAATTCCGTTATTGTTCTAAAATAAGACATTTGATAAATTAATACCAACGCGAGGCGAACTGCGTGATAAAATTAAACCGTTTTATCTTGCCTAAATTAAGGAATGAATCCCTTCTTTTAGGTCGTCAGTTTACCTATTTGGGGAGAAGAAAAATAAATAGGACAAACACTATGATGGGAAGCATGTCGCGTAAATTATAGTTTTAAAGGAGAGCATTTTTGATATGCGCTTCAATGAAAAAGATGAAGAAAAGTACCTTAAGCTGATTAACAATACCCGTCGCGGAAGCAATAAAGACTTCGAAGAGTTATTTCGCCGTTATTGGCCGCTCGTTCGCCGACTGTGGCAACGATATAATATTAGCGGCCTTGAATTGGCGGATTGGGAACAGGAAGCCCGCGTTGTAATGCTAGAAGTTATTCGTTTATACAATAATCAGGGGCCGCGCATGTTTAGCTGCTTTTTTAAGGAATGCTTAACTAACCGGATTCGTGATATCCAACGACAAACTCAGGCCCATAAACGGATTCCAGCAGGCTGTCTTTACGCATTAAGCGATGATTTTGCTGAAACACTTACCGACTTTTTACATCATTCCCCTGATGACATTATTTATTGCCGGCAGAGTCTTGACCGTTTACTTTGCCACTGTTCTACATTTGAACGAAAAGTACTAGTCTATCTCCATACTGGTTATTCGATAACTGAGATTGCTGGTACCCTTGATTGCTCTAAACGGAGCGTCCAAAGTGCCTTGCATCGTTGCCACGGCAAACTATTAAAAGTATTAATGAAGTAAGGACTTATAAAGCAAAAATAAGGTGCTGAGAGAAAGCTTTTTATTTTCTCTCAACACCTTATTTTTTATGCTTTCCTAATAAACAAACATGCAATCACTGCAACCAATGCACTGATAACAAGGCCGAAGAAAGCGGCTGAATATGAGCCGGCTGCTTGGACAATCCACCCAATTAAGAGCGGACCAACAAAGCCACCAAGCTGCCCACCAAAGTTAACAATCCCAATTGATGATCCATAAGTTTTCTCCGATAAAATCTGCGCAATGAAGCTAAAGATACCAGTAAATGCCAATGATTTAACGAAATAGATCAAGACATCAAAGATCACAACGCCTACTAATGAAGTTGACTTGAAGAGACCGAACATGAAAACCAATGTCAGGAATGAAGCAATACTAATCATCCACCGTTCATGCTTCTTAAACAAGTGCACCATCACAAAGCCAGAAATAAATGCTGCAATACCTCCAGAAATAACTGGTAATGGCACTAACCATGCCAAGTTCTTCAAGTTAATTCCTTGTTCTTGCAAGAAATAAACTGGCATCCAGGTTTCAAGGCCCTTAGTAATGATATTCAGGGCAAGTCCAATTACTACAAAGGCCCAGACACGGTGGTCAATCTTTTTCCATTCAATCTTGGGACGCGCCTGCCCGTTTGCTTGGCTGCTATTAATTGGCCGTTCTACCAGGTAATAGGCAAGTAAAATAATAAATCCACCAACCCCAAGCCAAACAAAGGCATTTCGCCAACCACTGCTAGCAATAATTGGCACAATAATTAGTGGTGCTACTGCTGCCCCGGCATAATTCGATGAAATTAAGGCAGAAGTTGCTTGTGATTTCTCACTCTTATCATAATTTTCAGAAATTCGTTTTAATGCCGCTGCTGGATATGGTCCTTCTGCAATCCCAAATAGAAAACGAATCGCAATCAAGGCAGCAAGGGACCACGCCCAGCCAGTCACCATCGTCATCAACGACCAGGCAAACAGGGAAATAATCACCATCAGTTTACTGCCAAACTTATCAGTTAAGTATCCCCCAGGTATCTGCATTAAAGTGTACCCTAAGAAGAACGCACTGGCGGTTGCCCCTAATGCTGCTGCCCCAACATGAAAGTCTTTACCGATGTAAGCAAGGGAAATATTCATCACTGTGCGGTCAGCAAATAAAACCATATATCCTAAATATAGTAGCAGAAAAGATCCCCATCGTTTTGCTACTGTAAAGTTACCTATATTTTTCATAAGATTACCCCTTTAATATAAAGATCTTTTTTATTATAATTGATCATTTTAGAACTTACCACCCAAATTCTAAGAATGTCCGCTAAAATTAAGAACGTCACTCTTAATATTTTTTTGTTAAAATATTAGAGATATCCTAAAAAATGATTGTTAATCCAAGGAGGAATTATGGATTTCTCATTAAAAAAACGACCGGTAAAAAGACTATATGGTGAATATACTATTTTATTCATCTTTTTAGCCTTATGTATTTTCGGGACATATTTAGTTACCGGTCATACTTTTATCCTCAGCAAAGATGCTCTCAACCAGCATTTACCCTTACTAGCAAAGTATCGAGAAGCACTGATTAGCTTCTTCCACCATCCCCGCCTAAACTTCTGGTCATGGCAAATGGGGCTAGGCAGTGATACCTTTCAAGTATATTCTTACTATACAATTGGGGATGTTTTCTCTTATCTTGCACTGCTTTTTCCCGCGGCAAAGATTACCCTCGCTTACCAGGTAATTAATATTATCCGGATGTATTGTGTTGGCCTCGCTTTCGTCTATTTCGCTCAACACTTTAAGTTTCGCAATAGCGTCATTTTGATGGGGGCAACAACCTACCTGGTCAATTCGTTTTTACTCTATGCTTGTATCGCCCAGCCGTTCTTTACCACGCCATTTATCATCTTTCCGTTAATTGTGGTCCAGATTGAGCGGATACTACAAGAAGGATCACCCTGGCCGCTTGCTGGTGCCTTTACATGGATGCTAGTAAGCAACTATTACCTTGCTTACGTTTTAGGAATTGGTTCATTCCTCTATCTTGTTCTTCGCGTAGGAACGCATTATCGTCGCACACTTAATTACGGGAAAACTTTTCTTAAACTTGCCTTTGCGACAATTACTAGCGTCCTCTTATCAGCGGTTTTGCTTGTCCCCGAAATTATCGCGGTCACAAATTCAACCCGGACTGGATCATTATTTGCTAATGGTTTAAAAACCTATCCTCTTTACTACTATCTCTTTTTGCCTAAGTCACTGATTAACGGTGGTCAATGGTATTTCATGTTCTGGTCTGCGCTAGGGATCGTTTCAATTGGTTTTATCGCCCTTGTTTACATTTATTCCCGTCCGCGAAAGTACCCCCTGCTAACGATCAGCCTTGGCCTAGCGCTCATCATGCTGCTAATTCCAGCAGTCGGTGCTTTCTTCAACGGAATGATGTCAGCTTCTAACCGTTGGACGCTCTTGATCTATCTTCCATTAGCAATGGCCGTCTGTATTCTAGCAGAGAACATTCCGACGCTTGATCAAAAGACAATGGCGGTCCTAAGTTGGGCAACGGGGATTTACCTCATTGTCTTGATTGCAACATTCTTCTTTGACAATGAGAATGATATTTTTATGCCAGTTATTTTCTTAATCGGCTCCCTAATGGCCATCTGGTTGATTCACTTAAACAAACTGGCTCATCCTTACCGGTGGTTACTAGCGATTACAATGCTTAACGCCGGGGTGAATGCAATTTACGCGGCTTTCCCTTATAATGGTGATTTCTCTAGTAGTATGTTGAGCCGGGGAGAGTATCAGGCAATTACCAGTAACCGTTACGGTAAACTTAATCAGGATTTGAAGAACAATTCTTTTTACCGCGTTTCAACAATTAGCCAAAATAAGATTATTGATGGCCCGAACCTTGATAATGACCTTACTTCCAGATTGCATAACATTGATTCTTACTATTCACTGCAAAATAAATATTTGGGACAGTTTAATACAAGCCTGCAAAATAACCAGTATCAGGCTAACATCCCCATTCGGCAAGCCGATGATCGGACAATTATGAATAATTTCTTTGGCGTTAAATATCTCTTTGTTCAAAGCAATGGTGATAACGCGACAAAGATTCCCGCTGGTTACTTTTTAGATAAAGCAACTGATCCAGTCATCAATTACGATGAGGGACAACCAAGCAATCCGCAAAGCAAAGATGAATTTGTACCCACGCAAACGATGCGGTATAAAACGAACTATGCCTTCCCATTGCTTTACTGGCAAGACAACTACATTAGCAAAAAAGATTATCAATCACTCTCACCAACTGAAAAAGAACGCATTTTAGCTACCGGTGTTCTGGTTGATAAGCAAGAAAAGCTCCGAGGAATGAAGGCCGCTAAGCTCAAGACGCATGTCTATCCCCTTAAAAGCGAGTTAGTTTCCAACCGCTTGAATAAGGTTAACTCGGCTAAATTAACCTATACCGATAGTGAAGAAACTTATCAATTGCAATTACCAGAGCTGCAAAGTAAAAAAATGCAGCAAAAATTAAAGGGCAGCGAGTTGCATATTGAATTTTCGAAGATTAAGTACACCCCCTTCTCCATGAAAGAACAGATTGCCTATGAACAAGCACATCTCAAGGAAACCGTCCTTAATCCCGGAAATGTTATTAATCAGCGCTATACCCACTATCGCTATTGGCGTTACCACGTTTTAAATGGTTCACCTGATATTAGCTTTAAGCTTAATATCGGCAGTAAGTTTGGAACCGCCACGATTGAACAAGCACGGCAAAGTACCCTTTCCTTGTTTAAGCACGTTACTAATTCGACCCTTAATATTGGTTATTATGATGGCAAGCTTCCGACTTCACTCACCTTCCAGCCTTCAAAACTCGGAACTTATGAGCTCAAGTACCGAGTAGTAGCAGAAAAACTAGATAATAATTATTATCGTGAAGTTAAAACATTGCAACGCCATCGTCTAGAGGACGTTAAATTCAAACGTAACCAAGTTCAGGGAACGATTAAAACTACTCGTCCTGGCGTCCTTACCTCTTCGATTCCTTATTCTACTGGTTGGTCAGTGAAAGTTAATGGTAAAAAGGCAACTACCTTACGAACAAACCAGGCTTTCTTAGGATTATATTTACCTGCCGGAACTCATCATGTTACCTTTAGCTATGAGTTGCCAGGAATCAAATTAGGCGTATTACTCAGCTTGATTGGCCTAGGCTGGACCATTTTTGCCGGAATCATTACGATCGTATGGAAACGGAAGCGCAAGTAAAGCAGAATAATTCTTGCATCCCTTTTAAGAGACGCTTAATAAGATAAGATTAAATTTATGGGCAGGAGAAAAAATCGTGCATAAGAAGTTTACCTACATTGTCTACCAAATTATTATGGCTATCTTAGCCGTTATCTCGATTGGAATGCTGATCGCATATTATGCTAAGCGGATCAATATTGATACCTACCCTTACAATATGATTGACAATGGAATTTGGTTGGTCTTCTTTACGGATTACGTTATCCGCCTAATTATTTCACCAAATAAACGCGAATTTGTTAAAGATAACATCTTTGACCTTCTATCAATCATTCCTGCTAGTAGCCTCTTCTTCCTCTTCCGAATTGGGCAAATTGGTAGAACCTTTCAGATGCTTAAACTCATGCGAATTATGCGTCTAGTCGGTTTTACCGGTCGTCTGGGCGTCTTCTTTGAGCGCAATGAGTTGCTCTACTACTTGTACATTACGATTGCTGTCATAATGGTAGCCGCTGCAATGTTTTGCATCTCGGAGAAAGTCTCTTACGAAACAGCCCTGTGGTGGGCAATTACAACTGCTACTACGATTGGTTACGGGGATGTGATTCCTAAGACCGGAATTGGTCGGGCAGCCGCGATTGTCCTGATGCTCTTGGGAATTGGTTTTATTGGGATGCTTACCAGTACGATTACTGAGTTCTTTGCCAAAAAAGACGAACGAAAGATTTCTGCTCAGTTAGTCAAAATCCAACATGAAAATCGCCAACTAAAGGCTGAGTTAGACGAAATCAAACGTTTGATTAAGAAAAATAAACGTTAGCAAATAACCTCCATTCAAGGTTTTACCCAAGAATGGAGGTTATTTTTAATTTATTTGTCGATTTAACGAAATCATCTCTAGTAAGCTTTGTGCAGTGATCGCTCCTTCATTACCCGCTTTGAGTCCTGCTCGTTGCATTGCCTGTTCAATGTTATCGGTAGTAAGGATGCCAAATGTAATTGGAATATTGCTCGTTAAGTTAAGATTCATTACGCCGCTAGCAACATTTTGACAAATTAAATCATAGTGATCTGTTTCACCTTTGATAACAGCGCCTAACGTCAAAATGCCATCATATTCCTTTTTTGCCAATAATTGTTTTGTCATAAACGGAATTTCAAATGCTCCCGGCACATGGTATACATCAACGTTTTCAAGGTCAAACTTAGCTAACATTTCGGTAGCTCCCTGCACTAATTGTTTAGTGACAGTTTCGTTAAAATCAGCAACAACAATCCCGATTTTTGCACTTTGAACATTAAATTTTCCAGTAAATTCTTTCATGATTAAGCCTCCAGATTCAGTAAGTGATGAAATTTATTTTTCTTTGTGATTAAGTAATTCTCATCGTAGTTATTAGGTGCTATTTCTAATGGTATCTGTTCATTGATTTCAATATCGCCAAGTTGTAATTGCGCAATTTTATCGGGATTATTAGTAAGTAGGTTAATCTTGGTTATTCCTAATTGATGTAAAATCGCAATAGCTTGGTCATACTGCCGTTCATCAGGCGCAAAACCTAATTTTTCATTGGCCTCAACAGTATCATAGCCGTGTTCTTGCAAATGATAGGCCCGCAGCTTGTTTGCTAAACCAATTCCACGGCCTTCTTGACGCAAATAAATAATAATTCCGCTGCCGTTTTTCTCAATTTGGCGCATTGCTTCATGAAGTTGAGGACCACAATCACAGCGAAGGGAACCAAGAACATCGCCAGTAAAGCATTCTGAATGCAAGCGAACCATTACAGGAGTAGTTGGATCAATATCTCCCTTTATCAGCGCTAGATTATTGCCATCAAACCACCGTAAGTGAAAGTCCCCATACTGAGACGGGAGATGCACCTCTTCTACTGGTTTGCTCGCTAAACTTTGCCGGTATTCCTGAAGTTCTTTGATCGTAATGATGGGTAAGCCAAATTCGGCTGCTTTCTCATGAAGTTCAACTGATCGTGCCATTTCACCATTGTCTTTTAAAATCTCACAGATATAAGCAACTGGTTCCACCCCAGCTAAGCGCGCAAGGTCAACAGCAGCTTCAGTATGTCCATTTCGTTCTAATACTCCATTTTTCTTTGCAACTAAAGGAAAGATATGACCTGGTTTGTAGAAGTCTTCGTTTTTAGCAGTCGGTGCGGCAAGATGAGTAATAGTGCGCCAACGATCAAAGGCTGAAATTCCCGTTGTTGTCGAATGATGGTCAACGCTGATCGTAAAAGCCGTACCAAAAGGATCTGAATTATCAGCAGTCATCTGAGGTAATTTCAATCGTTCAGCTACTTCCGGTGCCATGGGAACACACATCAATCCACGGGCATACTTAGTCATGAAATTAACCTTTTCGGGAGTAGCTTCACTAGCAAGCCCCACCAAATCGCCTTCTGCTTCGCGGTCTACATCGTCCATGACAATTGCTAAACCACCTTCTTGCAAATGCTTAATCGTTGCTTGAATTTTCTTTACATCCATTATTTTCGGCCTCCTAGTAAATTTGCGACTACATATTTGCCTAAAATATCAGTTTCTAGATTAACTTCATCCCCTACTTTAAGCGCATCTAAGTTAGTAACAAGTTGAGTGTGCGGAATCAGCCCAACCGTAAACCAGTCGGCACCAGTTTCCATCACTGTTAAACTTACGCCATTAATCGCGACACTTCCTTGCGCTATCACTTGACCATGCAGGCGTTGTGGCAGACTAAATTGCACTTCAATAGCATTTTCATTGACAGTCCGCTTTAAAACTCGTGATAGTTCGTCAACATGCCCCGTTACAATATGACCTTCTAGTCGTGCGCCAACTTGCAATGAACGTTCAAGATTTACAAGGGATCCTTTTTCCAAGTTTTTAAACGTTGTCTTTTCAAAGGTTTGCGGCATTAATATCGTCGTAAATTGATTGTTATTGATTTCTACGACCGTTAAACATGTCCCATTTACCGCAATTGAATCGCCAAGTTGCACGGTAGTTAAAAAATCATCACTATGAGGTTCAACCACTAATTCAATCGTTTCACCATCCTGGGTAATTTTTACTATGCGTCCCGTTTCCGCAACTAAACCACTAAACATTATCAATCTTCCTTCCCGCAATCCTAATATTATTCTCTAAAACTTTAATTTCCTGATGGGTAAAATTCATTGGGCAAGCTAGTTCCATGCCGCTAACACCTTTTTTGCCAAGCATGTGGGGAGCTACGTATGTAATAAGCTCTTCAAATAAGCCTTCCTGTAAAAACGCTTGATGAATTGTAGGGCCACCTTCTACATAAACAGATTGAATTTCTTGTCGACCAAGTTCATGTAAAATATCAGTAATTGACCATGTTTGTCGGTAAAATACTCGCACATCTTTAGCAAACTGATCTTGTAGCGAACTATTTTCCGTAAAAATCCAAGTAGGTGCCTGCCCGTCAGTCAACAAGTGTAAGGTTGGATTATCTTTTAAACGTCCCCGGCGGTCAAGAACAATCCTTACTGGCGGAAACTTTGTCGGACTAGTCGTTAATAAAGTTGGATTATCGATAATGGCGGTTTGGCTTCCAATCAAGATTCCTTGAAAATTACCACGCTCGGTATGAACCATTTTTGCCACAGCAGAATTAGTAATCGCCGTTCGTTGACCTTTTTCTGCGGCCACGCGATAGTCAAGACTCACTGCTTGTTTTAAAGTTACCCATGGTCGTCGGTACCGATAGAAAAAATCGTAATGCGGATTTAAGGCCTGTGCTGCTTCTTTAAGGACGCCCGTTTTGACAATAATATTTTGCTGTTGAAGCGTAGCAATCCCTTTCCCGGTGACAAGCTGGTGCGGGTCTGTTTCCGCAACCACAACCCTCCTGATACCTGCGTCAATAATCGCCTGACTACATGGTGGTTGTTTCCCATAGTGATTGCAGGGTTCCAACGTGACATAAAGAGTTGCTCCCTGTAACTGTTTCGGCGTAAGTTTACCTATTGCATCCCGTTCAGCGTGAATTCCACCATATTCGTGAGTATGACCTCGCGCTAAAACTTGACCATTTTTCACAACAACTGCCCCAACGCGAGGATTTTTCCAGGTTTCATTGCCAGCCTTTGTTGCTTCAGCGATTGCCATTTGCATGAAATGAACATCTTCCACTCTAACCATCCTTTCCAAAATAAAAACGCCCTAAGATTTTCTCTCGGGGCGTTAAATGGTTACTTAAAAAAACAGCTCGGCAAAAATAAAACCGGATAACATCACTGCTATCCGGGGCTTTACGTTTAAACTGATTGTGTCATTTTTAGTTTTCTTCTCCCATCCAGACTATACTGTCGGTACCAGATTTTCACTGGTTCAACCGTTAACATAAATGCTAACGGGTCACGGACTCCAAGCGTACTTGTTACCGTCGGTTGGGAATTTCACCCTGCCCCGAAGAAAATTAAGTTGTTAAATTTACATATAGTGTAACTCTTCACTTTCTTTTTGTAAACAATAAATTAGTTATTTAGAAAAACTTTGTAGGGTATCCATGATCAATTGGATGAATTTCTCACGATCAATATCAAGGAGGACTTCAGTATTTTGGGGCTTATCAGTTAACTGATAGTAGTCACAAACCGTCTCTCCCCGTGTAAGGTCGCCCTGAGTTTCAACATCTACATTCATTTTGTCAGTACCGAACATGGTGGGATCAATCAACCAAGCAATCGTACATGGGTCATGGAGGGGCGCACCTTTAAAACCCCATTTTGGATTTTCATGATACTGTTCAAAGAAGTTTAGGAGACCGTGGAAAGCCTGGGCAACTGGATTATTGATTTGCCCAATTTGCTCAATCTCATCCTTCATAATCTGAGCTTTATGGGTCACGTTCAACGGTGCCATTACCAGAGGCAGGCCGAAGTTCATTACAATCTTAGCTGCTTCTGGATCAACAAAAATATTAAATTCAACTGATGGTCGCCAATTGCCAAGTCCCATTGCCCCACCCATGAAGACAATTTGATCAATCTTTTCTTTTGCCAAGTCGGGATAGACCCGCAAGAATAAGGCCGCATTTGTCATTGGACCGGTAACTACTAAGGTAACTTTCTCATCACTTTCACGAAGAGTTTTAGCAATCAACTCAATAGCCGGAATTGGTTGAACTTTGAAATCGGGATCAGGAAGGTTCGCACCATCTAACCCCGTCTCACCATGAACTTCCGGTGCAGTTTCAAGCGGCTCGACCAGCGGAGTTTGATTTCCCTGAGCAACCGGGATATCTTCTTGATGGAGTAAGGCTAACATCCGCATTGCATTATTTAAAGTTTTGTCTGGTGTTTGGTTACCAGCAGAAGTTGTTACGGCAAGGACATCAATCTTCGGTGAAGCAATGGCCATCGTTAACGCCAATGCATCATCATGTCCAGGATCGCAGTCAAGAATTATCTTTTTGGTCATTTATTATCGGCATCCTTTCTTTGTGAATTGCAATTATAGCGGTTACATTAATTATAACAAATGAACATTATTCCGTTTAATGTCGATCAATAAAATTTAAAAAGACATAATAAAAGGACCACCTAATCGTGATCCTTTTCAATATAAGTTATAATTTTACGCTTTCTTTACTAAATAAATTGGTAAAGCAATAGCGCCTGCTAAAAGGGCTAAAATAGTAAACTTCTTCTTTGAATGCTTCTTAGGTTGTGTAGTTTTGTTTTCAGTTTTATTTTTCTTCATAAGAATCTACTCCTTTGTTCAAAAACCTATCACTACCTACACTCTTATTTTAGCCCCATTTTGCCTTTACGTAAAAATATATAGGCCAGGTAATTAAAGCAATTATAAATAACCAAACAATTATCTTTTGAAATAGGTTAAGTATCCAAATATGTTTCATAAGTTCACCTTATTTCTTTTAAGCCAGCTAAATATCCCATGGCGGTGCGCTTGCTTTTCTTGTGCCTCTGTTAACCGGGTAAGCAATTCAGTCACCTTTGCATCAGTATTTACCTTTTGAGCGTCCCGAGCTACCTCGCTGCTATTATACTTTTGCTGAAGGGTATCACTGTTAAGCCACCGATCAAAATTAGCAACATCGACAATAAAACCGGTACTAGTATATTGATAACTAATCCGATACTTTCGCGGCAGGTATTGGAAGTACCGTTCCATCATCATTGAACCATTATTTCGCGCCGTACTATCTGAAACCTTATTAAAAAGCTGCTTATTAATTTGCGCTTTTAACTGACCATCCTGCTGAATAAACGTTAGATCAGCACCCACTTCCGCCTGGTTAATCAGCATTGTCCAATCATTTCGCCCGACAAAGAGTGAGTAATCATAATTATCATCAAAGTAGTCTTTAACAAGCTCAAACATCCCAAATTGGTCCATCGCTTGTTTCAAGACATATTTGATGGGATAAAGGTAATCCTTCTCAATCTTTTGTTCTGTCTCTGGTGACACATCATTGAAGAATTTTGCGAGTTCAACTTGGCAATAACGATAAAGCTGATCGTTAGCGCGCTCAAGCAAGTCATTTAATTTAGCTTCACGTTCATCCTCATCTCCGGCAAAAGTTGATTCAAAGCTGAGGTACCATAAACGACGCATAATTTCCGGTTTAAGGGAAAATTGCGATTTACTGTCACCCTCACGACGATTCATCGTAAAAATAAATGATGGGAGGGGCTGAGTTAAACTACGGTTATTGGTAATCTCTTTAATAAAGCGATCAAAATATGGCCGCGTCGTTAAGTCAGGGCTAATATCATCAATCATCATCGGATTAACGGGCCCAGCACTATACATATAATCGCTTAAAACCGTTGTAATAGTCATATTGATATTGGACTTTCCTAATGCATAATTTTTAGCATCAAAAACACCGCCATCAAGGAAGTTGCCACTCCCCGTTAGCTTGGCTGCTAGCCGCTTTCCCAACGTCGACTTCCCGGTCCGTCCTTGACCAATCAAGGCTACTCCAAGGGGTACATCTTCGCGCGATTTACTACTTGGCGATAATTCATACATATTCCGGATTTTCCATAGCCAAGGCGCCTCAAATAGGAAACACATGAAATCACATGCCTGCCACCCCTCACCGACTTCTTTGTAATTATCGTACTCATGGGCAATATCACTAAATAATTGAAGCTGTTCACGGAGCCGGTCACCCGTTAAATTCGATGTTATTAATTCTGACTTTACATTATCACCAACACGGGGCGCTTCAAATAACTGACCATTGTTATAAAACAAGACTGGTTTAGGGTAGAGGTCTTCTTCACGGGTAACCTTTCCTGAGTTATCATCGTTTCGAGACACATGTTTAACTACCTGGGTAAGGCTGTAGAGTTCTTTCCCGATATTTTCGAGATTGCGTTTCTTATAGCCAGCATTACCAAAGAGCTTGACAGTTTGGGCGACACTCAATTTTTCTGGAGCTGATAGTTTCTTTAATTCCTCGTCAGAACTATACTGATCCTTATATTCTTTTACTTCTTCTGCCGGGATAATCACCGCATCTTGCTCACCGGTATCCTTGTTTTTCACCATATTCACCGTATCGGTATAGACATTAATCTGAAGTTGCTCTTTATTTTTCGCCTTAATGAACCCAGCCATTTTCTTTGCGTCAAGATAGGTAGTCGCATGGCGAAGGTTATCGTTGAACATCTGGACATGGCATTGATAAAGTGGATCCTTCTGCATTCCATAATCACTGTCGAGCTGTTCTAAATTATGATGAATTGCTGCTTCGGTTAAATTCATTGAACCGGCAAATGAGAGATACCGGTCGTCACTTGTCATTAAGTACATTTTGGTATGAATTAATTCATGCTTAGTGAATAAAAGTTGCAAGCTACCATCTAAAATTCGCTTCGTAAATTCACTATCAGGGTGTTCATAACCATAATTGACAAATTCAGTCCGGTCATTTAACTGCCTCATCCGTTTGCCAATTGATTCTTTCCCATTGTCGCTTAAGCCGAGGATCAAAGTGACCTTATCATAGCGCGGTAATAGTTGCTCCTCAATAAACTTAATTGAAGAAACAAATGAAACGCCCCTAAATTCAGTCGGTTTTTCAAGATGTTCACCCGCAAATTGCCAAAAATCGGCATCAGAAATCAATTCTTGTTTAGTGTAATCTAGGATATCTAACATGTGACTCGCCTCCTTTTTAGTTAACTTTCAAATTATATCATGAAAAAAAGAACCACTTGCAAGTGATTCTTCGGATAAAAATTAGTTCTTCTTTGCCAGCTTATATAGCAAGTACATTGGCCAAATTAAGGCTCCTGCGACAAGGGTTAATAAAACAATCTTTTGGTTCTTTGACAAGTTATGACATGGACACTTCATATTTAATCGCCCCTTTGTTGATCAGTTAAATTAATTATAACGCATTTGGGCGATAATGTAAGGAAGCGATTTCAGGTTTAAAGAAGATTTAGTATCTTAAAACATATTACCATCAATTTTATATGTCATATAATGTTCTTTTACTTCTACTCCAACTTGATACTGAATCATTAAATTAGTTAGCATCTCACCATTAACCAGTGTAATATTTAAGTCCTTTGCTGCGTTGATTGCACCTTGGGTAAATGTAGAAGTTGTAATAAATACACCTCTATCTGCATGCTTGAGCTTAATTGAACCACTAAATGCTGTAATTTCTGGCATTTGAACTGAATTATCTGGCGCATATCTTTTTACTTGAAGATAAACTTTTTGCAAACCTAGTGGATCTTGGTTAATAATTCCATCAATTCCATGATCATTTGATTTCTGTGTTACTAAGGCTTGACCTTCATCACCCTTGTACCCCATTACAGATAACAACTGAACCATTAAGTTTTCAAATTTATATGGATTCATTTTTACCAAGTGATTTAATAATTCATCCTGCGTTTTTTCGTCTTGCTGATTAAACCATTCCTTAACTTGACTTTCAGCTAAATCTTTATTTTCTCGCTTCTGTCTATTTTTCTTTTGATTACTTTTTTCTTGTTTGTATTTCTTATAAGCTGGCTCATTATGGATCAAAGTTCTCGTTATATTAATTCCATATTCTTTACTAAGCTCTTGCCCGCGACGAGTCGGGAGATAAAGGCCTCTCTTGGGTCGGTCTAATAAACCTGAAATTGCTAAATCACTTAAAGCAAAACTAACTCGATTACGCATGACCAAATCGTGACTCTTTTGTGGATAACGCATTTGCAACATGCTTTGCGGTAAATTAGCTTCTTCTAAAGTTCTTTGTATCAATTCACTGCTTTGCCAATTCCGCCTTTCAACGGCAACTTTTAAAATAATTCCTAAAAATGCATCCCAAGTCGGAGTACCATCCTCTTGATGTTTTAACGTTGTGTAGTCAATCATTTTCAACTCCTAAATTTCACTTCAAATCAAAGTAATAGTCATCTAAAGCATACGTATTAACTGGCGTAATATGTAATTGATATTTTTCAACCAATTCAGCTAGTGTCTGCCCATCAATTAATGTTACAGTATTATTTCCTTGGGTTGCCTTTTTTCGAGCACGATCTGTGAAATGATTAGTTGTGATAAATATCCCATATTCAGCATTAAAGCTGTTAACACCGGTTCTAAAATGTAGGAAAACACCGATTTGAAATTGTCGATTTCAGGTTCAGATACTGCTCCCTTTGTGTACCTTTTACATTGAATTGCTACCCGACTAGTTCTGAATTCATAAGATGTAAAATATCCAAAGCCATCGATTCCATGGTCACCGGAACGAACAATTTCGCGATCTTTATCAATCACAACACCCATTTTTGAAATCAGCAAGCGCGAAAAGCTTTCAAATTTACTAGGATCAAACTTCATTAATTGAGCAATCAATTGGTTTTTCCAGGTTAAATCTTTAGTATCCTCTTGGTCTTCTGGCCCTGTTGATTCGTCTCCGCTTTCTTCACTTACTTTATTTTTATTACGTTCAGCACGTTCCTTATTTTTCTTATCCCAATAAGCACCAATTTCTTTTTTCTGTTCTAACGAAGGATAATTTGCTATTCTAAATACCTATTATATCGTAACTTTTTACTACCTATTTCTTAGTATTATCAATAATTTTTATCAAAGTACGTATTAATGTTAAATGGGAGCAGCATAAGTTGGGAGATATTACAATTCCTATCAAAACTTACCCATATACAAGAAAATACGAGACAAAAAATATAACAAAATTTAAGTATATTCATTATGGCGATATACATACAGGAAAAGCAAAAAAAATAAATGAACCTAGTAAGTTACCATCAATAACTAAGGGAAATTACTCTACTTTAAGAAATGGTGATGTCGTGGTAGCTGATGCTTCGGAAGATTATAAGGGAATTGCAGATGCCGCTATCTTACTAAGCACTGGAGCATTTTCAATTATTGCCGGATTACATACAATAGCTTTTCGTCCAAACAGAAAATTAGTATTTCCAATGTTTATATATTACAATCTCCAAACAAGTAGATTTAAGCATTATGGATATCATGTTGGAACTGGACTTAAAGTATTCGGTATTTCAAGTAATCTGTTTTTTGATTATTCAGCGTTTTATCCTTCACTCATAGAACAGCAAGAGATTTCAAAACTAATTGAATCGTTAGAGAATCTACTTTCTCTCCAGCAACGAAAATTGGAACAATTAAGGCAACTTAAGATTTTTTCATTACAGCGAATGTTTATTGATAAAGATTGTAAACAACCAATTTTAAGGTTTAAAAACTTTAATGATAATTGGTTGCCTCATAAATTTAATGATATAGCAAATACTTTTTCTGGAGGAACTCCGGCTATTTCTAATAAGGATTACTATGGCGGTAACATCCCATTCATTAGATCTGCAGAAATTAATAAAAATACCACTCAGCTACATTTAACACCAGATGGATTAAAAAATTCATCTGCTAAATTTATAAAAAAAGGGACACTTTTATATGCTCTTTATGGAGCAACTAGTGGAGAGGTTGGAATAGCTCAAATTGATGGAGCTATTAATCAAGCTGTAATGGCAATTAACTTAAAAAAAGACAACGTGTATTTTATAAAAACTTGGTTAATTAAGAACAAAAGAAAAATTATTTCAACCTATCTTCAAGGGGGACAAGGGAACTTATCTGCTAAAATAGTAAAACATTTGAAGTTAAGTTTACCTAAAATTGAAGAAGAAAACCTAATAAGCATTACGATAATGAAAATTGATAGTTTGATTAAACTCCAGCAATCTAAAATCGATCAATTAACTATTCTTAAAAAATATCTTCTTCAAAAGCTCTTTATCTAATTTATTGCATGAAGCGTAACCTCCAATAAATAATACATTTGTGTTTTTGACACTAGATTATTTATTGGAGGTTTTATTATGTCTCGGAAACACTACAGTACAAAGCTATTTTATAAATACTATATGGATTGGATTAAACTTTATAAGGAAAAAGCAGTTCGAAAAGTAACGTTGGATAAATATTATTTAACGCATAGAAAAATTAAAGAACTTGCACCAGAGTTACATATGAATGAACTTACTCGCCAATCATATCAAAAATTGTTAAATAACTATGCTGCTACTCATGAAAAACAAACTACTCTTGATTTTCATCATCACCTAAAAGCAGCCTTAGTTGATGCACTAGACGAAGGATTACTGGAACATGACCCTACACGGCGAGCAATTATAAAGGGAGTTGATCCTAGCAATAAAAAGAATAAATTTTTGAACCTTTATGAATTGCAAAAACTACTCCGCCATCTTGATCTAGGTGACGAATTAAACTGGGATTGGTTTATTTTATTAGTATCAAAGACTGGCTTACGATTTGCGGAAGCGTTAGCCTTAACTCCAGAAGATTTTGATTTTGAAAGGCAGCAAATTATCGTTAATAAATCTTGGAATTATAAAACGCCAATTGGTAATTTTCAAAAAACTAAGAATGAATCTTCAAATCGTGTTGTGATGGTCGATTGGCACCTTATGAATCAATTTAAGTCACTTATTCGAAATAAAGAAAGTGACTGGCCAATTTTTGTGCCACACAATAAAAGAGTATTTAACTCGACTGTTAATGGCTTGTTAGAAAAATATTGCTATAAATTAGATATACCAACTATTTCTGTTCATGGTTTACGCCATACCCATGCCTCATTATTACTTTATGAAGGAGTGTCAGTTGCTAGTGTTGCTAAGAGACTAGGCCATGCCAACACTACAACGACCCAAGAAACCTATATTCATATTATTGAGGAACTCGAAAATAAAGATAACGATAAGGTTCTCCATCATCTATCTCAACTGAACTAAATCGAGTAGGAGATAATTG
>NZ_LN887356.1:0-17127 GCF_036621895.1 Limosilactobacillus reuteri subsp. porcinus
AATTATCTCCTACTCGATTAAACTTTAACGAACTATTTTATGTTTTAACTTGATTAAGTTCGATTTTTTTCATTGAATTATAAAAAAAACTTTGCTATCCTTAAAGCAGATTTGAGGAGGCATTGTTATGAGTGATATTAGTGTTGTGATGGGCAGTAAATCAGACTGGCCAACTGTTAAAGAAGCTTGTGATATTTTAGATGAATTTGGTGTTTCATATGAAAAGAACGTGATTTCTGCTCATCGGATGCCAAATGAAATGTTCGCGTTTGCGCAAAATGCGGTTGATAATGGGGTCAAAGTAATAATTGCATGTGCCGGGGGAGCAGCCCATCTTCCCGGAATGATTGCGGCAAATACCCCCCTGCCAGTAATTGGGATCCCAGGACAGACAAAAGCTCTTGGTGGCATGGACTCGCTTTTATCAATTGTTCAAATGCCAGCGGGAATTCCGGTGGCAACCACTGCGATTGGAAAAGCAGGCGCTAAAAATGCAGCGTTATTAGCATTGCAAATTCTTGGGATCACAGATAAGCATATCCAACAACAAATCATCGAATATCGACAGGCGATGCATGATCAAGCAAAAGAAAGTGGGCAGCATCTTGAATAAATTTATTCCACAAGGCTCAACTATTGGCATTATTGGTGGTGGCCAATTGGGACAGATGATGGCATTGGATGCCAAACAGACGGGGATGAAGGTTATTATTTTAGATCCGACACCAAATTGTCCAGCGGGGCAGGTTGCTGATGAACAAATTGTTGCTCCTTATGCCGATACTAAAGCGATTGAAAAGTTAACTGATAAAGCGGATGTATTAACCTACGAATTTGAAAATGTTGATTTAAACGCTTTGGAAGATGTACAGGATCGCGTTTATCTTCCCCAGGGAACTAATTTGCTTTACACGACCAAAAATCGTTTACGGGAAAAGAATTTCTTACGTCAGGCAGGGGTAAAAACAGCACCTTTCATGGCAGTGCATACTTCTGCTGAATTAAAAGATGCAGTAAAGAAAATCGGTTACCCAGCAGTTTTGAAAACTAGTGAAGGGGGATATGACGGACACGGTCAAGAAGTATTACGTAATAAGGATGACCTCGATAAGTGTGCGTCTATTTTAGCCACTGGCGACTGTATCTTAGAAGGCTGGGTTCCTTTTAACCGCGAATGTTCAGTAATGGTTGGACGTAATGAAGATGGAGAAATAACGGCTTTTCCTGTTTCAGAAAATATTCACCATGATGAAATTCTACATTTAAGCATTGTCCCAGCAAGAATCTCTTCTGAATTACAACAAAAGGCGCAAAAAATAGCGGTGCAGATTGCCCAAGCGATTAATTTGCGAGGGATTTTAGGGGTTGAAATGTTTGTAACAGATGATGGAGAGATCTATATTAATGAACTTGCTCCTCGTCCTCACAATTCTGGTCATTATTCAATTGAAGCTTGTAACTTCTCACAGTTCGCCATCCATAATCGAGCAATTTGTAACTGGCCACTCCCACAAGTAGAGTTATTAAAGCCGGTGGTAATGGTAAATGTTTTAGGTCAGCATGTTAATGGAGTACGACAACAGATTCAGAAAAAGGCAAATTGGCATTTTCATGATTATGGGAAAGCAGAAGTTCGTCATAACCGGAAAATGGGCCACGTTACAATCTTGACTGATGATGTTGAAGCTACTTTAGCAGAAATTGACAATACAGGTATCTGGGGTGTATAAAGTTCGGCTTTACGTAACCGCTTTTCCTGTGCGATAATACATTTAGAAAAAATAGAGAGGATTTTTAACTGATGATTGATCGTTATACCAGTCCAGAGATGAAAAAGATTTGGAGCTTAGAAACACAATACCAATGTTGGTTAGATGTTGAGATTGCTGCTGATGAAGCGTGGAGTAAGCTTGGGCATATTCCAGCAGAAGATGTGGAAAAGATTAAAAAGAATGCCAAGTTTTCTGTGGAGGGAATTGCAGAGATTGAAGCAGTGACTCATCATGATGTGATTGCTTTTACCCGTGATGTTTCTAAATCATTGGGGCCTGAACGAAAGTGGGTTCACTACGGAATGACGAGTACAGATGTAGTTGATACTGCACAAGGCTTGCGATTAAAAAAGGCGAACGATATCCTTCGTCAAGATATTGATAACTTTATGGATGTCCTTAAAGACTTAGCTGAAAAATATAAGTACACAGTTTGTATGGGACGAACACATGGTATCCATGCTGAACCAACAACTTTTGGCTTGAAAGCTGCTCGGTGGTATTCAGAAATGAAGCGTAATAAAGAACGGTTTGAACATGCTGCTAAGGGTGTCGAAGCGGGTAAAATTTCTGGTGCAGTAGGAACTTTTGCTGAAATTGACCCATTTGTTGAGGAATATGTCTGCAAAAAACTTGGCTTACGTCCTCAAGAAATCTCCACACAAGTTCTTCCGCGAGATTTACATGCTGAATATATTGCTACCATTGCGCTTATTGGAACAAGTATGGAAGAAATGGCAACCGAGATTCGCTCTCTTCAACGAACAGAAATCCATGAAGTCGAAGAACACTTTGCCAAGGGACAAAAAGGATCTTCTGCTATGCCACATAAGCGTAATCCAATTGGCTCAGAAAACATTACTGGTTG
Organism: Limosilactobacillus reuteri subsp. porcinus; assembly: GCF_036621895.1. Taxonomy (GTDB): domain Bacteria; phylum Bacillota; class Bacilli; order Lactobacillales; family Lactobacillaceae; genus Limosilactobacillus; species Limosilactobacillus reuteri_J. Next base: position 2,641 of record NZ_LN887356.1, read on the forward strand.
TGCGCGGATGCTCCGGGGCTTTATGGTACCTGCTTATGAAGATGTTTCGCTTTGGCATGAACGGGATATTTCTCATTCCAGTGCAGAGCGAATGATTTTACCAGATGCAACTTCATTACTTGATTACATGTTGCGGCGTTTTGGTCGAATTTTAAGGAATCTTGATGTATTCCCTGAAACAATGAAGAAGAATATGGATAAGACATTGGGCTTAATTTACAGTGGTCGGGTTCTTTTGAAGTTGGTTAACAGTGGGATGACTCGGGAAGTAGCTTATGATTTGATTCAACCATATACCGCTAAGTGCTGGGCAGAACAGATTCCATTCCGCCCACTATTGGAAGATGACCCAACAATTCAAAAGCAATTAACTAAAGAAGATCTTGATGATGCCTTTGATTACCACTGGCACCTCCGCCATGTTGATGACATTTATAAACGATTGGGATTAGACTAATTTAAGTTAGTTTAAGGGGCTAGACGAACAAAAAAGTTTGTCTAGCCTTTTTGTTATGCTCTATTTAGAAAAACACGAACAATTTAAATTGAAAATCATATAAATATCGTAATTTGTATTGACAATCGGGAGGGGGAAAGAGTATATTGTTGTCATGAAATATCGAATTAATTTTAGGATATTAAAATAAATGTTCGTGTTTTACTGAAAGGAAGTTCCGCAAATGGAGAAGTTATTGTATACCGGCAAGGCAAAGCAGATGTGGCAAACTGAGGATCCAGCGGTTTTACGAGTAGTTTATCTGGACCAAGCTACCGCCCTCAACGGAAAAAAGAAGGATCACTTTACTGGTAAGGGTAAGGCTGCCAATGCTATTTCTTCCCTCGTTTTTGGTTACTTAATGAAGCAAGGAATTGAGACCCACTTTATTAAGAAACTATCAACTAACGAAGACCTTGTAAAAAAATGTGAGATGTTCCCGCTTGAATTTGTAACGCGGAATGTAATTGCTGGCCATTTTGCAAGTCGGTATGGACTTTCAGAAGGGGAAGAGCTTCCTTCACCAGTTGAGGAAACGTTCTATAAAAGCGATGAGCTTAATGATCCCTTTATCAATGAATCCGCAACGATTGCTCTTAAGATTGCCAGCAAAGAGGAGCTTGCGCAAATGTGGGGGATCTGTCGGAAGGTCAATAACTTACTTAAACCATTATTTGCTAAAGCTAATTTACGGTTGGTTGACTTCAAACTCGAATTTGGCCGTTTAAGTGATGGCAAGATTATTCTTGCAGATGAATTTTCGCCAGATAACTGTCGGTTATGGGATCTGACAACTAAGCAACATATGGATAAAGACGTATATCGACGCAAACTTGCTGATTTAACCCAAACATATGATGAGGTATTGGAACGGTTAGAAGCAGTGATGAAGGAGGAAGCATAAATGGTCAATGTTCGGATTTTCGTAACATATAAGCAATCAGTCTTTGATCCGCAGGGAGAAACAATTAAGGATGCGATCCATTCTCTAGGTCATGATGAAGTAACTGCCGTTAAAGTTGGGAAATTCTTTGACGTTACCTTAGACACAAATGAGGATGAGGTAGCATCAGCGGTAAAAGAAATTGCTGATCAGCTCCTTGTTAATTTCAATATGGAAACTTATACATACCAAGTTATGGAGGAAGCCTAGATGAAAATTGCGGTGGTTGTTTTTCCAGGATCCAATTGCGATGTGGATTTATATGAAGCCCTTCATTCCGTTTGCCATGCAGATGTGGAGTATGTTTCTCACCGGCAAAAAAGTTTAGCTGGTTTTGATGCTGTGATGTTACCAGGAGGATTTTCCTATGGTGATTATCTACGAGCTGGCGCAATTGCTCGGTTTACCAATATCATGCCTGCAATAATCAAGATGGCAAATGAGGGGAAACCAGTCTTTGGAACGTGTAACGGATTTCAAATTTTGACAGAAGCAGGTCTTTTGCCAGGCGGACTCAAACGCAATGATAGCCAACGCTTTGTTTGCAAAACTGTTCCTTTAGAAGTAGTGAACTCGCACACTCTTTTTACTAGTCATTACCAGGATCACGAACGAATCGCATTACCAATTGCGCATGCCGATGGTAGTTACTATGCAGATGAAAAAACATTAGATGAACTGGAAGCAAATAATCAAATTGTTTTTCGTTACGCGACTGAAAATCCAAATGGTAGTTTACGCAACATTGCTGGAATTACTAATAAGCACGGAAATGTCTTAGGCATGATGCCCCATCCTGAACGGGCAGTAGAAACTATTCTTGGCAGTACGGATGGCTTACGGTTATTTGAATCCTTGTTAGAAAACGGCAGAATTAAAGTGGAGGCATAGTTAATGAAGCAAGCAATGACCCCAGAAGAGATTAAAGAAAAGAAACCATACTTAGATTGGAGCTTGACAGAAGCAGAATATGATTACATTCGTACCCAGCTCTTGGGGCGATTACCAAATTATACTGAAACTGGCTTGTTTTCTGCGATGTGGAGTGAGCACTGTTCATATAAAAAGTCAAAGCCGGTTCTGCGTCTCTTCCCTAATAAAAATGAGCGAGTATTGCAAGGTCCCGGAGAAGGAGCAGGGGTTGTTGATATTGATGATGGACAAGCGGTGGTATTCAAAGCTGAAAGTCACAATCATCCGACAACTGTTGAACCTTATCAAGGAGCAGCAACCGGTGTCGGTGGGATTCTACGGGACATTTTCAGCATGGGGGCACGACCAATCGCTTCCCTTGATTCCCTCCATTTCGGTGAATTAGATAATTCGACAACGCGGATGAAAGTAACTAATACTGTTCGGGGAATTGGTGATTACGGTAATTGTATGGGAATTCCTACAATTGCGGGTGAAACAACATTTGATCCATGCTACCAGGGCAATATTCTGTGTAATGCAATGAGTGTTGGCTTAATGGACCAAAAAGATATCCAGCAGGGTCGCGCTGCCGGAATTGGAAATGCAGTGATGTATGTCGGCGCTAAAACCGGCCGTGATGGAATTCATGGCGCCACCTTTGCTTCCGCAGACTTTAATGATGAAAATACGACGCAACGTTCGGCGGTTCAAGTTGGTAATCCTTTTATGGAAAAACTCTTATTAGAAGCCTGTCTTGACCTTATTAGAAATCATCCAGACTGGTTAGTAGGAATCCAAGATATGGGGGCAGCAGGGATTGTTTCTTCAAGTGCGGAAATGGCTTCCGAAGGTAAAAGTGGAATGGAGCTAAATTTGGATCTTGTTCCGCAACGTGAACCCGGGATGTCGGCTTATGAAATTATGCTTAGTGAATCCCAAGAACGGATGCTACTTTGCGTAAAAAAAGGTCATGAAGAAGATGTCAAAAAGATTTTTGATTTTTACGATCTTGAAGCGGTCACAATTGGCCGGATTACTGCGGGTCATGATTATGTTCTCTTTCATGATGGTGAAGAAGTATGTCATATCCCAGTGTCGAGTTTAACGGATGACGTACTAGAAGAAGAAAGCCTCGAAAAAAAGCCTGCGCGGATTGAATTAGCCGAACAGCAGCCAGCGTGGATTCCAGATGTTGATAACGTTGCTGAAGTTTTAACTGCCTTGCTTGCTCAGTCAACGATTGCGGATAAAAGTAGTCTTTATCAGCAATATGATTCTCAAGTACGGACAAACACAGTGGCTGGGCCCGGGAGTGATGCTGGGGTTCTGCGGATTCGTGGAACACATAAAGGGTTAGCGATGACAACTGATGGGAACGGTCGGTTTGTTTACCTTAGTCCAGAAGTTGGTGGACAAATTGCCTTAGTTGAAGCAGCTGCCAACATAATTGCCAGTGGAGCTGAGCCGTTAGCAATTACTGACTGCTTAAATTATGGTGACCCAACTGATCCAGAAATTTTCTGGGAACTTCATCAATCTGTTCAAGGGATGGCTGATGCTTGCCGTGAATTTAATACCCCGGTTATTTCTGGGAATGTTTCTTTATATAACGAAAACAACGGGCAAGCAATTCATCCGACGCCGATGGTTGGAATGGTTGGTCTAATTAAAAATATTGATCGCGTAATTCCTTCGTTTGTCCAATACCCGGGAGATAAGGTTTATCTGGTGGGCCAAACTCGTGATGATTATGCGGGGTCTGAGTTGCAAAAAATGATGACCGGCGATATTAGCGGAATTGTTAAGTCATTTGACCTTCACCATGTTCATCAATATATGCAACGTTTACTGACGACGATGGAGAACGGCCTTGTTTCCAGTGCACATGATTTGAGTGAAGGTGGTCTCGGAGTAGCCTTAGCAGAAACGGTCTTCAAAACTGATTTAGGGTTGAAAGTTGACTTTGCTGATCAGCCAGCAGCTCGCCTGTTTAGTGAGACTCCTGGAAGATTTATCGTGACGGTTGCTCCTAAAAAGGCAACCGAATTCGAACAGGCATTAGGAAAAGATGCACACCTAATTGGAGAAGTTACAAATAGCCACTGGTTAATGGTTAAACTGACAAATGGTGAACTCAATGAAAGTGTTGCAAAATTACAAAAAACATGGGAGGAGGCAATTCCGTGCCAACTGAAATCAAAGGATTAAATGAAGAATGTGGGGTCTTTGGGGTTTTTGATGCGGCTAACGCTAGTCAATTAACCTATTACGGCCTACATACTCTTCAACATCGCGGCCAAGAAGGAGCCGGTATTGTCTCAACTGATGGAACGGAACTTTATCAGCACCGTGACCGAGGATTGTTGGCGAAAGTGTTTGCTGATCCGGCTGAGCTTAAACGATTAAAAGGAAACGCTGCGATTGGCCATGTGCGTTATGGGACAAGTGGACATAACTCGATTTCCAATGTTCAACCCTTCCTTTTTCACTTTCATGATGGCGCCGTTGCCCTTGCCCATAATGGTAATTTAACTAATGCTGTTACCCTTCGTCGTGAATTGGAAAATGAAGGGGCAGTTTTCCAGTCAGATTCTGATACGGAAATTTTAATTCACCTTATCCGGAAATATATTAATGAAGGTTTTATTCCTGCTTTGAAGAAAAGCCTCAACCTTGTCCATGGTGGATTTGCCTACCTATTACTGCAAAAAGATCGGTTGATTGCGGCTTTGGATCCTAATGGGATTCGTCCTTTATGTATTGGAAGGTTAGAAAATGGTGCTTATGTTGTTGCTAGTGAGACTTGTGCTTTAGATATTATTAGTGCTCAATTTGTGCGTGATGTTTTGCCAGGAGAATTAATAGTTATTGATAAAAATGGGTTACATATTGACCATTACACTACCCAAACTCAGCTGGCAATTTGCTCAATGGAGTATATCTATTTTGCCCGTCCTGATTCTATTATTCATGGGGTAACGGTACATAATGCGCGGAAACGAATGGGAAAGTTATTAGCAAAGGAACATCCGGTTGATGCTGATATGGTGATTGGAGTACCTAACTCATCGTTGTCTGCTGCTAGTGGATATGCTGAAGAAAGTGGCCTTCCATATGAAATGGGGTTAATAAAGAGCCAATATGTTGCGCGAACGTTTATTCAACCAACTCAAGAGTTACGGGAGTTAGGCGTTCATATGAAACTGTCAGCTGTCCGCGGAGTTGTAAAAGGAAAAAGAGTGGTAGTAGTCGACGATTCGATTGTGCGCGGAACAACTTCTAAGCAGATTGTCCAAATGCTAAAAAGAGCTGGGGCTAAAGAAATTCATATGCTTATTTCCTCACCACCATTTAAGTTTCCGTGTTTCTATGGGATTGACGTATCAACGCGTTCAGAACTGATGGCTGCTCATTACTCCATTGAAGAAATGCGGCAGTTAATTGGTGCAGATTCTCTTAATTTCTTGAGTATTGATAGTTTAATCAAAGCAATTAACGTACCAGATGCAGGAGATGCTCCTAATGGTGGACTTACCGTGGCTTATTTTGATGGGAAGTACCCAACGCCACTTTATGATTATGAAGAAGGGTACTTAAAGTCGTTAAGCGAACAAGAGCGATTAGCAAGAAAGGGGTAAGAGGATGAGTCGTTATCAAGATGCAGGGGTGGATGTAAATGCCGGGTACGAACTTGTTCACCGTATTAAAGATGCAGTCAAATCAACTGATCGCCCAGGTGTGATTGGGGGAATTGGCAGCTTTGGGGGGATGTTTGACTTAGAAAAATTACAGGTACGGCATCCGGTCCTTGTCTCTGGCACTGATGGTGTGGGAACGAAACTCTTAATTGCCCAACAAATGAATAAGCACGATACAATCGGGATCGATGTTGTCGCAATGTGCGTTAATGATGTCTTGGCGCAGGGAGCGGAACCAATAACATTTCTCGACTACATTGCGACCGGCCATAATGATCCGGCTAAGATGGCAGCGATTGTTAGCGGAGTAGCGACTGGTTGCAGAGAAGCTGGAGCCGCTTTAATTGGTGGAGAAACAGCAGAAATGCCAGATATGTATGCAGCCAATGAGTATGACCTGGCAGGAACAGTAACAGGGATAGCAGAAAAAGAAGAACTTCTTACCGCTGCTGGACCGCAAAAAGGTGATATTTTACTTGGTCTCCCATCAAGTGGCTTGCATTCCAATGGCTTTTCCCTTGTCCGGCAGATCTTATTTAAGGATAATCACGTCAAATTAACTGATCGCCCAGAAGCCTTGAGAGGAAAGACGGTAGGAGAAACGATCCTGACTCCTACTAGGATTTATGTTCAAGCGGTCTTGCCATTAGTCCATCGCAAATTGGTTCATGGGATTAGCCATATTACTGGTGGAGGATTGATTGAAAATGTTCCCCGGATGTTAGGAGATAACTTGCAAGCGGTGATTGATCCTGGTCGGTGGCCACAGCTTCCGGTCTTTGACTATTTGCGGGTGCTAGGAGACCTTACTAAGGAAGATTGTTTCGAAGCATTTAACATGGGAATAGGAATGGTCTTAGCAGTAGCACCAGATCAAGTAGCACAAGTTCAAGAGATACTATCAAATAAAAACATGACAAGTTATCAAATTGGTTATCTTCGTCATTGTTTACCAGATACAAAAAAGATTGTTATCAAGTGAGGGTTGTAAATGAAAGTCGCAATTTTAGCATCAGGAAACGGAACGAATTTTGAAGTCTTAGCACAGCACTTCAAAAATAATGATCTTCCTGGTGAATTAGCATTATTATTCTGTAATCATCCAGATGCTCCGGTAATGAAAAGAGCTGCCCGACTGGGGATTCCGGCAGAAAGCTTTACGGTCAAATCTTGTGGGGGAAAACAGGAATACGAGGAAAAATTATTGGGAGTGTTGAAAAAGTATCAAATTGACTTTATTGCCCTTGCTGGTTATTTACGAGTAATTGGGCCCACTATTTTGGATCATTATGCTCACCGAATTATTAACCTTCATCCAGCATGGTTGCCAGAATATCCGGGACTACATTCGATTGAACGGGCATTTGCTGATCAACAAGCCCAGACAGGCGTCACCGTACACTATATTGATGCGGGACTCGATTCCGGCCCAATTATCGCCCAGGAACACGTCCCAATTTTACCAACTGATACTATTGAAACCTTAGAAGCACGGGTTCATGAAACTGAGCACCGGTTATATCCTGAAGCACTAAAGCAGGCATTAGAAAAGGAGCAACATTAAATTATGAAAAGAGCATTAGTAAGCGTTTCTGATAAGCAAAACCTGGTCCCATTCGTTAAAGGATTAGTTGAAAATGGTTTTGAAATTATCTCGACTGGTGGGACGAAGCGGGTTTTAGATGAAGCGGGAATTGAAACAATTGGGATTGAGGATGTTACTCATTTTCCAGAAATTCTTGATGGCCGCGTAAAGACTCTTAACCCATACGTCCATGGGGGACTATTGGCTCGCCGGGACTTACCAGAACACATGGCGACCCTCGAAAAACTTAATATTACGCCAATCGATTTAGTCTGTGTTAATCTTTATCCATTTAAAGAGACGATCGAAAAGCCGGGAGTGGAATTAGCCGATGCAATTGAAAATATTGATATTGGTGGTCCTAGCATGGTCCGCTCAGCTGCTAAAAACTATCATGATGTAACAATCGTGGTGGACCAAGCCGATTACGATGAAGTCTTAGCCCAGATCAAAGAAGATGGTGAAACATCATTAGCAACTCGAGCACGCTTAGCAGCGAAAGCCTTTCGTCATACGGCAGCCTATGATTCCCTCATCTCTCAATACCTTACAAAACAGACAGGGCTTGAAGATCCAGAAAAATTAACTTTAAGCTGGGATTTAAAAGAAACAATGCGTTATGGTGAAAATAGTCACCAAAAGGCTTGGTTATATGAAGACGCGCTTCCTAAGCCTTTTTCAGTTTTACAGGCTAAACAATTACATGGTAAGAAGCTTTCCTACAATAATATTAAAGATGCTGATGAAGCATTACGGTGCATTCGCGAATTTGATGAACCAACAGTTGTAGCGATGAAACATATGAACCCATGTGGCATTGGCCGAGGGGATAGTTTGGTTCAAGCTTGGGATCGTGCCTATGAAGCTGACCCTGTTTCTATTTTTGGGGGAGTGATTGCTCTTAATCGGCAAGTTGATTTAGCTACCGCCGAGAAAATGCACAAAATCTTTTTAGAAATTGTCATTGCACCCGGCTTTGACGATGATGCATTTGAGTTATTGGCAAAGAAGAAAAATATTCGTTTGTTGAGTCTGGACTTTAGTAAGAAGGATGAACCAACTAAACATGAAGTTGTTTCAGTGATGGGTGGAATGTTGTTGCAGGAACAAGACACGCTTAAGGAAGATTACCACGACTGGCAATGTGTTACTGAAAAGCAACCAACAGAGGAACAGCTTAAGACATTAATGTTTGCCTGGAAAGCAGTTAAGCATGCCAAATCAAATGCGATTGTCTTAGCAAATGATGAACGGACATTAGGGGTCGGAGAAGGTCAACCTAACCGAATTGATTCATTGAAAATTGCCGTAAAACATGCTGGCAAGGCGATTGATGACCGGACAGTGATGGCATCGGATGCTTTCTTCCCATTTGGTGATTGTGTTGAATATGCGGGTCAAAATGGCATTAAGGCGATTGTTCAGCCAGGAGGGTCAATTCGCGATCAAGAATCAATTGAGATGGCAAATAAGTATGGAATTGCAATGGTCACAACAGGCATTCGTCATTTCCGCCATTAAGTCTAGGAGGGTATCATGGAAAAGCAGGTCAACGTATTAGTTGTAGGTGAAGGCGGTCGTGAATTTGCCGTGGCGAAAAAATTACAAGAAAGTCCCCGTGTTAAGCAAGTTTATTGTGCGCCAGGCAACGTGGGGATGTCGACTGTAGGAGTAGTTCCCATTGCAATTGCGGAAACTGACTTTGCTAAGCTGATTCAATTTGCTAAAGAACATAATGTTGCGTGGACATTCGTGGGCCCTGAGGATTGCTTGGTTGATGGGATTGTTGATGAATTTAAAGCCGCTGGATTAAAGGTTTTTGGTCCTGATGCGCGGGCTGCCCAATTAGAAGGCTCGAAAGACTATGCCCTTAATTTTATGAATAATTATCACGTTCCCACTGCCCGCCATGCGACATATCGGGATCAAACAGCAGCGATTAATAACGTTGGGCAATTTGGCTTTCCAGTAGTAATTAAAGAAAATGGTTTAGCTGGAGGAAAAGGGGTTGTCATTGCAAAAGATCGTGCAGAAGCAATTAAGACAATCAAAGAAATGTTTGTCAATGGTCAGGCGCGCCTTGTGATTGAAGAATGTCTATCAGGTCCTGAATATTCAATGTTTGTTTTGATTAGTAATGGCCACTACCGAATTTTGCCCATGGCTCAAGACCACAAACGAGCATTTGATGACGATAAAGGTCCTAATACTGGGGGGATGGGGGCTTATAGTCCCTTGCCACAACTTTCCTCAGCCGTTCGTCAACAGATGATTGATGAAGTACTTAAGCCAACAATTGATGGTTTGGTGGCTGGCGAGTATCACTACCATGGGATTTTATATATTGGCCTTATTTTGACTGATAATGGTCCAAAAGTGATTGAATATAATGTTCGTCTAGGTGATCCAGAGACCCAGGTGATTTTGCCCCGCATGAAAACCGACTTGTTCGAACTTGTAGACGCAGCAATAAATGATCGACCATTACCAGAAGTTGAAGAAAATGAAGATGCTTGTTTTGGTGTTGTTTTGGCATCGAAAGGGTATCCAACTAAGCCAATCCACGGCCAAAAGCTGGGAACATTTCCAGTTGATCCTAATGTTACTATTGATTACGCAAATGTTGCTGGAACAATTAATGACTTAAAAGGTGCAGGTGGACGTTTACTAATGGTGATCGGGAAAGATGATTCTCTTCAAAAAGCCCGCGATCACGTTTATGGCTACTTGCGCCAGCTTGATGAACCTGAATGTTTTTATCGTCATGATATTGGTGCAAAAGCTGGACTGCAATAATTTCTTCATCACTATTGGCATTTGCAGGGGAATGGATTAAAATAATATGGTAATGCTGTTTATAGCGATTTTAAGAAGAAAGAGGTCAATTGAACATGGCTAAATTAGTATTAATTCGTCACGGTCAAAGTGAATGGAACTTATCTAACCAATTTACTGGTTGGGTTGATGTTGATTTAAGTGAAAAGGGTGTTGAACAAGCAAAGAATGCTGGTAAAGCCCTTAAGGAACACGGCATTGAATTTGACTACGCATACACTTCTGTTTTGAAGCGTGCTATCAAGACTTTGCACTATGCTCTTGAAGAATGTGACCAATTATGGATCCCTGAATACAAGACTTGGCGTTTAAACGAACGTCACTATGGTGCACTTCAAGGCCACAACAAGCAAAAGGCCGCTGAAAAGTATGGTGACGAACAAGTTCACATTTGGCGTCGTTCATACGATGTATTACCTCCATTGCTAAGCGCTGACGATGAAGGTTCTGCTGCAAAGGATCGTCGTTACGCTAACTTAGACCCACGTGCTATTCCTGGTGGTGAAAACTTAAAGGTTACTTTGGAACGTGTTATTCCATTATGGCAAGATGAAATTGCGCCAAAGCTTTTGGACAACAAGAACGTTATCATCGCTGCCCACGGTAACTCTCTTCGTGCATTGAGCAAGTACATCGAAAACATTTCTGATGAAGACATCATGAACCTTGAAATGGCTACTGGTCAACCGGTTGTTTACGACTTCGATGACAAGCTTAACGTATTAAGCAAGGAAAAGTACTAAAATAAACTTACGATATTAAATTTGAAGAGGCGGGAAAGTTAGATTCCTAACGCCTTTTTTTTGTAGCTTTTTTTGAAGAAATGTTGAAGATATTGATGAATAAATTGAGCTTATAGTGAGTTGTGGTATGATTAACATCAGAATCTAATAAGGTGGAGAGAATCTAAATGAAAATGGAAAAACAACGAACACTCCCAATGAAGGAATTTTACCTTTCATTGAAAGAACTGGTAAAGCCTAACTATTTAAAGGCAATGTGGCCAGTTGCAGGGGTATCAATTATTTTTATTGCTTTAGCAGCGATCTTAGCACTCCTTAATTCAAACATTGCTGCCTCATTGAGTATGACGATGATGATGGTAATGTACGGGATGGCTTCCCCGGTTGCAATCTTGTTCTCATTACTAGAAATTGTAGGGATTGTCGCAATTATTGCTGCGTTAGCCTTCTTCTATACTTTCTTTGCAGTTGCTACCCAATATACATATCAGGATAAGATGGCTCATCCAGAACAACCAGTTAGTGCTGGATCAATATGGATGCACTATAAGCACTTGCGAAAAAACCAAGTATGGCGGATTATTCTTTACATTGGATTGTTTACTTTCTTATGGAGTTTGCCCCTCAACATTGTTAACGCATTACTCTTGCCACATTTATCCGGAGTAGCCGCTGTTTATACGGGGTGGGCAATTCGCATCCTTAATGATATTGTCGTATTATGGAAGAGTATTGAATATTCTCAATCATACTTCCTTTATCGTGAAAAGCAGCCACAATTCCTTAGCCAATCAATGCGTTATGCTTTAACTGCTAGTCGGCGGTTCATGACTGGTCGAAAGTGGAACTACTTTGCAATTCTATTTGTTTTAGAATTCCTTCCAATGTTTATCTGGACTTTAATTTTTGGTGGATTGGCATTTTACGGCGTTTATACGGCAACTTATGTCCTTACTTATATCGGAATCGTTTTAGTGGTTGTTGGTATTTCCTGCTACCTTCCAGTGGTATATGCAATTCTTGCTTTGTACTACAACAAGGCTCGGGCAGGAATGGAAATGGATGTGCTTTTTAAGAATACTTTTAAGCCAGTAGCCGAATTAACCGGTGAAGCTTATGTTCATGAAGTATATGTAGAAAAACAACCAAAAGAACAACCATCACCAACTGTTAAGCGTGATGGTGAAAAGAAACACGAAGCAAAAAAAGATGAATAGTAAAGCGAAAAGCTGAAGGGTAACGAAAACTCTTCAGCTTTTTTGTATTTTAAATACTTCTTGACAGTAATCATTAATTCCATGTACAATGACGGCAATAACCAAAGATGAAGAAGTAATCTTAGTAGTAAGCGGTTGGACATTTAGGAAGCAAGTGGTAACTGTAAACTTTGCCAATGCCGTTATACGAATTACACTTACGGAGTCTTTCAGTATTTGAACGGATCGTCTCGTTATCGACTAGAGTGGTAGCTATTTAGCTGCAAATCAAGGTGGTAACGCGGTAAATCGTCCCTGACTTCATTATTTGAAGTTGGGGATTTTTTGTATCCGAGAAATTTATGGAGGTAAACATGGATATTCTTAATGAACTAGAATGGCGTGGGGCTATTAACCAAGTTACAGACGAAGAAGGCCTACGCAAATTAACATCAGAAGATAAAATTGCTCTTTACTGTGGAACTGATCCAACCGGGGATAGTCTTCATATTGGACACTTAATTCCATTTATGATTTTGAAACGATTCCAATTAGCTGGCCACCATCCAGTAATTATTATTGGGGGAGGAACTGGTGCAATTGGTGATCCATCCGGTCGAAAGTCAGAACGGCAACTTCAAACCATGGATCAAGTTCACCACAACGAAGAAGCATTAACTGCTCAAATGAAGAAGTTGTTTGGCACTGAAAACTTCACGATTGTAAATAACTATGAATGGTTATCAAAGATCAGCTTGTTAGACTTTCTTCGTGACTACGGTAAACTATTTAATATCAACACCATGTTAAATAAGGAAGTAGTAGCAAGCCGGTTAGATGCTGGTATTTCATTTACTGAGTTCACTTATCAAATTCTTCAATCAGTCGATTTCCTTCATCTTTACCGTCACAATGATGTGCAATTACAGATTGGCGGCTCCGATCAATGGGGAAACATTACTGCCGGAATTGATTTGATTCATAAGGTTGAAGGACCAGATACTAAGGTTTACGGACTTACTATTCCATTAATGCTCAAAGCTGATGGAACTAAATTTGGAAAGACCGCGGGTGGTGCAATTTGGCTTGATCCAGAAAAGACCTCTCCATACGAATTTTATCAATTCTGGATTAACCAAGATGACCGTGACGTTATTAAATACTTGAAGTACTTCACTTTCTTATCAAAGGAAGAAATTGATGACTTGGCAGAAAAAGTTGAGAAGGAACCATGGAAGCGAGAGGCTCAACGTCGCTTAGCCCAAGAAGTAACTAAATTTGTTCATGGCCAAGAAGCAGTTGAAGAAGCAGAACGGATTAGTAAAGCATTGTTCTCTGGGAATGTTACTGACCTTTCTGTTGCAGAAATTGAACAAGGCTTTAAGAATATGCCTTCAGTAGATGTAGAAAATAGGAAAGAAAATATTGTTTTTTGGTTAACCGATAATGGCATTGAATCTTCACGTCGCCAAGCTCGGCAAGATGTATCGAGTGGGGCTATCAGGATTAATGGGGAAAAAGTTGATGATGTTGACGCCGAGATTGATCCCCAAGCACATTTTGATGGTAAGTTTGTGATTGTTCGCAAGGGTAAGAAGCACTATTACTTAGCTCGCGTAAAATAAATTAGACCAATTGTTAGTAAATACGTTCTTAAAAGATGATTTAAGGGCGTATTTTTTATTTTTAGATATAAAAAAACAAATTTTTTCTATTTCGAATAATAAAAAGGTTCAGGTTTAAAAAATAAATTAAAAAAGTTGAAAAAAGGTGTTGACGAAAGAATGAAATCCATGTATAGTAGTTATCGTTGTTAAAACAGCTAAGTGCTGTTGAGATGGTTTAACAAAAAAGTTAAAAATAATTGTTGACATCGACTTGGCAACGTGATATATTAATAAAGTTGCTGATTGAGTTATCGATCAAAAGAAATTCAAAAATAATTTAAAATTTCTTCTTGACAAGTTAATCTGATACATGATATAATAATGATGTTAATTGGCTGCTTAATTAGCCGACAGGTAGACCTTTGAAAACTGAACAAAGTTTCGACAAATCAAATGTGTAGGGTCTTCA
>NZ_LN887357.1:0-2257 GCF_036621895.1 Limosilactobacillus reuteri subsp. porcinus
TTTTCTATGGAAGGAAAACACGATATTGTAGCACCAATTTTTAAGACCAAGAATTCAGTAGTTAATAAGGAAGAATTTATTCCTCGACCCGCCGCAAAACTACAAGCTGATAACATTGAATTAACGATCTTTAAGGGAGCTAATCCCAGTCTTGCGACTGATATAGCTAAAGTGGTTATTCGTTATGCTCATTAATTGGCAGGCACCGGAGCATGTTTACCTTGTTTGTGGTAAGACAGATCTCCGTAAAGGAATTGACGGTTTAGCGATGGTAGTTGCGGAAAACTTTGGATTGGATTTATATAATAATTCGCTCTTTTTATTTTGTGGTAGTCGCAATGATCGGTTCAAAGCCCTTTATTGGGATGATGAAGGTTTCATTCTGCTATATAAAAGATATGAAAATGGTAGTTTAAGATGGCCTAAGAACAAAAGTGAAGTTAAAGAACTAAAGCCAGAGCAACTAAATGCCTTATTTACAGGTCTATCCCCATTTCCCGAGCGACGTATTCATACAATTAAACCAGGAAATCTATACTAAGCTCTTTTTAAACTGTTTTAGCTCTGATATAATAACAAAAGTTTATTAGATTGGAGGTGACGTACAATGGCTGAGTCATTAAAGAAAGAAAACGAAGCACTACGTGCGCAGTTGAAGAAAGCTCAAGAACAACTTGAACAACAAGCAATTACGATTAAGCAACTACAGGAAATAATTTTTGGAAAAAAAACTGAAGTTTTAGAGCAGGTAGCTGATGGACAATTATCACTGTTTGATCCAGTTGATGATCTGAACTTGGATCAAGAGATTACTGAAGTAGTTAAAACAACAACGACTAAGATCGTACGTCATCGACCAGCGAAGAAACAGCTAACTCGTCAAGAGTTTTTAGACCAACTTCCTCAAGTCGAGGAAGTTGTTTCTTTAAAAACGACCACCTGTCCAGATTGTCAGCACGAAATGGCTCACATTGGAAAGAGGTTGGCACGACGGGAAGCTAGACTAAAAGAGCCTGAATTGTATTGTGCCAACTTATATGAGGAAAGCTATAAGTGTAAACACTGTAGTCAAGATGGAAATGATAAATTGGTAACTAGTAAGGCACCAATGGCTTTATTACCACATAGTTACTTTTCAAGCAGTATTATGGCATTTATCGCCTATTTAAAATTTAATCTGGCGTTGCCTTTCCATCGGCAAGAAAGCTTTGTACAAGGGTTGGGATTACCTGTTAGCGCCAAGCAAATGGCCTCGAATATTATTAAAGTTAGTCAAACGTACTTAGAGCCGTTGTATCAGTATTTAAGCAATACAGTTAGACAAGAACCAGTCATTCATATGGATGAAACACCTTTTAAAGTCGTTGATAGTCCTAAATCCCAAGACTATTTCTGGGTAACGCGGACAACGAAAGAGTTTGCCCAACATCCGGTTGTAGTCTTTCATCATGCCAGTACGCGTTCTGGTAGAATCATTGGACAAATAGTCGGTAATAATTATCCGGGTATTATCATGTGCGATGGGTATAAAGGGTATAGTAATCAACTCTATCCGCAAGCAAAATTTGGTTCGTGCTTAGTGCATATTCGACGAGAATTTGTCAAATTGGTCAAAGCACTGCCAAAAACAATGAAGGCGTCCAAAGCGCAACAAGCAATAACTCTTCTTAGTCAGGTTTTCCATTCGGAAAACCAGTTGAGTTATCAAACGGCCAATGAGAAGTTAGTGCAGCGGCAAATCCATGTCAAACCGCTAATGGATAAATTTTACAATTACATTAGCCAGATTAGCCAGCCGATTGGACAGTTGCGTAAGGCAATTCAGAACGCCATCCAGTTAAAATCACGAGTGTATCGTGTATTTGAAAATGGACAATTACCGTTAAGCAACAATTCAGTTGAGCAAAGTATTCGGCCATCAACACTAATTCGAAAGAATTGTCTATTCGCAAAAACCGAAGAAGGTGCCAAGGCGAACGCCGTCTACTATAGCTTAGTAGAGACAGCTAAACTAAACCAGCTTAACGTCCAGCGGTACTTAGAATACTTGTTTGATCACCTACCAGAGAGCAATTGTCAAGATCTGGCAGCTTTTTTGCCGTGGTCAAAAAACGTACAAGAAGAATGTCGAGAATAGAAAATCCCCGTGAAGCCATCAAGGACGGTTCTACGGGGATTTTTTGTCTGTCAATAACGTGTCAATATGGACTGCTTACCGTTATCAAGAAAAATTAGACAGCTTAACACCAGTACAATA
>NZ_LN887358.1:0-17969 GCF_036621895.1 Limosilactobacillus reuteri subsp. porcinus
CTTAATTTTACAAACCGCGGATAAATAAAAAATTCGCACTGTAAGTTTACAGTCCGAATCCTATCATTTATTTATCTGCAATATCACGGTTATCTTTGAAGATTAACCACTTTGAGAAAATATAATTAGCAATTACCACAATGACATTATCAATAAATTTAACGATAAATTGTTGGAGAGGTGTATCGAATTTCAAAACTTTGATACCTACATACGTAATTATTAAATCGATAAATAAAGTCAATCCACGATAAAAGAAAAATCGGAAAATTTCAACAATAAAGTCACTAACGGTAGTGTAATGGGAACCAAATACCCAGACTTTATTGGTAAAATAAGCAACTAATACGGATGCAAACCACGCAATTACAGTTGCAAGGGCAACATTCCAGTGAAGTCCCGGACTCAAAATCTGGAATACTGCTAAGTTAACCACCGTTGTGACAACGCCCCAGAAAAGGTAGGCAATGATTGACTTATATTTTACCCACAGATCCTTAATCATTCAGTTTAGCCGCCTTTTCTACTAATTGCTTAGCGAAGGCATCGAGCTTTTGAATGTCTTCTTCATCTGGTGCGAGGTTGATTTTAACATTTTCAGCGCCCTTAATTGCCCCTGTCTTGGCAAGGGCATCCCCAAATTTATCGACGGCGACACAGAAGTCATCCCCATAGAAAGTATCACCAGAGCCGGCAACTCCGTAAACTTTGCCTGCTAGTTGTTCTTCTTGCAAGTCTTCATAAAAGTCAATTCCTTCTTCTGGAAGAGCTCCCTCATCGTAAGTGTAAGGACAGATCACACAAATATCAGCTTCTTCAAAGTCAGCTGGATCAGCCATTGTCATTTCAACTTCATCGACTTCTACTCCTAAATCTTCAAGAGCGTCAGTAATAATGTCCGCAACGTCTTCATTATTACCGGTAATGGTTGCGTATACTACAAGTGCTTTTGCCATTTTATAACCTCCATTAAATCTATAACGTTCATATAGTATAGCACGGTTTGCGATATCAGGGCAGACAAGTGGTATACTATTTATGTTAGATTGTAAATAAGGAGATCGCGAAAATGATTAGTTTAAAATCACCTCGAGAAATCGATGCAATGGAAAAGTCCGGGGCAGCCTTAGCAGCAATGCACCTTGGCCTTCGTAAAATTATTAAGCCAGGCATCTCAAGCTGGAAGATCGAAGAATTCGCTCGGAAGTACTTCAAGGCTGCTGGAGCTAAAGCTGAACAAATTGGCTTTGAAGGATACAAGTATGCTACCTGTGTTAGTGTTAATGATGAAATTTGTCACGGGTTTCCTCGTAAGAAGTTAATCTTAAAGAAAGGCGACTTAGTAAAGGTTGATACGGTTGTCAGTGTTGACGGTGCTTTCAGTGATTCTTGCTGGAGCTATGCGGTAGGAGAAGTTTCCCCTGAAATCCAAAAGTTAATGGACGTTACTAAGAAGTCACTGTTTATGGGAATTGACCAATGTGTTCCTGGTAACCGGATTGGTGATATTGGGGCGGTGATTCAACACTACACAGAAGATGAGAATGGCTATGGGGATGTCCGTGAATTTGTTGGTCACGGTATTCAACCAACAATGCATGAAGATCCAATGGTGCCTCACTACGGCGAACACGGTCAAGGAATCCGTCTTCGTAATGGGATGACCATTACTGTTGAACCAATGATTAACACCGGTACGTGGGAAGCTGATACCAGTGATCCAAGTGGTTGGCTTGCCAAGACTGCTGATGGTGGTTGGAGTTGCCAATATGAGCATACCTTAGTTATTACGAATGATGGTCCGAAGATTTTGACGTCTCAAGATCCAGAAGCAGATGCTGATTACATGTACGATGATAATTATGCTAAGTACTTAGACCATTACCGTGAGATCGCAGAAAAGGTTGCTAAGCAGTTTGAAAATTAATAGCTGGGCAGTAAAAAAGGATGTTAGAAAACTTTTTCGTGTTTCTAACATCCTTTTTATAACGCTCGCTAATCATATTGATGCATATACTTTGAAAGCCGCTTTAAGCCTTCTTTTAAAGTTGCCTCTGGTGCACAGTAGCCGAGGCGAACGTGACCCGGAGTATCAAAAGCATCGCCGGGAACGAGGAGAACCCCTTCGTCATGAAGCAAGTTTTCACAGAAGGTATGAATATCAACCGGTACATCAAGCATTGGGAAGGAAGTGGAGACTGCTTGTGGCATGATGACACTTGCTCGGTCTTCATGATCAATCCAATCCTTATAAATGGCGAGGTTGCCAAGAACTAACTTCCGATTCCGGGCGAGAACTTGATCACTGTGACGTAAAACATAGGTGGCGAGCTGGTCGTTAAAGACTCCTCCACAGATCATGGTGTAGTCACGGAACTTACGGAAGATATCGGCAACTTCAGCGTTAGTCGCGGTCCAACCGATTCGAACTCCTGGAACTGAATAAGTCTTCGAAAGAGAATTAGTAGAGATTCCTTTATCGTAAAGATCAATAATCTGCGCAAATTTTTCGGGGTGATCGAGGGGCAAGTAGACTTCATCAACAAGAACATAAGCATCGACTGACTTAGCAATTTCAACAACTTGTTCGAGAAACTCTTTATCAAGAACCGTTCCCGTTGGATTATTCGCGTTGTTTAGACAAATCATTTTAGTATTAGGTTTGACCAGCGCTTTTAGGTCATCGATTCGTGGGTACCAGTCATCTTCTTCATGAATATGCCAGTAATCAACATCTGCACCTAATGATTTAGGAATGTCGTAGAGTTGTTGATAAGAAGGGTATTCGGCAATTACATGATCACCGGGATTGATCAAGGCATAGAGAGCTAAAATATTTGCTCCTGTGGCACCATTTGTTTGCAAGATATTTTCCGGATCAACATGGTGATATAGTTTAGCAACTTCTTCTTTGAACTCGGGTGATCCTTCAATCCACCCGTAGTTCATTTGCTGCTTATCAAGCATCTCATAAAACTCTTCACCATTGTTACCATCTAAATTTAAGAGATCGTGCATACTCAAAGAGGCGATTGTACTTTGTGAAATATCATAAATCGCGCTCTTTTCCCACCTATTTAGCCATGCTTCGACACCAAAATGTGCTATTTCTACCATGATCTTTTCCTCCTTTAATTAATTGAAATTGTTCCGTTGATTACTAATACTAAAGAAATAACCGCAAAGACAGCGATAATCCCCATTGCCCATTTTTCCTTTACTGTGATTGAGTGATGGAATTCCTTGCATGCTTGGACGTAAAAGAAGAATCCAGGAATAAAACCGACTGAAACGACCATTATTTCTTTCCAGCCAGAGAGAACCATTGCCATCAGTTCAAAGAGAGTGGCGATTAGTCCAATAACAAATTGTCCCCATTCTTGGTGTTGCCAACTGTACATCATCTGGTAAATGCCAACAAGGAGGTAACATATCAAAATCGCAGCCGTACAAAGCGTATATGCAAAGTTGTAAGCATAGGTAGTGAAAAGTAAAGAGAAGAGGAAGATTGATTGAAGAACCCCGGTGATTATTAATGCCCGTGTTGGCGCTTTTTTGTCATTTAGCTTACCCCATGATGTTGGAAGGGCTTCATCATCAGCCATTAGCATTAATGATTCAGCTGGTAGCATTGTCCACGAGAGCCACGAAACTAATACTGAGATGATCAATCCAATACTGATCAGAGCGGCACCCCATGTTCCAACCAGATGTTGCATGATAGCACCAAGCGCCGGTTGACCACCAGCTGCTAACTGGGCGCGGGTCATTACCCCGTATGGCAGAATAGAAACCACAATGTAGATAACGAGTAGGCTTACAAGACCGAAGATGGAAGCCCGTTCAGCATCAGTCCGTGTTTTGGCACGACTAGAAAGAACCGAGGCACCTTCAACGCCGACAAATAGCCACATCATTACCATAATTGAGGCCTTTACTTGGTCATAGATTGAACCAGTTTCGATTTTTGAACTGAGATTCTGTGTTACATTGCCCCAGAAATCAGCAGTAAAAATCTTAGCTTTAAAACCAAGAATCACACAGATAACAAAGACGACTAATGGAATAATCTTGCAGATTGTCCCAATTGAATTGATGAAAGCCGCTGATTCGATCCCTCGATTTACCAAGAATGTCAAAACCCAGGTTAAAATAATTGCAACAATAATTGAGAATAAGTTTTGACCATTGGCAAATAGGCTGGGGAAAAATGTTCCAAGGGCGCTCATCATAATCGTCGCAAAAGCAATATTGCCGAGCCACGCTGAAAGCCAGTATGCCCAACCAGAAATAAATTCGCCCAGCGGACCAAAAGCAGCTGCCGCATAGCTGAAAATCCCTGAATCAAGGCCTGGCCGCTTTTGCGAAAGATTAGTTAGGGAGAGAACTAAAGTCAAGACGCCAATCCCTACTATTATCCAGGCAATGATTGCTGGTCCGGGAGCCGCCGCGGTAGCTAAATCACTGGTAATTCCAAATACTCCCGAACCAATTGTTGATCCCACGATTAAAAGGGTTAGTTCCGTCGTATTAATACCTTTTTTCTCACTCATTTACTCCACCTCACGATCTTATATATTAGAGTGAAAATCACATAAATTTTCTTAACTCAATTATAGCAGCGTCGGAAAACGCTATCCATAGCATTAAGATTAAATGTGAAAGCGATTATTAAGTAATGAAAATAGTATACATCGCTTATAACAAAATATACAAATAAACGAATAAAGATTGCTAAGTTGGCGTAAAAATACAAAAGGTAGTATAAAAGTAATGTGAAATTATGTAAAAGACTTTTATTTTTTTAAAAGACGACTATACTAATAATTATTAAATAATTTCTTATTTTTATTTAAGAATTTTAAAGCTTTGGAGGCATTATTTTGGACGAACAGAGTAGTAATAAAAAGATGATTACTACCTTTGGACTAGTGACGATGATCATTACCGCCATTTTTGGTTTTGGGAATGTTTCAAACGCCTACTTACAAATGGGTTACGGTAGTATTATTTGGTACGCATTAGCAGGGATTTGTTTCTTCTTTCCCTGTGGCTTGATGATGGCAGAGTACGGTTCCACATTTAAGGATGCTAAAGGGGGCATTTATTCCTGGCTTGCCGGTTCAGTTGGTGAACGAATCGCCTTTGTCGGTACTTTCGTATGGCTAGCATCTTGGATTGTATGGATGGTATCAACAGCATCACGGATTTGGATTACTTTTTCTGCGTTGCTTTTTGGTAAGGATACTACCCAACAATGGCATGCATTTGGTCTGACTTCGACTCAATTGATTGGGGTCCTTGGGATTCTGTTGATTCTTGGAACAACTTGGTGCAGTTCACGGGGAATGACCGCCATTGCTAAAGTTGGTTCACTTGGTGGTATTTTTACAATTGTTGTTAACATTATCTTTGTTATTGTCAGTGTTATTGTTTTAGTCGCCGATAAGGGAATCTTAAAGCAACCAATTCATGGTGCTTCAACTTTCATTACATCACCTAATCCACAATTCCAGACACCAATTGCCATTATTTCGTTTGTTGTTTATGCTATTTTTGCTTACGGTGGAATGGAATCATTAGGGTCTGTTACTGATAGTATGAAAAATCCGGAAAAGACATTCCCTCGTGGATTGATCATCGCAAGTATCTTTACAATTGGTACTTATGTCTTAATGATTTTCATGCTCGGTTGGTCAGTAAATTATCAACAAACTTTGACTAAGAGCAGCGTTAACCTTGGTAATGTTACCTATGTTGTCTTTAATCAATTAGGGGTTACCATGGGGGATACGCTTGGATGGTCGCACGGTGCTGCCCTTACTTTTGGACTTATCATGACGCGGATCGTTGCCTTTGCACAGACCCTTGGCTTTTTGGGCGCGTTGTTTATTCTGCTTTACTCCCCAATCAAGGCCTTCATTCTTGGTTCTAATCCAGAATTATGGCCAAAGAAACTTACGAAACTTAACAAGGCGGGGATGCCTGCAAATGCAATGTGGCTTCAAGCAATTATTGTTTCAATTATTGTTTTCTTGGTTGCCTTTGGTGGAAATGCTGCTCAACAGTTCTACTTGATTTTGACTGATATGGCGAACGTTTCAACTTGTTTCCCATATGTTTTCTTGATCGGGGCTTTCCCATTCTTTAAGGCAAAGAAGGACCTTGACCGGCCATTCGTTGTCTTTAAGAACCGTTTGTGGACAGATGTATTAGTATGTTTCGTTGAATTGATTTTAATTGTCGGAATCGTCTTTACGTTTGTTCAACCACTATTACAAAAAGATTATCAAACAGCTTTCTGGACACTTGCTGGACCAATCTTCTTTGCAATCGTTGCGTTGGTCTTCTATCAAATTTCCGCAAAGCGTCACCATGTTGAAGGGTAATTGATAAAAAAGGAAGTGGGAAATAACCTTCTCGACAAGGCGGTGGGCTAAGCTAGAACGATGATTAGCACGGCACGGGCTGATTATCGTTCGTACTTAGACTCGAGCCTTGTGGTTATTTTCCACGTTATCTTACTATTATTCATAATAAGTAATTGAGGCTGAGAGAAAACAAAAGTTTTCTCTCAGTCGCTTTTTTATCTATTCTGTAATATTTGTCGGGTGTTCAGTTTGTTATAATTAAACCTATAAAATGTTTTCGGAGGTTATTATGGACAAGGAGCCGGGCAAAGGGAAGACTTTTATTGCGTTATTAATCCAACATATTACAATGGCCCAGATTTCAAGTTCTGCTGCTGTCTTAGCTTACTATACTTTGCTATCTATTTTTCCGGCCGTGATGGTAGTAGGAAATTTATTACCAATGATTGGAATTGATGCTAAGACGATTTTAGCCTACCTTTCAACTGCAATTCCTGAATCTGTCTATAGCTTTATCCAGCCGTTAATCTATGATTTTTTACGGCGGGGGAGTGGTGGTATCCTGACAACTGGGGCCTTGATTGCTCTTTGGTCGACCAGTCAGGGGATTGCCGCTTTTCAACGCAGCGTTAATCATGCGTATGGGATTGCGGAAAATCAGAATCCGGTGATGAACCGAATCGTCTCGTTTATTTGGATGATTGTATTATTGGTAATTATTTTTATTATTATTATTTTGTACGGTTTTGGTGAACAAGTCCTAAAGAGTATTCAGCCGATTTTTAATTTTCGGCGTGACTACATTTTATTGTTTAGCTCATTAAGGTGGCCAGTAACATTTGGCGTCTTGTTTATTGCTCTTGCTCTTTTGTATTACTTTGTTCCTAATGCGAAGGTTCGGTTGCGCTATGCACTTGCTGGGTCATTCTTGGCGTCTTTGTTATGGATGGGATTATCACGTTTATTCTCGTTCTATACCTTATTATTTAGTCACGGGGTAATTTCCTACAAGACAATTGGAGCTTTTATTGCCATGATGGTATGGCTTGACTTTTCTGGCTATATCATCATGCTGGGGGCGGCGCTAAATGCTGCTCTACAAGAATGTCATGAAGGTGAGTTGCATGCCAAAAAACACTTTTGGCAACTGGTAGAAAGAAAAAATAAAAATGGAGGCTAGGAAATTTCCTAGCCTCCAAATGTTGAAGATCTTTAGAACTTGATATTTAATTACTTTTGCTCATCGTTAAAGATAACGGTAGAAACAGTATCAACGTACTTCGCGGAAAGAGGTTGTTGGTAAATATCTTCGCCTTCCTTAGTAAAGAGGTGAGTTTGCGCGATTTCTTGCATTGCCTTCCGAACGGTTTCGGCATCGAGATCACCACTGGCATAGTTTAACTTTAATGAATGTTTTTTACCGAGACTGCCCTTGAAAGTTAAGTTTAATGTACGCATAAGTTAGTTTCCTCCTTGAAATTAGTTGTTCAATGCGACTTGACTAGTAACGATAATGTCTGTATCAAGGCATTTTTCAGCAGTAAGCATTTCAATTGCTGCACTGAATTGTGCTACCTGCTCATTAGTGACTTCCTCAATAATGTTGTTAAAGGGATGTTTAACGCCCTTGGGATGTTCACTGTTAGTGAGGGTGAGTTGAATTTTAGCGGACTTGAAATTACGAACCATTTGCATGATAAAAACTTCCTTTGTTTAATTTGATTTGTCAAGTAGTGGCCACTGCTTACACCTGTTTAATTTGATTTGTCAAGTAGTGGCCACTGCTTACACCTTTATAAACGATTAAAAATTGAGAATGTTAAGGAGAAATTTAAAAATGGCAAAAATTTCGAAAATTGAAGCGCAAAAACGAAAAGGTCGATATAACATATACCTTGATGGTAAGTATGCTTTTCCAGTTGCAGAAAGTGTTTTAATTCAGTTTCGCCTGATGAAGGGAACTGAGCTAGACGAAAAGCAAATTGCGGCCATTGCGACTGCTGACCAGCAAGCAAAGGCATATTCTCGGATGCTTGATTACCTTTCTTACCAGATGCGGACGGAAAGCGATATCGTTAAGAAGCTAAAAGAAATTGATACACCGGAAGAGTTTGTTGAGCCAATCTTGAAAAAGCTGCGGGGTCAACAGTTAATCGATGATCATGCCTATGCGGCTTCTTATGTCCGCACGATGATTAATACGGACTTGAAGGGGCCTGGGGTAATTCGTCAACACTTACGACAAAAAGGGATTGGCGAAAACGATATTGGTGATGCTTTAACGCAATTTACTCCCGAAGTTCAAGCAGAATTAGCAAAGAAGTTAGCTGTAAAACTATTTCGCCGTTATCGGAACCAGCCAGAGCGGCGACGAGCGCAAAAAGTACAGCAGGGACTCATGACAAAGGGATTCGCTAGTAGTGTGTATGAGATGATTAAGGATGAGGTTGTTCCGCGGCCTGATCAGGAACAGGAGAACGGCCTTTTAGTGAAAGAAGCAGAGAAGCAATGGCATCGGACTCGCCGTTACCAAGGCTACGAGCGTGAGCAGCATTTTAAGCAGGCAATGTATCGTAAGGGTTTTGACCTTGACGATGTCCAAAGCTGGTTAGCTACGCAAGATTTCCAATAATAACTTTCCAAGATTGGGAATTACTGGTATTATTTTAATGATTATGTTTAAAAACAATAATTAGGAGTACAATAGTGAATATTAAAATCTTAGTGGCTGTCCATAAAAATTATCGGATGCCAGATGATCCCATGTATTTACCAGTTTTTGTTGGTAAAGAGATTCACCCGACTGTTAACCATACATTTCAGGGTGATAATACCGGAGATAATATTTCAAAAAAGAATCCGCATTACAATGAGCTAACAGCATTGTACTGGGGATGGAAAAATCTTGATGATGTGGATGCATTAGGATTAGTCCACTACCGTCGTTACTTGACGCTGGGGCACTCAAAGGATCTTTCGACTCTCCTCAACCATGAACAAGTAGAAGAGTTATTAAAAGATGCCGATGTAATCTTGCCAAAGAAGCGGCACTACTACATTGAAACAAATGAATCCCATTACCTCCATGTTCATGAGCACGAGCCGCTTGAAATTACCCGGCAGGTGTTAAAGGAGAAGTATCCCCAGTACTTACCTGCTTTTGAAAAGGTAATGAAACAAACATCGGCTCACTATTTCAACATGATGATTATGAAGAAGCAGCCGTTGGACGAATATTGTACCTGGCTGTTTGATGTTTTAGGCAAAGTTGAGAAAAAAGTTGATTATTCTGACTACACACCATATGAGCAACGGGTGTTTGGTTTTTTGAGTGAGCTTTTACTCGATACTTGGTTGTTGACTAATCCGCAATACAAGACAGTGGAGGTTAACCGGGTATTTCTTGAAAAGCAAAACTGGCCATTAAAGATTGCGAAGTTCTTAAAACGTAAAGTCACCGGCCATGGTGAACATTAACGATTGGAGAGACAAGAATGCCAAAATTGTCAATAGTTGTTCCTTGTTATAATGAGGGAGAAACTATTCCACTTTTTTACCCGGCAGTTGAAAAAGTGGTTAAACAGATGCCAGTAGAAACAGAATATTGGTTTGTCAATGATGGATCGAGTGATGACACTTTAGCAGAACTACGCAAGCTGCACGCACAAGATCCAGAACGGGTTCATTATGTTTCTTTTTCACGGAATTTTGGTAAAGAAGCAGGGCTTTATGCCGGCTTACAGGTCGCAACAGGTGATTATGTCGTTGTGATGGACGCTGATTTACAGGATCCACCAGAATATTTACCGGAGATGTATAAAGATATTTCTACTGGTGAATATGATTGTGTGGGGATGCGGCGGACAGATCGAAAAGGTGAGGCAAAGTTTAAGTCCTTCCTTTCTAACCAGTTTTATAATGTTATCAATAAAATTTCTGATACTAAAATTGTCTCTGGAGCCCGTGACTACCGAATGATGACCCGCCAGATGGTCGATGCGGTGTTGTCATTAACTGAATATAACCGGTTCTCAAAAGGTATTTTTAACTGGGTTGGGTTTAAGACCAAGTACCTTCCCTATAAAAATGTCGAACGGGTGGCTGGAACAACAGATTGGTCGACCTGGAAATTATTTAAATACGCAATTGACGGGATTACTGATTTTTCTGAAGCACCATTGGCAATTGCGACCTGGGCTGGCGGATTGACAGCATTCATCTCTATTATCGGGATGATTATTGTTATAATAAGAAAGATTATTGAGCCTGCTAGTAGTGCTTTTGGTTGGGCCTCAATGGTTTGTATTATTTTATTCCTGGGTGGTATCCAGTTACTTTGCCTCGGAATAGTAGGTCGTTATATTGGACGCATTTATATGCAGACAAAGAAACGGCCGATATATATTATTAAAGAGAAAAAGTAGGGTTGAGAATCATGAGTGAGAAGGTAAAAATTAAACAACAATCTAAGAGCTACCTTTTCTGGAAGAGGTTCTTTGATATTGTGCTATCATCAGGAGCATTGGTTTGTTTTAGCCCCGTGTTTTTAGCTGTTTTTATAATGAATCGCTTTGGTGATAATAAGGGGCCATTGTTTTATAAACAAGAACGGATCGGCTGGCATGGCAAGTCCTTTAAGATTTACAAGTTTCGTTCAATGGTTGTAAATGCAGATAAAATTTTGGAAAATGATCCTGAACTTTATGCTAAATATGTGGCAAATAACTATAAGTTAGAACCAGAAGAAGACCCCCGAATTACGCGTTTGGGAGAATGGCTGCGCAAGACATCAATTGATGAAATTCCCCAGTTCATTAATATCTTGCGTGGTGAGATGAGCATTATCGGACCGCGACCAGTTGTTAAGGCAGAACTAGCTGAATATGGTGACCGGGTTGACAAGTTTTTATCAGTAAAACCGGGAGCAATGGGGCTATGGCAATCAAGCGGTCGCAGTAATATTCCTTATCCAGAACGTTGTGATGTCGAACTAAAGTATGTTGATGAGGCGTCACTTGCTTTTGATACGAAAATAATGTTTAAGAACATTATCAGTATTTTTAAGAGTGAGGGTGCATATTAGGGAAACGTTAGAAAGGTAGAGTACATATAAAGACTATGAGTACATTAAAAAATTTTTTTAATAGAGAAATAAATGGGACAGGTCTTTATCTTATAGCGTTTAGCTTTTGTTTAGTAATTTCATTTATATTTACTACTACATTTACAGATTATTTTCATACTCGTCCTTTACAACTTTTATCATATCTTGGAATAGGATTAGTTTTGGTAAAAATCTATCTGTTAGATAATTATAATTATAAACAGTTGAGTGGAATTTCTATTTTGCTATTTTTTTCATTTATTTCTTGGAGGCATTCACAGTCAAATACGCAATCTAATCTCATATTGTATATGATGGTATTTATATTAGGCGCAAAAGATGTTGAATTTAAAAAAATAGTAGAAGTATTCTACAAAATTAGTTTAATTATGATGCTTGGAGTCATTTTATATTCATTATTGGGAATTATTACTAATTTAGCTTATTTTACTCCCGGAAGACCAATTCGTTACGCATTAGGTATGCTCTATCCCACTGATATGGCTTCTCATATTTTGTTTTTAATTCTTGCTAAATGCTATTTAGTATTTCCAAATATAAAATGGTATCATTATTCGATTTTTCTTTTGCTAGCGCTATTTATGAAAGTAGTAGCTGATGCGCGATTAAGTGCATATACGACAGTATTACTTGTTATTATTATGTTTATAGCGGAACGCGCACAAAAAGGAAATAAATTGTGCAAAATTTTAGCATCTTTTTACTGGACAGCGACACCACTACTTGCTTTTATTGCTACAGTAACTGCTTTAAATTTTGATATGAATAACCATATTATGCGAAAAGTAAATGATTTATTGTCTGGAAGACTATTATTGAGTTACCAAGCTTTTCAAAGGTATGGTATTAGCTTGTTTGGAGAACCAGTTATCGAACATGGGTCGGGCGGTATAAAGGGTATGAAGATGTTTTTTAATCAGTCTAGGTATTTCTACATCGACTCATCGTTTATACGTTTGTTTATTATTTATGGAATTCTTATGTTTCTGATATTTTTAGCTTTTATGATGATAATAGCTATTCGGAGTACTTATCATCATAGCTACATTCTCCCAGCAATAATGTTTGTAGTAGCAATAAGTTGTTTACTTGAACAACATTTATTGGATTTATCATTTAACCCCTTTTTATTGTCGTTATTAGCAACAAATACCTATAAATGGAGAGAAAAAAATGAAAAAAGCGATCGTAACAGTATTTTACAATAAAAATAATAATGCTGGTCCTAAAGCACAAATGGACGTAATTAAATTTCTAAAACCCTTAAATTATACGGATGTAACCTTACCTTTTGATGTTCGTTCAAGATTAGGCAAATTTAAATATGCATTATATGATTTACCTAAATTTTTTAGGAATAGTAATTATGATATAGTAATCTTTCAATACCCTATATTTTCTGAGTTTTTGGTTAATCAAATTACCAAGAACGTTCGTAAATATACTAATGCAAAGCTTTACTTTATTACTCATGACATAGATTCACTGAGAGCAAGTGAAAAGGATGAAGAGTTTCAAAAACGAGAAATTGAACAATTGAATCAAACAGATGGGTTAATCGTTCATAATCAAGTAATGAAAAAATGGTTAGAAAAGCAAGGAATTACTGTCCCTATGATTGAATTAGGGATTTTTGACTATGATAATCATGAGATTATAAAAAATAACATTAATTATAAAAAAAGAATATGTTTTGCCGGTAATCTTGAAAAAGCACCATTTTTGGAGAAATTAACTTTAAAATCTGCTCATATGGAAATATATGGATCGAATCCTGCAAAAAGTTATAAATCAGGAGTAATTTATAAAGGTCAATTTTCTCCTAACGATTTATTAAAACACCTAGATCAAGATTTTGGTTTAGTATGGGATGGTAATAGTATTGAAACATGTGATGGCAGATATGGAAACTATCTCAGATATAATAACCCACATAAAGCCTCTTTATATCTTAGTATGGGGATTCCGGTTATTATTTGGAAAGAAGCAGCACTTGCAAAATTTATTTCAAAAAATAACTTAGGAATAACAATTGATTCGTTAAATAATTTAGATAAAGTTTTAGATCAAATCACTGAAAATGAATATAAAACTATGAAATCAAATGTACTTAGAATATCAGAAAAATTACGAAATGGAAGCAATATTCTAAATGCCGTGGAAAAGATGGAAAGGATGTAATGAAGAAAGTGGATACTTCAAAGAAAAAATATAGTTTAAATGATATTTTATTAATTTTATGGAAAAATATAATAATAATTCTTGTTTTAGCAATAGCTTTTAGTGCCTTTTTTGGAATAGTTGCGAAGAAAAGACAACATGTTACTTATACAGCTACACGAAATATAATGATCACTCATTCATTAAATACACGACGATCAAATTCAGAAATTAATAGCGATCTAACCATGATACCTACCTATGCTGAATTAATACAAGATCGTCCTGTTATTAATGAAACATATTCACTACTAACAAAGAATCAGAAAAAAACGGTGACACGTGATGATCTTGTTGAGGCTGTAAAAACTGATACTAAACCGCAATCTTTGATTATTAGTATAAAGGCAACTACTGATAATAAAGATAAGTCAATTTTAATTGCTAATACTGCTGCAACTGCAGCAAAAAACGTTATTCCAAAAGTTCAACCAGGCTCTGGTAATATATATCTTTATCCTAAAGCAACATCTAAAAATGTTAGTGTTGAAAATCACTCTAAGGTAAAAAAATATGTAATTTTAGGGGCTGCATTAGGAGCATTATTAGGAATGGTAATTGCTTTTATAATTACTAATTTGAAGCATTTAGTATAAGTTAAGTACGGTAGAGGAGAAAATATGACTGTATATGTAATTACTCATAAACCTTTTGACTATGCTCAAAAATTATCTAAGGGATATGTTCCTATGATGGTGGGAGCTAACTTCAATGATAATCCGCGTAATTATCTCACAGATAACACAATGGATAATATTTCTGATAAAAACCCACAATATTGTGAATTAACTGGACTTTATTGGATTTGGAAAAATTCTCATGCTAATAAGGTAGGGCTTGCCCACTATCGTCGATTCTTTTATTCAAGAAGTATTGGTGGACGTTTTGCAATGTATGCTTATTTAATTTTAATGGGTAGCAAAGTTCAACCAGCACCTATAGAGCAATTAGATGAATTAACTGAAACCTATGACTGGATTGTTGCTCACCCTGAAGATGAGGGTGGAAAAAATTTATGGTTGCAATTTAAAAAAGATAATCACGAGATTGATATGCAACACACTCGTGATGTAATAGTAGAAAAATATCCTGATTATGTTAATGCTTTTGATAAAGTGATGAATAGCTCTAGTTGGATGTCTCCATATAACATGTTTTATGCAAAAAAAGAGAAAATGGATGCATACTGTGAGTGGTTGTTTGATATTTTATTTGAAGTTGAGAAAAGAACAGATATGACTGGCTATACTGAGTATCAAAAACGTTTATATGGCTTTTTAAGTGAACGTTTACTCAATGTGTGGTTAGAAAAACATAAAGAATATAAAATTAAATATCTGACTGTTTTTAAAACAGATGATTTAAGTAGGAGAGCGGTTATTAGAAGAATAACAAATCGTTTAGGTATTACTAAGGGTATTAATCATTAGTAAAAAAGAGGTGGCATATAATGCAGGCTGTTTTAATATTAGCTCATAAAAATATAGACCAAGTAATAGAGCTTGCGAATCGTCTCTCTACGAATTTTGAAATTTATGTTCATCTCGATAAAAAAGCAGATATTACAAAGAATCAATTGCAAAAGTTAAAAAAAGTTTCTAAAGAATATATTTCCAAATATGATGTTAAATGGGGAAGCTATAGTATAGTAAGAGCAACAATTGATTTAATGAAGTTAGCTTTAAATAATAAGCAGAATACATACTTTCATTTAATATCAGGACAGGATTGGCCTCTAGTTAGTCCTCAAGATATTTATAGTTATTTTGAAAATACTAATCTAATTTTTATGAATTACTGGCTGGCTACTTCAATGAGGAAAACTGGAGAACCAGAAATTTGGTGGACAAAATATTATTTTAATTACGATCAAATTAATCGTCGAACTACCTTTGGTAAAGTATATCATCGATTATTGTTACTTATTCAAACTATGTTAAGAGTAAATAAATTAAAAAAATATGGAATTGAAGAAAGTAGTATATATGCAGGTCAAGAATGGGTGGATATTCCTAGGGATGCTCTTGAATATGCTATTGAGTATTATGAACATCACCCAAGTTTAGAAAAGATTTTTTCGACAAGCTTTTGTTCAGATGAAATGTGGTTGCAAACAGTTCTTTGTAACTCAGAATTTAAATCAAGGATAGAAAAAAATACCCATCATTATATTGAAATGATTGAGAAGCATGGTAGTCGACCGGCAATTTTAGATGAGGAAGATTACTATAAAATTACATCAGGAGATTACTTATGGGGAAGAAAAGTAGAACGCCCAATATCGGATAAATTAATTCAAATGTTAGACAAGACTAATCAAGATGGGCCTACTCAATAGTAATTTAAACTAGAACATTATTATAAATATCTCGTCTTTTGAAATTAGTAATAGGAGAAAATTATGAGTGATACGTTAACAATAGTTGTACCCTGTTATAACGAACAAGAAGTTTTGCCAGAAACCGTAAAAGAGTTGGGAAATATTTTACAATACTTAATAGATAATAGTATGGTTTCAGACCAAAGTAAAATACTGTTTGTTAATGATGGGAGTAAAGATAAAACTTGGAATTTGATTTCAGAATATACAAGTAAATACAGTTATGTAGCTGGTGTAAAATTTAGTCGGAATTATGGACATCAAAATGCATTGCTGGCTGGTATGAGCTTGGCTATCAAGTATTCAGATATGATTATAACTATAGATGCAGATTTGCAAGACGATGTAAATGCTATTCCGGAAATGGTAAAAAAATATCATGAAGGCTATGATGTTATTTATGGTGTTAGAAATAGTAGAGAAACTGATACATTTTTTAAGCGTCGTACTGCTTTAGCGTTTTATAGCTTAATGAAGAATCTTGGAGTAAACCTTATTCCTGATTCGGCGGATTACAGGTTATTAAGTAAGCGAGCTACTAAAGCTCTATTATCATTTAAAGAACGTAATCTTTTTTTGCGTGGAATGGTTCCTTTAGTGGGATATAAGTCGGCAAAAGTATATTATGCACGTAAAGAAAGATTTGCAGGAAAATCAAAATACCCACTAAGTAAAATGCTTCATTTTGCTCTCGATGGAATTACGTCTTTTTCCATTGCACCGATTCATTTGATACTTTATCTTGGTATACTTACAGTGATTATTAGTATAATTTGTATGATTTATACATTAGTAGAAAAAATCACTGGGCATATTGTTACTGGTTGGGCTTCGTTGATGCTTTCTATATGGTTCTTAGGGGGGGTACAACTTATCTCTATTAGTATTATTGGAGAATATATTGGCAAAATTTTTTCTGAGGTTAAGCATAGACCTAGGTTTAATATTGACGTTGAAACTTATACAAATAAGATGGATAAAAGCGATTGATATTAATCCATCTTTATAGTTTTATATTTAATATGGGGGAAAAAAGTGCAAAAGACTAAATACTTTATGTACCTAAATGCAATAATATCTTCATTTGCAGTTGTAGTTGCTCATACAATAACAAATCCAGTACAATTAGGAGTAAGTACAACTAAAATCTCTTTTTATCTATTATTATGTATCGTTTTAGGAATTATATTTTCATACGGTGTACCTCTTTTTTTTATGCAATCTGGAGCAAATGTACTTAATTACCGTGATCGATATACCACACATGTCTTTTTTAAAAAAAGGATTCATAAAGTAATAATTCCATTTATTCTTTGGAGTATTTTAGGTTTCTTTTTTATATACGGTAAAGAAGGTTTCCCGTTAACTATAAAAAATTTTTGTGTTGCTTTTTTAACGGGTAACATTGTTGGACCTTACTGGTTTTTTTACAATATTATTGGATTTTACATATGTGTTCCTTTTATTTCACTTATTATAAAATATGGTAGTACTAATATTATTAAATATACTATATTTATCTTGATAATAGTAAATACTGGAATACCGGTTATAAATATTTTGTTTAATACTCAAAGTTCTTTTGGAACGAGTGTACCATTTATTGGACCTTATGCTCAATATTTTATAGCTGGATGGTATTTAAACAATGTAAATATAGCTAAGAAAAATAGATTGCGAATATATTCGCTCGCAATAGTAATGTTGTTATTTGAAATTGTAGCAACAATTTATTTTTCTTTTTTTGTAAAACATATTCCGATGTTAAACTATCCAGATGGAATTGTAAAAACATTTTACGATATAGCTATGTTTCCGTCATTTTGCGTGATGTGTGCTTTATTTTTATTTCTCGCGGTTTGTAAAATTAAGT
>NZ_LN887359.1:0-14898 GCF_036621895.1 Limosilactobacillus reuteri subsp. porcinus
TTTTTTCCCAGCCTCTTTTAGTTTTCTTGATCAAATTCTTCCAGTTTTTCTGCTGCTTCTGTCCATGCAAGTTCGACCTCTTCGGATTTAGCTGATAATTCATCAAGTTCTTTTTGGAGATCGGTTAACTTTCCAATATCTGTAGCGATTTCTGGTTGGCTCATTTGTTCTTGAATTGTGGTTTGCTTTTCTTCTAATTCCGCCATCTGTTGTTCTAGTTCATCGACTTGCCGCTGAATTTTTCGCCGGGCACGCTGCTGTTCTTTGCTTTGCTGATAAGATTGTTTACCAGCTGGTTCTTTAGCAATAGTGCTGGCATTAGATGAAGTAGCTTTGGGTGAACTTTCTTTTTCCTTGGCAATTAGGTAGTCATCATAATTGCCTTCGTAATGTTTAATTCCGTCATGTTCCATTGCTAGGATATCGGTTGCAACCTGATTAATAAAGTAACGGTCGTGAGAAATAAAGAGAACAGTTTCGCTAAATTCGTTAATTGCGTTTTCAAGCACTTCTCGACTATCGATATCTAAGTGGTTAGTCGGTTCATCAAGGATAAGAAAATTAATCGGTTTAAATGATAGTTTAGTTAACTCTAATCGTGCCTTTTCACCACCAGATAGGTCACGAACAACTTTATAAACATCATCACCAACGAATAAGAAACTCCCTAATAATGAGCGAATATCTTTTTCAGGCACTTCTGGATGGTCATCCCATACTTCTTCTAAAACGGTTTTATTTGGGTGCAATTGCTGTTGTTCCTGATCATAGTAACCAATATCGAGGTTAGCACCGAGTTTAATCGTTCCACTAATTAACGGAATTTTATGAAGAATAGATTTAAGTAAAGTTGACTTTCCGATTCCATTTGGCCCGATAATCCCAACACGCTGTGGCTTACGGACATTAAATGAAAGCGGCCCGGCAAGGATCTGTTCATCGTAACCAACTTTTGCCTGCTCCACATCAAGAACTTCATTTCCACTATCTTTTTCAGAATGGAATTGGAAATGGATTGATTTATCATCAGTTTCTGGACGCTCAAGCCGCTCCATTTTTTCTAATTGCTTTCGCCGCGCCTGAGCACGTTTAGTTGTTGAGGCGCGAACAATATTTCGATTAACAAAGTCTTCTAACTTAGCAATCTTTTTTTGCTGTTGGTCATAGTGCTTCCACTCTGCTTGTAACCGTTCTTGCTTGTGTTTAACAAATTGCGTGTAGTTACCAGTATAGTGGGTGAGCGTTTTATTATCGAGATCATAAACATTGCTGACAACACGGTCTAAGAAGTAACGGTCGTGAGAGACGATAAGCAATGCGCCTTGATAACTTTTAAGATAATCTTCTAACCACGAAAGAACGTTCATGTCGAGGTGGTTAGTCGGTTCATCTAGAATCAAAAGTCCAGGTGCTTGCAGAAGAATCTTTGCTAAGGCAAGTTTAGTTTTTTGCCCACCTGAAAGGGAATTAATTGGCGTATCATAACTATCTTCGTCAAAGCCAAACCCATGTAGAATTCCCCGCATGCGTGATTCGTATTCAAAACCACCCTGTTTCTTAAAGGCAGTTTGTAAATTATCGTATGTTGAAAGAATTTGTTGATAATTGCTATCGGAACTATCAAGGTCGGCTAGTTGCTGTTCAAGATCATGGATTTGCGTTTCCATTTTGTGGAGAGGAGCAAAAACAGTATCTAGTTCAGTCCAAATGCTATTTTGACTATCGAGTCCTTGATCCTGGGCCAAGTAGCCAATTGTCAAATCTTTAACCTTCGTAATTGTTCCTTCATCTGGTTCGGTGATTCCAGCGATCATTTTTAACAAGGTCGTTTTACCAGCACCATTACGCCCAACAAGCGCAGTACGGCCATGCTCTTGGATTTGCATGTTCATATTGTGAAATAAAACGTCCGCGCCAAATCGACGCACAACGTCATTTGTCTGTAAAAGTAACATATTGAAACCTCATTTAATTCGTTGATTTAATATGGTTTTATTTTAGCAGATTTTTAATTTTAAATAAAAAGTTGAAAATATTTTTGTATTTTAGTTCACAAAAAAAGGTTTAATTGCTAGAATATACTCAGACTTAAATTTCACAAAGTAAAAATTATTAACATTATCCTTGTCAAAAACTTAGTAATTAGTTGGCAAACTAGGTTGAGAAGGGCTTGTTTTAGGAGGAACAAAAGTAGAATGGCTAATAAAAAGATTCCACGCGCGACTGCGAAACGGTTGCCAATATATTTCCGTTATTTAAATGTATTGAAAGACGCAAACAAGCAACGGGTATCATCAACTGAACTTTCGGAGGCTGTGCAAGTTGATTCGGCAACGATTCGTCGTGACTTTTCATATTTTGGTGAATTAGGTAAGCGGGGATACGGTTATGACGTTGAAAGTCTATTAAAGTTTTTCAAAGGAATCTTACACCAAGACTCATTAGTTAGTGTTGCCTTAGTCGGGGTTGGTAGTTTGGGAAGTGCCTTGTTAAACTTTAATTTCCACCAAGATACCAATTTACGGATCAGTGCGGCATTTGATACTAAGCCAGAATATGCCAATACAGTCAAAAGCGGTATTCCAATTTACCCATCCGAGGATATGGTAAAGCAGTTAAAGGAGCAACAGATTGATGTTGTTATTCTAACTGTTCCAGGAATCAAGGCCCAACATGTTGCGGACCAATTAGTTGAAGCTGGTGTAAAGGGAATTCTTAACTTTACTCCTGTTCGTTTATCTGTGCCCAAAAATGTTCAAGTTCAAAATATTGACTTAACAAACGAACTTCAAACATTAATTTACTTCATTAAAAATTATACTGAAGATTCAATTGAATAAATTTGGAGAGCATTGGTTTGATGAAAGCGTTCAACCAATGCTTTTTGTTTACTAAATTATTAATAAAAGTCAGTGATTATAGGTATACTCTCTTAAGTTTTAAAAAATGGTCAAAAAAAGTCAAAGTGTTTTTGTTGCATTTTAAAGAGAACATGTTATATTTAAACATGTGGTTAGCACTTGAAGAGTTTGAGTGCTAAAAATAAAATTTATTAACAAGATGGAGGGATTAACGTGTTAAAACCATTAGGAGATCGCGTTGTTCTAAAAGCTGAAACTGAAGAAGAAAAGACAGTTGGTGGAATTGTCCTTGCTTCCAATGTGAAGGAAAAGCCAACTACTGGAAAGGTTATTGCCGTTGGAGAAGGTCGTACTTTAGAAAACGGACAAAAGCTTGCTCCAGCTGTTAAGGAAGGCGACCGCGTATTATTTGATAAGTACGCAGGCAACGAAGTAGAATACAATGGTGAAAAGTTCTTAGTTGTTCATGCTAAAGACTTAGTAGCAATCGTTGAATAGTTAAATAAGCGAATTAAGAGCAGGAGACAGAAAGAATAAAATTCCTTCACCGTCTCTTTTAAATAATGAATTTAATTTTGAGGTGACATAAATGGCAAAAGAAATTAAGTTTTCTGAAGATGCACGGAGCGCTATGCTCAGTGGTGTTGATAAATTAGCTGATACTGTTAAGACAACGATGGGTCCAAAGGGACGGAATGTTGTTTTGGAACAAAGCTATGGCACACCAACTATTACTAATGATGGTGTAACTATTGCTAAGAGCATTGAACTTGAAAACCAATTTGAAAATATGGGTGCAAAGTTAGTAGCCGAAGTTGCTTCAAAGACTAACGATATTGCCGGTGATGGTACTACAACCGCTACTGTTTTAACCCAAGCAATTGTTAATGCTGGTATGAAGAACGTTACTTCTGGTGCAAACCCAGTTGGTATTCGTCGTGGTATTGACAAGGCTACCGAAGTTGCTGTTGAAGCTTTGAAGAAGATGTCACACGATGTAAAGACAAAGGATGATATCGAACAAATCGCTTCTATTTCAGCTGCTAATCCAGAAGTTGGTAAGTTAATTGCTGATGCAATGGAAAAGGTTGGCCATGATGGTGTAATTACTATCGAAGATTCTCGTGGTGTTGACACTAGCGTTGATGTTGTTGAAGGAATGAGCTTTGACCGTGGTTACATGTCACAATACATGGTAACTGATAACGACAAGATGGAAGCAGACCTTGACAACCCATATATTTTGATTACTGACAAGAAGATTAGTAATATCCAAGACATTTTGCCATTGCTTCAATCAGTTGTTCAAGAAGGCCGTGCTCTCTTGATCATTGCTGATGACATTACTGGTGAAGCATTGCCAACTCTTGTATTGAACAAGATTCGTGGTACCTTTAATGTTGTTTCTGTTAAGGCTCCTGGCTTCGGTGACCGTCGCAAGGCTCAACTTCAAGATATTGCTGTTTTGACTGGCGGTACTGTTATTTCTGACGACCTTGGGATGAGTCTTAAGGACGCTACTGTTGATCAATTAGGTCAAGCAAACAAGGTTACAGTTACAAAGGATACTACTACTATCGTTGATGGTGCTGGTTCAAAGGAAGCTATCCAAGAACGTGTTGACCAAATTAAGCAAGAAATTGCTAAGTCAACTTCCGACTTCGACAAGGAAAAGCTTCAAGAACGTCTTGCAAAGCTTTCAGGTGGGGTTGCCGTTGTTAAGGTTGGTGCCGCAACTGAAACTGAATTGAAGGAAAAGAAGTACCGGATTGAAGATGCCTTGAACGCTACTCGTGCTGCTGTTCAAGAAGGATTTGTTCCTGGTGGTGGAACTGCTTTAATTAACGTAATTCCTGCTCTTGACAAGATTGAAGCCGATGGTGATGAATTAACTGGTATCAATATTGTTAAGGCTGCCCTTGAAGCACCAGTTCGTCAAATTGCTGAAAACGCTGGTGTTGAAGGCTCTGTTATTGTTAATGAATTAAAGAACGAAAAAGAAGGTATTGGTTACAACGCTGCAGATGGCAAGTTTGAAGATATGATCAAGGCTGGTATTGTTGACCCAACAATGGTTACCCGTTCTGCTCTTCAAAACGCTGCTTCCGTATCAGCATTGCTTCTTACTACTGAAGCGGTTGTTGCTGATAAGCCAGATCCAAATGCTAATAACCAAGCTCCTGCTGCTCCACAAGGCGGCATGGGCGGTATGATGTAATACCATTTGACTAAAATTTAATTTTGTGGGCAGAAAAGATTCTAATGTTTGTTTTTTCAAATGTTGGGATCTTTTTTTATTGGAGGAAAATCAATGACGAAAAATGCAACCAGTGTCTATAACTATTTAGACAACGAAAAAATAAACTATCAAATTGTTACTCATCCCCCAGTCTATACAGCGGAACAAGCAGACAAGTATGTTCAAGAATATCAATTTGCTCGCATGAAAAACCTTTTTCTAAAAAATAAAGCTGGCTATTATTTAGTTACAATCTTAGAAAATAAGCGTCTCAATATGAAAAAATTGAAAGAGAATCTATCGACTAGTCGGTTTTCATTTGCCCGCCCAGAAGAATTAGCTATGAAGTTAGGAATAACAAGTGGGGCTATTTCACCCTTTAACTTGTTTAATGATAAACAACATCAGGTTACCTTTGTTATTGATGCTGATATCTTTAAGAACGAGGAATTAATAGGGTGTCATCCAAACGATAATACTGCCACTGTGATTTTGGGAACAAAAGATTTGCTTCAAATAATAAAGCAGAATGGTAATCCGATTAAGGCGGTTCAACTATAAAGTTAATCTAAAAATCTTAAATTGTGGTAAAGTAAACTAGTATTAATTTTTAACCAAACTATAACTGAAAGGAACTAAGAAATGGAAAAAATGAAGTTCCAGAAGATAACGCTATTTTCTGGTGTAATGCTTGCCTTAAATTCCTTAATTGGTTCAGGGTGGTTGTTTGGTGCCGGAACTGCTGCAAAGGTTGCGGGACCAGCTGCTATTTTGTCATGGATCTTAGGAGCAATAATCATTATTAGCATTGCCCTTACTTATGTTGAATTAGGGGCAATGTTTCCAGAAAGCGGGGGAATGAGTCGTTATGCTCAGTATAGCCATGGTCCGTTTTTAGGCTTTATTGCTGCATGGGCAAATTGGATTTCATTAATCACGTTAGTCCCAATGGAAGCAGTGGCCTCAGTTCAATATATGAGTTCGTGGCCGTGGGCATGGGCAAATTGGACCCACCACTTTATGAAGAACGGTAATATTACGACTCCTGGATTGTTAGTTGTATTTGGCTTCATGCTGGTTTTTACTTTGATCAATTTCTGGTCGGTAAAATTGATGACTCGCTTTACTAATTTAATATCAATTTTTAAGATTTTATTACCAACATTAACAATTGTGATGCTTATTGCGGCGGGTTTTCATCCTAGTAATTTTGGTCATAGCGTAACTACTTTTATGCCATATGGTAGCCGTTCAATCTTTGAAGCAGCTGCTATTTCTGGAATTATTATGTCTTATGATGCCTTTCAAACGGTAATCAACATGGGAGGAGAAATGATTAATCCTCATAAAAATATCGTGCGAGGCGTATTGATTTCAATGATTATTACCGCTGTGATCTATGTCATGTTACAAGTTGCATTTATTGGAGCAATCGATCCGAATTTATTAGCGCAAAAAGGATGGCATGGGATTAACTATACGTCTCCATTTGCTGATATTGCGATCCTGCTGGGGATGAATTGGCTTGCAATTTTACTATATATGGATGCTTTTGTTTCACCATTTGGGACAGGGGTTGCGTTCGTGGCGACTGCCTCACGAGCATTGGCAGCAATGACTCATACCGGACATTTGCCCCAATGGTTAGGACGGCTAGAACGGCGCTACATGATTCCGCGGTTTGCAATGGTTGTGGATCTAATTTTAGCGGTAGTAATGGTTAGTCTCTTCAGAAATTGGAGTTTGTTAGCCACTGTAATTACCGGTTCAACTTTAATTGCTTATCTTACCGGGCCAGTTACTGTAATGTCGCTTCGCAAAATGGATGCTAATTTAAAGCGGCCGTTTCATCCACATTTTATGTCGTGGTTGGCGCCATTTGCATTTGTCTTGACGAGCCTTTCAATTTATTGGACAATGTGGCCAACAACTGTTCAGGTAATTGGGGTTATCTTATTAGGCTTACCAATCTATCTTTATTATGAAGTTAAGTATCGTCACGCATCAGGGCTACGTGACTTACGCAATAGTTATTGGATGCTGGCTTATCTTGTTTTTATCTCAATAGTTTCTTACATTGGGAGTGAAGGATTTGGCGGCAAGGACTGGTTGAAGTACCCATGGGATTTTGTTGTTATTATCATCTGCTCACTAGGATTTTACCGGTGGGCTGTGGCTAGTCGGATGAAAAAAATCGATCCTGCGGCAGAAAAGGTTAATGCCAAGGTAAAGATGCCGGAAAAAGATCAATAGATAGATTTGTAGGTTGCAAAATTAAAGAATAAATTGTAGTATTATCACCTACTTAAAAAGTGTAAAAATCAAAGGAGAAATAGTATGTGGCGCTATTTGAAACGTGTTTTAATCGGGAAACCGTTAAAAACCCTTGATGAAGGGCAAACACACTTAACTAAATTTAAAGCATTAGCCATGCTTTCTTCTGACGCAATATCGTCAGTAGCATATGGACCAGAGCAAATTACAACTGTTCTGGTAACTTTATCCGCAGCCGCAATCTGGTATTCAATCCCGATTGCGGCAGTTGTGTTGGTCCTTTTGTTAGCTATCACGTTATCATACCAACAAATCATTCATGCCTATCCTAGTGGTGGTGGTGCTTATGTCGTTGCCACACGGAATTGGGGGAGTAATGGGGGATTATTTGCTGGAGGATCATTACTAGTTGACTATATGTTAACGGTAGCTGTTTCAACGACATCTGGAGTTGAAGCGATTACTTCGGCAGTTCCTGCTTTATATAAATTTTCAATTCCAATCGGGATCGTTATTGTCCTTTTAATCATGTTTATGAATTTACGGGGAATGAGTGAAAGTGCAAACTTCCTCACAATTCCGGTATATTTCTTTGTTATTATGATGATTGTGATGGTAGTGTGGGGTGGCTATAATATTGCCACTGGTCATATTCATTACCGGGCAATTGTTGATTATGGAACACCGGTATCGGGAATGTCATTTGTTTTGCTTATTCGGGCATTCTCAGCTGGTTCGTCATCCTTAACTGGGGTGGAAGCCGTAAGTAATGCTGTTCCTAACTTTAATAAGCCAAAAGAAAAGAATGCATCAACTACTCTGGCAATTATGAGTGCTATTTTAGCGTTCTTCTTTATTGCCGTTATCTTCTTTAGTTTTTATCTGGGGGTAGTTCCTAATT
This sequence comes from Limosilactobacillus reuteri subsp. porcinus, assembly GCF_036621895.1. Taxonomy (GTDB): domain Bacteria; phylum Bacillota; class Bacilli; order Lactobacillales; family Lactobacillaceae; genus Limosilactobacillus; species Limosilactobacillus reuteri_J. Next base: position 8,276 of record NZ_LN887359.1, read on the forward strand.
CACGGACAACAATTCTTTCCCAAATGGCCGCACAAATCTTTGGTGGACATGGGCTAGGTTTTTACCTGTTGCAACTTTCAACTGCAATGATTTTAGCGGTTGCTGCTAATACTGGTTTCTCAGCCTTTCCAATTCTTGCCTTTAATATGGCTAAAGATAAATATATGCCGCACGCGTTCATGGATCGTGGTGATCGGTTAGGCTACTCCAACGGAATTATTTCCTTAGCGATTGGAGCAATTATTTTGATCTTAATCTTCCATGGTCAGACTAATATGTTAATTCCACTTTATGCAGTGGGTGTATTTGTTCCATTTACTTTATCGCAATCTGGGATGATTATTCACTGGTTTAGAGAACGGGAAGGCTTCTGGCTAGGAAAAGCCTTTATTAACTTAGTAGGGGCTTTGATCTCATTTATCCTTGTTATTTGCTTGTTCTGGCAACACTTTGCAAATGTTTGGCCATACTTGATTATCATGCCGCTGCTTTTATGGATGTTCCATTCAATTCACCGGCACTATGTAAAAGTTGCTGCTCAATTGCGGGTTGCTGAAAAGACGAAAGTCCAATTACATGATTACGATGGCGCAACGGTGATTGTTTTAGTTGGTAATGTAACCCGGGTAACTCGTGGTGCAATTAATTACGCTCGGTCGATTGGTGATTATGTTATTGCCATGCATGTTTCGTTTGATGAAAATCCAGGCAAAGAGCATAAAACAGCAAATGAATTTAAAGCTGAATATCCAGATGTCCGTTTTGTTGATATTCACTCTTCGTACCGTTCAATCGCAAAACCAACGTTACGTTTCGTTGATGTGATTGCCAAGCGGGCAGAAGCAAGAAATTATTCGACGACTGTTCTTGTTCCGCAATTTATTCCTAAGCATCCATGGCAATTGGCCTTGCATAATCAGACCAGTGTTCGTTTACGGGCGTTATTGAATTCCCGAGAGAACATTATTGTTGCTAGTTATAACTACCACCTTCAAGAATAGTTTATTAGAGAAAGTATTGATTTAATGAATAAAAAGCAACTATTATGGGGACTTTTGTTTGCAATTGGCCTATTTATGGCAGCAAGTTACACTATTGATAATCGTGGCTTTCATTCTGGAATATACGGTATCATTGGCTGTGCTTTGATCTTAATTGCGTATGCAGGAATAAATTGGGAAAAACTACAATCAAAAGATCAGTATACGAGAAAAATTTTATTGCTTTTAAGCAGTATTTTAGGGATTATCATTGTCCTTGATATTGCTGAAATAATTTTAGAATAATTAAATAAAGCGTATTGAAGGGATTAGGTGACATAAGCCTAGTCTCTTTTTATGTTGACTAATAATCTAAATCATATTATTCTTTTTGTTAGCCAACTAACAAAAAGGAGAGATGAAAATTGCTAATAGGTCGTCTAGTAAAACAAGCTAACAATGCGATGAATCAAGAAATGAATGCATTTGCGCAGCAATATGGATTGACAGGGACGCAAATGTCAATTATTGATTTTTTAACGCATTTCCCGGGAAATAATTGTGATCAACACCAAATTGAAAATGAATTTGGAATAAAGAGATCAACCACTACTGTATTACTTCAACGAATGGCAAAGAAAAATTTGATTGAGCGTTATCCGTCACCAGAAGATCATCGTCAAAAAATCGTTACTCTTACTGCAGAAGGTCAAAAATTATCTTCAGATGCAAGTGCGTATATTACACAATACGAAGAGAAATTAAAAGCAAATTTTAGTGAACAGGACCTTTCAAAAATAAAACGATTCTTATCAACGATGATAAAGGAGAAATGATGAATACGAATACTGAAAAAATTTCCGCAAAGGTTATTGCAGCGATTGTGGCAACTGGATTAATGTCATTTTGTGGAGTAATAGTTGAAACTTCAATGAGTGTAACTTTTCCGATTCTAATGCGTGAATTTTCCATTACTACTAATCAGGTTCAATGGATGACTTCCATTTATTTGCTTCTGGTTGCAATCATTGTTCCCCTATCGGCAATTTTAAAAAGCTCTTACCGAACAAAGACACTTTTTACAGTTGCAAGTTTATTTTTTATTGGTGGAATAATTATTGATGCGCTGGCACCGTCATTTTGGTTGCTTTTAGTTGGTCGTGCAATTCAGGGAATAGGAACCGGGATTGCATTACCTTTGATGTTTAATATTATTATGGAACAAGTTCCAACAAGCAGAATTGGCTTTATGATGGGGATCGGAAATCTTATTACTGGAGTTGCCCCAGCGATTGGTCCTACTTTTGGTGGAATCGTTGCCAGCAAGCTTAATTGGCGGTGGGTATTTTATTCATTAATTCCGCTTTTAATTATTTCATTTGTGCTTGGTGAATGGGGAATTACCCAAAAATCACCGATTAAAAAGCAACAAATTGATCTTTTTAGTATGTTAATGATTGTATTCATGTTCTGTGGTTTTGTAACAGGATTTTGTAACCTGAGAAGTCAAGCCTTCATGACCTTTTCGGTTGGTGGTGCATTGTTAATCGGGATCTTAGGAATGGGACTTTTTACTTGGCGTTCATTAACCCTAAAAGAACCAATTTTACAATTGCGATTATTCGGGAAATAAAAAATTTTCTGGGCATATTCTTGGTTTCTTTTTAACTCAACTTATTTCGTTAGGTTTTGCATTTCTTTTACCAAACTATATTCAATTGGTAAATGGTAATAGTGCAATGACAGCTGGCTTGATTGTCCTTCCGGCTGGTTTTGTGGGTGCGATATTTGCTCCATTGGGGGGACACATTTTAGATAAGTTTGGCACTCGCAAGCCTATTTTGATTGGTACTTCATTATATCTAATTGCGCTTATTGCTTTTACAATCTATTGGCAGCATTTAACAAATACATTTATTGCGCTTGTTTATATTCTCTATATGGGTGGAATGGGGATGTGCATGGGTTGCGTAATGACAAGTGCACTAACCGTTATTGGTAAAGAAAAGCAATCGCAAGGAAATGCAATCCTTAATACTTTGCAGCAATTTGCAGGGGCAATTGGGACCTCATTAGTAGCGATGATTGTTGCAGCCAGTCAGAGTCATCTCCACACGACTAGACGTATCTCTACGGCAATTGGTACTCAAGAAGCTTTTGGCATGTTAACGATTTTTTGTATTATAATTTGGATAAGTTACTATCGAAGTGTGAAAAATGAAATATGTTTTATTGCTGTTTTTCCCACTTTGACTAATAATTTATAAGATCCAGATAGAAGCTAAAGAGAGTTGAAAATTTCGCTGAATTTCCAACTCTTTTTAATTAGATACGAATATTTGATAAGACAAGTAATAATTAGCAATGAATCTGCTCTTATTGACTAGTAATTAATTTGCGCTTAATATTGTTAATAGTATACTCCATCCCTTTTATTAATATAATTAGGTATTAATTATCGTAACCTGGAATCCAACTTTACTTTCTTATCCCTTTAAATTATTTAGGAGGCTAGATTTTGCTGTATTTTGTGAACTTTGGAATGCCTGACTATAAATCGGGTATTGAACACGCTGAACTGAAAAGACTGCAGCTCTTTGAAGACCATCAGCTACCGTGCAAGATTATTGCTCGTGATTGGAATCGCACGCTGCACATGACCGCCAATGCAGCGGGAGTTGACGATGACCACCTGCTGGGAATGTTTGATTATTACCAGCACACTGAGAAGGTGATGTCCAAACACCTTACTGTAGCCGACTTGGATTTCGGATTGCAGAATCTAACTACCCAGGATGAGTCTGAAAAACACCGTTATATTGTTAACCGGAAGAATGGAGCAATGGTTGCCCGGGTCAACTATGATGACCAGCATGGTCGGCAAGTTGTTTCTACGGAAATGTTCGATGGTTATGGCAACCTGTATTGTGTTAATTTTTATGATTCCCGCGGGTTTAAGTCGTTAATTCAGTGGTACTCGCCAGATAACAAAATTGATAATGAAGAGTGGGTCACGCCTGATGGCAAGACTGTTATCCGTGATTACTACAAAAAGGATGTTCATGGCAAGCTGACTAAGACTGGCTGGTGGCTCTCTGACCATCAGGGGATTATTCACCAGTTCGCTACCATTGACCGATTATTTGAGTTCTTTTTGAATCAGGTTAATGGCGAGGGTGGCAACATTTTTATTCTCGACCGGTCGCTGCTTGCTGATGATGCCTTGACCCGGCTGAAGAAGCCAGCATATACTGTTATGCACCTGCACAACTCGCAGGCGGGTGATGCCCAAAATCCGCTGCATTCAATCCTTAATAACAATTATGAATATGCATTGAACAACATTAACAAATATTCGGCAATCGTTTCTGCTACTCAGCGGCAGACCGACGATGTGATTGCCCGTTTCCATCCCACGTCCAAGACCTTTACCATTCCTGTCGGGATCGTGCCTGATAAGGTTTTGCAAGCACCTCGGATTACCGAAGCCAAACGGACCTTTGGCAAGGTAGTTGCTGTCGCTCGGGTAGCACCTGAAAAACGGCTTGATCACTTAGTCCGCGCCATTAACGAAGTACATAAGCAGGTGCCGGAAGTCACCTTGGACATTTATGGCTATTATGATCCAACCAATAAGTATGAAGCTAAGCGTAAGGTAGAAGATCTCACGAAAAAGTACCATCTCGAAGGAATCGTTAATCTGAAAGGGTATACTAATGATGTCGCAAGCGTTTATAATGATGCGCAAATCTTCGGCTTAACGTCTGTCATGGAAGGGTTTGACCTGGCAATTATGGAGGCTATTTCACACGGGGTTGTCGGTGTAACCTATGATGTCAACTATGGTCCCAATGATATTATCCAAGATGGAAAGAACGGTTACGTTGTTGACTTTAACGACTGGCACGCGATTGCCGACCGAATGCTGGAATTGTTTAAGAATCCGCAATTAATGCAGAAGATGAGTGATGGTGCTTATGAGTCTGCCAACCGTTATTCACCGGATAGTGTTTGGCAAGATTGGAATAAGCTGCTTACTGATGCCAAGCAGACGTTGAAAGGAAGCGAAAAATAAATGAACTACTTAGTTGGTGAAAATATTTTTTCTCTGAATTCCGGAACTGAGTTTTCACAGATGCAACGGTATAAAGCATTTAAGGCTGCTGGAATTCCCACCAAAATTGTTGTTCGTAATTACAATCGTTTCCTAGGACAAACGTTGGAAGCTAACCATATTGACCCGCACGATGTGATTAATATGTATGATTTCTTCCAGGGAACAACAGATGTATCACGGAAAAAACAGAATTTACGTTTGCTCAAAAGCATTCCGCTAGCTGACTACCATATTAACGGGATTGATAACAACCATTCACTGATCCAAGACGAAGGCAAGACGATTGCGATAGTTCACGTCATGCCAGCAACGGTTGGCTTAGTTGGCGACATTCAGTATTTGGATGACCTCGGTCACGAGGCAGTTGGCGAATTTTGGGATTGGCGCGGCTTCAAATCAATGGTTGAACACTACCATCCTGATGGCAGTGTTGCAACTCAGCGTTACCTGCGGCAAGATGGGTCGACGGCGATTGAAGTTGTCCATATGCATATCAACCACCAATTACAGCCAACAATGTGGAAACTTTGCAATTATCATGGCTATGATTATGTTTTTGATACTGAAAACCAGCTCTTCAGCTTTTTCTTGAACGAATTAAACGCTAAGGGACGAGGAACCTTTATTTCCGATCGGCGGTCTGTTGATGGTAGTGTGTTAAGTATTGTTAACCCGGTTCAGACTGTGGCGGTAATTCATAGTTTGACTTTTAATAACTACAAGTACCCGAAAAAAGCCGGGATTCTGCCAGCGTACTGGACGACGCTTAACCAGGAAAAACAGCGTTTCGATAAAGTTGTGTTTCCAACTGAAGATCAGTTGAAAGATACGGCTGCGGTGGTTGGCGACAGCAGCAACTTTTTCCAAGCAGCTGATTGTGCTGCCGCCGAAGTAGGCAATACCCGTCAGCTTGGGCAAGGACCACGGATCGTTTTCCGCGGGATGCTGGGTTCTAATCGCAACTTAGCTGATCTGATAAATGCTTTCCGTCATATTTATAAGCGTTTCCCACAAGCTAAGCTCCTTATCCAAGGCTACTTTACTGACCAGAAGTACAAGACACAGCTGCAAGACCAGGTCGAGAAATATCGGCTGAAAGATAAAGTTGAATTTTTGAATTATTCTGTCGATGATAAAGTTTATAATGATGCGACAGTTTTCCTTAGCACTAGCGATAATGAGGCTTTTGGAATCACAATGCTTGAGAGTATGGCTCACGGGGTGCCAGTGATTGCTTACGATACGCTTTACTCATCCGGTAATTTGATTAAGGATGGAGTTAATGGCTGCCTAGTAAAGAACCGTACCCCTAACCAGCTTGCTAAACAAGTGGTTAAAGTACTGAGTGACGGCGAACTTTACCAAAAGCTCTCTGCCGGCGCAGTTGCAACTGCCAAAGAATTTAGTCCTGACCACCTTGTTCAGCAATGGCAACGGGTTTTAACAGAAAATAATTAAAGAAAACAGTAATTGATTGCTAAAAAAGACACGAGTTTTATATCTCGGGTGGATTATAGAATGAAGTT
>NZ_LN887360.1:0-284 GCF_036621895.1 Limosilactobacillus reuteri subsp. porcinus
ATTTGGACACTTTGAAGCTGATACAGTTCAAGGTAAAGCTCACCGCGGAGCGGTAATGACGCTAGTAGAGCGACAATCCAAAGTAATGATTGTCCTTAATATTCATCATAAAACAGACGATGCAGTGAATTGCCAGCTTGATCAATGGCTCGCTAAACTGCCACGTCACTTTGTTAAATCAATTACTTTTGATAACGGGAAAGAATTGGTGGATTATAGAATGAAGTTAGCCACCCAGTTGGTGGTAAATAAAAAACGCCACTCGGCGTGACATCAGGTATCAT
>NZ_LN887361.1:0-398 GCF_036621895.1 Limosilactobacillus reuteri subsp. porcinus
AGATGGTAGCAGCCGGTGCAAATGTAATTGAAGTCGGTGGGCAAACTACGAAACCGGGTGGCTTTAAAGAGGTTGATCCAGAAGAAGAAATTGCGCGAATTATGCCGGCTATTCAGCTTCTTCGTGAAAACTATCCCCAGATTGCGATCGCAGTTGATACGTATAAACTCCCGGTAATGGCAGCGGCAATTGAGGCCGGGGTAGATATTATTAATGATGTGCAGGCATTTAATTCAAAACAAAAACTAATTTTGATGGCTAAGGCAAATGTTGGAATGGTAACGATGCATAGCAGCCGAACCCATGACTATGATAATCTCACCGTAGCGATGCAGAAATTCTTTGAACACAATCTTGGGACAATAGTGGCTGCTGGCATTGATCTTGAACGAGTGATT
>NZ_LN887362.1:0-45096 GCF_036621895.1 Limosilactobacillus reuteri subsp. porcinus
TGGTGCATGGTTCAGCCGTTTGATACTTATCCGGGAATTGAAAAAGTTGAATCAGGTTACACGGGTGGCCATGTTGCCAATCCAACCTATGAGCAGGTATGTTCTGGAACGACAGGCCATACAGAAGCAGTAAAGATTACTTTTGACCCCGATAAAATTTCATACAAAGACTTAGTAGAGATTTATTGGCACCAAACTGATCCGACTGATGCAAGTGGCCAATTCCAAGATCGGGGAGACAATTATCGTCCTGTAATTTTCGTTAAAAATGATGAACAACGTAAAACTGCAGAAGAGTCAAAAAAGGCTTTACAGGAAAGCGGCCGTTTTGGTGATGCAAAGATTGTAACAACAATTGAGGATGCGCAGCCATTCTATCCTGCAGAAGACTATCATCAGGGCTTTTATAAGAAAGATCCGCAACGTTTTGCCTTAGAAGAAACTGGTGGCCGACGACAATTTATTGAGAAGTATTGGAAAAATAATTAATTATGAGAGACAAACAATCAATTAAGGACGATATTGTTCAAAGATTAGCAACAGTTATTGATCCTGAACTTCATATCGATATTGTTAATTTGGGACTCGTTTATACAATTGATCTCGATAATGATGGAATATGTTTGATTGAAATGACGCTAACGACAATGGGATGCCCATTAACAAATGTATTGGCTGATATGGTGATTAAAGCGGTAAAAGAGGTTCCAGAGGTAAAAAATGTTGATGTAGAATTTGTCTGGGAACCAGCTTGGACGATTGATCGGATGAGCCGTTTTGCTAAATTATCGTTAGGGGTTCATTGATATTTGAATAATTGGATAAGGGAATAGGGAGCGAGACAGAAGTCACTTGTGACTTCGTTTTCGAGCCCCCGCAAGCAACAATAGGCCTCTAACGTTCGGTTTTGCCGGACGTTAGAGGCCATTGTTGTACTGCGTATTTGCTTTTTATGAAAGTAACTTAACTTATGTCACAGTCTCTATTTTTGCTTTTGAAAAACCGGATTCATGCCAAAAATATAAAGTTTTTGAAAAAAATTTAAAAAGAGTGGAAAAAAGGTAGTAAAGTTATTTATTATAATAGGTAGTTATTTAGACAAGGAGCATGCTTATGGCGAGTGTAGAAACTAATAGTGATTCACTTGATGTTACTCAAGTCATCAATCAACAAATTATTACAAAGATAAAGTATTTGCGACGCTTTAATGATGCAATTTCAAACCATCGTGATCGGGAAATCTACCAATTACTAGATAACCAACGCTATGCTAAAGAGATTGAACATCGGGAACAACAACCAAATGATAAAGGTGTAATGAACCTAGTCGATGATTTGGCTGATCAATTAAGTAATTACCTTAGTGAAAATTTAATTAAATATTTGGGTAAAACCTATCCTTTCTTTTATTATGAAGAATATCAAACTGGTCACTACCGGATTTATTTTGGTAACTGGTGGGATCGGCGTCAATTTGGTGAATTAGACGTTTTGAATGTTCGTTTTTCTTTTGACCAAACAGAATATGATAAATTACGGACGGCTTTTGAATTAGCGCGTGACAATAAACGCTACAATAGTGACCGGATTAGTAAAATCTCTAGTGAAAATGACCGTCTCCAGGATTTAATTGATCACCAACGAGAACGTGAGGAGCGAAAGGAAGCTCTTCAAGAACAGTTAAAAGAGGTTAGTTCACGCTCTGGGATTTGGGAATCAAGTCGTAACAAGGAGAGTCGTCAGGAACTGGTTGAACAACTACAAAAGTTAGAGGACCAAGAAGAAGAAGCTCGTAATGCAGCCCAAACTATTAAGGATAATGAGCGCGTTGTCCTATCCTTATCAAAAGAAAATACGATTTTAAGCTATGAACAAAAGAGCATTATCGATACTTTTGGCAGCTTTGAAGATTTCGAATTAGCTAATCGCAATTTATATGCTAATTATTTAGCCAGTTTAAATGAATCAGAAGGAAAGCAGGTGGACGACGATGAGCAATAATCGAATTGTGACTTCTCCTAGTGAACGGGTCCAGGCTCTTTCTGATTCCTTTAAAGATGTTTTAAGCCTTGGACAAAAATATGTTGACCTTTTAGACCAGTTAGCCCAGACAAGGGATGCTAAGAATCTATTATCAGCCGCTAATAAACTAACCAAAATGGATTTGGCAAACGCGTTTATTAATTTCCCACCACACTATAAGGCGGCTGACTATTATCTGATTTTTATGGATCGCCTATTAAAAATGCATGGGGATACAGCGGTTAACGTTGCAGGAAATGAATTAAACCATGAATTTGAAGCGACTGTTGCGGCTATTGGTAGTGAAGCTATTTTTAAATTTGAAGTTGATAGTCGCGGAGAAGCGGCTTTTACAGAGCAAAGTCAGCATGAACCACTTTTCTATCTGAGCTTAGAAGATAAATTAATGCAATTTAATAACCGCGCGTTAGTAAATTATTTTATCGTTTATGCGCTTAAACAGCATACTGATCTTGAGTTACGGGATGCGGTTAAACCTCTAATTGATTTTGCTAAATACTTGCAAAAAGATCTTGATTTCACGATTGATCTAGGCATTTTAGCAACTTCTAATGATCGTCGCTTTATGTTGGATAAGCCTGAACTTCCACTGACAGTAATTGATCGTTTATTTGTTGCGACTGCTGATGAAGATTATATGTTGATGAATTTGCCACGGAACAATGGGGCTGAGTTACTATTAGATCAAGGTACAAAACTTGACATTGCTTTTGACCCGGACGATTATAGTCAAGAGTGGGTCTTCTTGGTTAAAGATTCTGACGAGCAAATTTCATTCTTTGATGTATTGCTTCATTACGACCTAGTTCGCGAGTGGTATTTGGCAAACCGCTCTGCCCTGGCCGTGAGAACAGATCATATGGAGATTGTTGATGAAGAATCACCAGCAACGACAGAGGTAGTAGAAGATGAATCTTCAGATGAACCATCTTCAGCTGAACCATCAGAAGATCCAGTTCCTGATGAGGAAGAATAAGCAGCAGATTTTATTGTGGAGGCACAGCAATGTTAGATATTACTAAAATGCTTCACCAAATTATCGATTTAGAATTAAAGATTGATGATGAAAAGGAATTAATGATTGGGCCAGAAACAAGAAAGCAAACAATTTTTGTTGACCTTGATATTTCTTTATCAAATATGGCTGAAGCAGCAGGGTGGTATAAGGTAGTTAATCCTAGAGAAGCAGACAAAGAAGATTTGCTAAAATCGTATGTTCAATCGGTAGCGCTACTTTTATTGTATAGTGCAAAGATGCAATGGACACACCTAGTTGTACTCGATGATCAAGCCTGGCAACGGATTACGGATGCAAAGAGCTCTACAAAGTTAGCAGACCTTAATAAATCGTATCTGGCAATTAAACACTTCTTGAGTGATGCCTATTTCAATCATCAACAAGAAAGTTTTCGCCATGCTTGGCATCTTTTGCTAAAAATGGGAATTAGCGATTGGCAATTAACGCCTGACCAAATTTCTGATGCTTACCAAGCAATGATTAATCAATATTAGAATAAAAAGCGAGAGGCCGAGGAATTTTTCCCCGGCCTCTCGTGTTGAACGGAATATAAGATTAAGCTTTTCGATCTCGTAAGCGATTGGTAGTTGCACTATGTTTTCCAGTTTCTTGGTTACTAAGACTGCCAAACATAAATTCACCAATTACCGACGCAACCAAAATTAAAACAATAATAAGAAATGGTAGCATAATAATCACCTCAAAAAGCAATCTCTATATTCATTATTATGAAAAATGTTCATTTTTGCAACAAAATTGTAACATATGAGAGTGCATTTAAGAAATACTTAAAAAATGAAAGTGAAAAATTAGAAAATTATCTGTAAGTTTAGAAGAGAGTAACTGAAAAAGAGGATAGGAAACAAAAGCGTTTCTCTATCCTCTTTATTGTAAATAACGTTTATATGGAGCGAGCGAGACTTGAACTCGCAACCCTCGGTTTAGAAGACCGATGCTCTATCCAGTTGAGCTACCGCTCCAAACAGATTTAAGTATATAATTTTCACTACAAAGTTGTCAATGGTAATAATCTAATATAATTATTTTATTAAGGTAAAGCCGGCACTTTCATTGACAAAACGCTTTCATGACAACTATACTTTAAATATAGTAGAAGTACGAAAGTAGAAAGGACTTAAGCTGTATGATGGAAGGATGATGATTAAATGGCTGCTAATAAGACAGACCTGCGTGTAATTAAAACACGTAATAGTCTGCGCAAAGCTCTTGTATATCTGATGAGACGTGAAAAGCTTGAAGATATTAGCGTCCAAAAGATTACTGAAACTGCCAACATCACCCGAGGAACTTTCTATCTTCACTATAAGGATAAACAAGATTTTATTCAGTCAGCAATCCAAGAGATTATTGACGATTTCTTCAACCAAGTAATGATCGATAGTAATTTTTCGAAAGAACGGACGGTAAAGGTGTTTTCACTCCGCAAAGCATTTCAGTATATCGAAAATAACGCCGATATTTTTGATGTTCTATTAAATAATGAAAAGAATAACTTCTTTTATGAACAACTCTACAATCGGTTAGCAAATGAGATGACACACTTTAATGAGCAAGTGAATAAGAACCAACAGTTGAAAGTCCCGCTTAATTTGCAGATTTCCTTTATTGATTCAGCATTTCTTGGCTTAGTAAGTCGATGGCTAGAAGATGGCATGATTTATACTCCACGTTACATGACACAAAGCGTGGCAAAGATGTTGGATCAGTTTAGTAGCGAGAATGTTTCTTTGGTTAATTTTTTTGATGGTGAATTAGAAGGAACTTTAGAAAAGATTTAATAACTACTACACAAGAGGCTTTGAGAAATTTTTTTCAAGGTCTTTTTTCGTTATATAAGGTAGAGATTATGGTTGACGAAAAGAATAATATTTGATATTATACAAACGTTGTATTTGTGAACCAACAACTACAACCGCACGTTATTAAGTCTAAAGCTTATTTAGCTGCTTAGTACGGCGAGTCTGAGATATTAAGGAGGTGCACAAAGTATGTACGCAATTATCGTTACTGGTGGTAAGCAATACAAGGTAGAAGAAGGTGCTTCTATCTACGTTGAAAAGCTTGATGCTAAGGAAGGTGACAAGGTAACTTTTGATCAAGTTATCTTTGTCGGTGGAGACGACACTAAGATCGGTACTCCTGTAGTTGACGGTGCTTCTGTTGAAGGTACTGTTGATAAGCAAGGTAAGGAAAAGAAGGTTGTTACCTTCAAGTACAAGCCTAAGAAGCACACTCACACTAAGCAAGGTCACCGTCAACCTTACACTAAGGTTACTATCAACAAGATCAACGCTTAATGTGGAGGTGAGATCATGATTCGAGCACAGTTTACTTTAGATTCGAATCAGCGGATCACTTCTTTTAAAATGACTGGGCATGCTGACTCTGGTCCATATGGGCAGGATATTGTTTGTGCCGCAGTTTCTGCATTATCTATTTCAACGGTGAACGGGCTTGAACAAGTTGTTCATACAAAGCCTCACCTTAAACAAGATAATGATAATGGTGGCTTTCTAGAAGTTACAGGATTAGATCTTGGTCATGATAGTCAGATACTTCTCAAAACTTTGTTAAATGGATTATGTGATATCCAGGAGAGCTATCCACAAAACATTGAAGTAAAAATGTTTAATTAAAGTTCATTGCTGGAGGTGAACAACTATGATTATGGATTTGCAATTCTTCTCCCACCACAAGGGGGGTGGTTCCACTGCTAACGGTCGGAACTCAGCTGGTCGTCGTCTTGGTACTAAGGCTGCTGATGGTTCAATCGTAACTGCTGGATCAATCATCTACCGTCAACGTGGTACTCACATCAACCCAGGTGAAAACGTGGGTCGTGGTGGAGACGATACATTATACGCTAAGGTAGCCGGTGTTGTTAAATTTGAACGTATGGGTCGCAGTAAGCGTAAGGTATCAGTTTACCCAGTTGCCGAATAATTATAAAAAGACTACTTTTCTCCGTGAAATAGTAGTCTTTTTATTTTTAAAATAATTTTACATTATATGTTAATCTATAATGTAAGAATATAATTAATCCACAATTGAAGGGAGCATAATGTTTAATGACGATTGTTGATAAAGCTAAAGAAGTCCAAGAAAAAATTATTGCTGCATGCAAGCGAAGAGGTCGAGATCCTCAAGATGTTCAACTGTTACCAGTTAGCAAAAATCATCCGGCAGCAGATATTGCAGAACTTTACAAAGCAGGATGGAACGATTTTGGCGAGAATTATGTTCAAGAATTAGATAAAAAGCATGATGAATTACCAGCAGACATTAACTGGTATATGATTGGCCACCTTCAGCGTAATAAGGTTAAATACATTGCTGATTACGTTACAATGATTCAATCGGTTGACTCCCTTAAACTAATGAATACGATCGAAAAAGAAGGGAGAAAGCACGATCGAATAATTCCGATTCTAATTGAAGTTAATGTTGGAGAAGAAGAGAGTAAATTTGGGGTTAAGCCAACTTTGCAAGATTGCATGGAATTAGCTGAGGCCAGTCTTCAATTGCCACATGTAAAGTTGCGGGGATTAATGACTAGTGCTCCCTATTATGATGACCAAGAAAAAACACGGCCGATTTTTCGCCGCCTACGTGAATTGCGCGATGAAATGAACAACCAAAATGATCAATTAAAATTAGATGTTCTTAGTATGGGAATGACCCATGATTATGAAATAGCGGTAGAAGAAGGTTCAACCTGTGTACGCGTTGGGACAGCTATCTTTGGCCCTCGTGATTACTCTAACCGGCAGTATTAAAGGAAACGAGCTATGTCTAGAATTAAACGTCTACAGAAAAAATTTGAAAAATTATATATCGATGCATTTTTTGTAACGGATGAAAAAAACATTTATTACCTTACTGGTTTTAACCTTATGGAAGGCGATGGATGCCTCTTAGTAACAAAAGATAATGCGATTATTATTACTGATGACCGGTACCAACTTGCATTAGAAGAGCTTGAAAATGATGAAGTTGTGGGAATGATTACCCGTGACTATTACGGTTCACTTAATAAAATATGTCAGGGAATGAAAGTGACTGTTCTTGGATATGAAGATACAGTTACTTACGCCTTATTTGATGTGCTTGATGAGCAGATGGCAGCAGATCTTGTTCCCTTCCACCAACAACTTGAACGGATGCGAATGATTAAAGATAGTGATGAAGTAAATGCTTTGCGTACTTCTGCAGACTTACATTCAGCAGGATACCAGTACCTTTTAGAAAATGTTCACGCTGGGATGACCGAGCGCCATGTCGCGAACTTGCTTGATTTTTGGATGAAGGAACATGGAGCGAGCGGGGCCTCTTTTCCGACAATTGTCACTAGTGGCAAAAATGCGGCCAAACCGCATGCTACGGCTTCAAAAAAGGTGATTGAAGACGGCGATGTTGTTACTGTAGATTTTGGTTACTATGTTAATGGCTATACGGCTGACATGACCAGAACGTTTGCAGTTGGTTCGATTGATCCAGAATTACGTGATGTTTATCAGATCGTCAATGAGGCTCGTGAAGCTGTAATTCAAGCTGCTCATGTTGGTCAACGAGGAGATCAACTTGACTTTGCAGGACGACAAATAATCGAAACAGCAGGTTATGGCGATGAATTCAATCATGGAATGGGGCATGGAATAGGCTTATCGGTTCATGAATTGCCTGCTAGCTATGGTCCTAGTACTAAAAATGTTAAATTACGAAATAATGAAGTTATCACTGTTGAACCTGGTATCTATATTCCTGAAATTGGCGGAGTCCGGATAGAAGATGATATCTTGATTACTCACGGTGGAGTCGAGGTATTGACGAAGGCGCCCACTGACCTAATAATTGTTGGAGAATAAGATGCAACTAGCGACTCTGTATAATAATATTAATCAACAGGGAATGTCGGCAATTAGAAATCATCAAGAACAGCTAGATCGTAACTTGCTAAATCCTGATAAAGATATGTGGCGAGGACTGACGCTTACTGCTTCACTTCCTGCGCATGTTAGCCGCAATATTATGTTTTGCCTGCAAAAATTGGCTGCAATTGAGCCTAACCAATACTTCTATCCTCCTGCTGACCTGCATATTACGATTATTGACCTTATTGCAGCTAGCTCTGACTTTTCGCTCTCAACATTTGAAGAGGAAAAATATAAAAACGTAATAGGGCCGATTATTTCGCAAGTTGGGTCGATCCACTGGCGTTTAGCAGGAATGATCACTAGTTCAGGAGCGCTTCTTGTAAAAGGGTATTATTCAGCAGAATTATCAACTTTACGGAACACACTTAGGAAAGAACTGCCGCTACATGACTTGTTGCTAAAAGAACGATATCCAACAATTTCAGGACATGTGACGGTTGCGCGGTATACTAGTCCTATTCAGCAGGCAGACCGTTTCTTGAAGACGTTAGAAGGATTTAAATCAATTAATTTCGGGCAATTTACCACATCTAGTCTCGATTTAGTCGTTCATGATTGGTATAATCATAATTCGCGGTTAATTTCTAAACTGTCGCTAGGTTCCTAATTGACCAAGTTGTTGCAATTTGTTCGAACATAGTGCAGAATAGAAATGATTACTATAATTAAGAGAAGAAATAAATTGGAGGGCTGACGATGGCTGAAGAATCAAAGATTGTTTTAAGTAGTGAAGACAAGTCACTCGGGACAATTCAAATTTCGCCACGAGTTTTAGAAATTATTGCGGGGATTGCCGCAAGTGAAATCGATGGTGTTTCAAAGATGTATGGTTCATTTGCAAATAGCGTAAGTGAACTTTTGGGACGCTCTGATCGCCGGCGTGGGGTAAAGCTTTCCAGCAATGATGAAAAATTATCACTTGATGTGGATGTTTATGTTGAATATGGTGTCTCTGTTCCTAAAGTAGCGGCAATAATTCAAGATAAGGTCAAACAACAAATTACATTAATGACTGATCTAAAAGTAAAAGAAGTTAATGTTCATATTAAGGGAATCGTAACATCTAAAGAAGACCAACAAGTAGACCCTAATGACTTGTTTGGCGAACATCTTAACGACGAGGCTGGTGAATAAAATGAGTTTGAACCGACACATGATTCGTGAGGAGGCTTTCCAAGTTCTCTTTGCTTTGCAATCAGACCCTGAAGCTGATATTCAAACTGTGTATGAGGCAATTCCTCATCATGATGAAAAGCAAATTCCCCCTTATTTACTGACTTTAGTAAATGGGGTGCGGGAACATCAAGATCAGCTCGACGAACAAATTAATGGCCTTCTCGCAAGCGGATGGACCATCAATCGTTTAGCAAAGCCGGATTTAGTGATTTTACGGCTTGCTTTATTTGAAATTCAATATGCTGAAAATGTTCCAACAGTAGTAGCAATTAACGAAGCACTAGAACTTACGAAAACATTCAGCAGTGATAAGTCACGTAAATTTATCAATGGAGCCCTTGGCAAATTTGAAAAACAAGTCAACACGAATAACTAATATTACTGTTAACAATAATTATGGGGTGGAAAAATGAAGTGATAAACTTCTGATTCCACTCCTTTTTTGCTTAAGCGCAATAGTATTATGGTAGAATATAAAATGGAAATTTAACGAGGAGGAATCACTGTGACGACAATTATTGATGGCAAGGCCCTTGCTAAAAAAATCAATGCCCAGACCCAAAAACTGGTGGCACAGTTAAAAGAAAAACAAAATATAACTCCGGGAATTGCAGTCGTGATTGCTGGTGATGATGCAGCGAGCTTAATCTATACCCGAAATAAGCATAATAAGGCTACTAAGTTAGGAATCAATTCAATTTTAAAAAAATTTCCTGCTGATGTTAGTCAAGATGAGCTTCTTGCCGAAATTGAAAAGCTGAATCATGATGACACAATTGATGCCATTCTTGTTCAACAACCCCTTCCTCCTCAATTGGATTCAGAAGTAATCACCAATGCTATATTGCCAACTAAGGATGTTGATGGGCTTAATCCCCTAAACCTAGGAAAACTATTTGCCAATCAACATAGTAATTATCCCGTGGCTTGTACACCTCGCGGAATTATGCGGATGTTGGCAGAATATAGCATTGATTTACAAGGGAAAAATGCAGTTATCGTTGGTCGGAGTATTTTAGTTGGTAAACCTCTTTTAGCTCTTTTAAATAATGCTAACGCAACCGTGACGATGGCTGGAAGAAATACAAGCGACCTTTCTGCTTTAACGAAAACAGCGGATATTTTAATTGTTGCTACTGGTGTACCTAACCTTATCAAGGCGCCAGATGTAAAACCAGGAGCAGTGGTAATCGATGTGGGAATTAATCGTTTAAGCAATGGTAAATTGACGGGGGATGTTGATTTTGCAGCGGTAAAGACAAAAGCTCAGGCAATCACTCCTGTTCCAGGTGGCGTAGGACCAATGACAATTGCAACTTTAATGGAACAAACAGTTGATTTAGCGCAGTGGAGGCATCATGGATAGAAGCCAGTATTTAACAGTTAGTGAATTAACTAAGTATTTGAAAATGAAGTTTGACCGGGATCCATACCTACATACGGTTTATTTAACTGGTGAGCTTTCTAATTTTCGTTTACGGCAAAAGCATCAGTATTTTAGTTTAAAAGACGATAATGCTGTGATCGATGCTGTAATGTTTGAGCATCAATTCCGGAAAATTAAATTTACTCCTGAACAGGGGATGAAAGTTTGTGTAGTCGGTCATGTAAGCTTGTATGAAAAAAGTGGTCGCTACCAGATTTATATTGATCGGATGGAGCCAGATGGTCTGGGCTCTTTATACTTAGCGTTTGAACAGCTAAAAAAGAAATTGAGCGCTGAAGGTCTATTTAATTTACCTAAAAAACAGATCCCAATGTTTCCAAAACGAATTGCAGTTGTTACTAGTATTGATGGGGCGGTTATCCGGGATATTAATACGACTGTTCGACGCCGTTATCCAATTGCTCAAGTTGTTCTATATCCCACTGTCGTCCAAGGGGATAAAGCAGCGGCGGATATTGCTAGACAAATTAACCGTGCCAATGACCGTGGCGACTTTGATACCCTTATTATCGGTCGGGGTGGGGGATCAATGGAAGACTTATGGCCTTTTAATGAAGAAGTAGTTGCCCGCGCTATTGCCAATAGCAAAATTCCGGTAATTTCATCAGTTGGTCACGAGACAGATACAACAATTGCCGACCTCGTAGCTGATCAACGCGCAGCAACCCCAACTGCTGCTGCTGAATTAGCAACGCCGGTAAAACTAAACGATGTATTAATGACACTTAAAGATGATCAGAATCGTTTATTAAATACGATGCGGACTAAAATTAATTTTGACCGCCAACAATTGAATAAACAGCTGCAAAGCTATATTTTTCAGCAACCGACAAGATTATATGAAAACTATGCACAAAAGGTTGACCAATTAACTCAACAGCTAGGTCAAGCAGCGCAAAATAAGATGCAAGAGATGCGAATGAACGTGGAAAGATTAGGTGGGCGTCTAACGGCTATTTCTCCACTACATCGGGTTCAACAACAAGAACAGCTAGTTAATCAATTACAAAAACAATTGGTTACAGCATCACTTGCCAACCAAAATGAAAAGAAACAACAAGTGACAACTCTTATTAAACAATTAGATTCACTGAGTCCCCTTAAAATTATGAGTCGAGGATATACGTATGTAACGAGTGATGAAAAGGTTGTTAATCATGCCAGTCAATTAACGGTTGGGCAAAATGTTCACCTGCATTTTGATGACGGGGAAGTTCAAGCAGAAATAAAAAAGGTAAAGGAGCACTAAGATGGCAACAGCAAAACCAACATTTGAAGAACAATTAGCACAATTACAACAGATCGTTAATCACCTTGAACAGGGGAATGTGCCACTAGAAGAAGCCCTTCAACAGTTTCAAGAAGGAATCAAGCTTTCTAAGGAATTACAAACGAAGCTAACAAATGCTGAAAAAACGCTTGGTCACTTAATTGACGATAATGGTGATGAGCAAGTCTACGAAAAACAAACCGATGACCCAAGCAATAATGGCGGTGGTAACCGTGGATTTGGTAGCGCTGATGAACAATAAGCAACGGAGCAGAAAAAGATGAGTACACCATTGCCGATTTTAAAAGAACAGATTGAAAACTATCTCAGCAAGTCACTGGCCGCAGATGTTGATCAGGCAACTTTAAGGGATGCCATGAATTATTCCCTAATGGCTGGGGGCAAACGGCTGCGTCCAGCATTGACGCTTGCAACAATTGAGATGTTGGGTGGCACGCTTAATGATGATCTGCTACGTGCGGCTTCTGCATTGGAATTGCTTCATACATATTCATTAATCCACGATGACCTTCCAGCGATGGATAATGATGATCTACGCCGCGGAAAACCAACTAATCACTGTAAATTTGGAGCGGGCATGGCAACTTTAGCAGGGGATGGATTATTGACGTTGGCCTTTCAGTGGGTTGCCGATAATCACCTTTCAGCTAATGTTCGGAGCCAGTTAACCCTTGAACTTGCAAAAGCTGCGGGACCATCTGGAATGGTTGCTGGTCAGGCGCGGGATATTGAAGGTGAACACCAACATCTAACTTTAAACCAATTGAGATACTTGCACCGTCAAAAAACGGGGGAATTGATTCGCTATGCTGTTTTGGCAGGTGGGATTATGATGGATCAATCTGCTGAAATCAAACAAGAGCTAGCAGCATTTGGTGAAAACTATGGGTTAGCATTTCAGATCTATGATGATTTAATGGATATTCTCAGTACTACTGAAGAGATGGGAAAAGCTGTTCATAAAGATGCTGATGAACAAAAAAATACTTATCCAGGATTGCTCGGTGTAGATGGCGCAAAGGAGCAGTTGCAGATAGCTTTAACGGCTGCTAGCCAAAATCAAAAGAATCTTGAAAAGCTTACTGGCAAGTCATTTGCTGGTTATGATGACTTTTTAGCATATTTTAAATAAGGAAAGGGATTATGAAAAAAGAACGTGTAGATGTATTATTAGTCCAACAAGGGCTGTTTGACTCTCGCGAACAAGCAAAGCGGGCAGTGATGGCAGGAGAAATTCTTGGCAAAAATAATGAACGATTAGATAAACCAGGACAAAAGATTCCGATTACCACAACCCTTCACATGAAAGGTCATAAAATGCCGTACGTTAGTCGGGGTGGCTTGAAGTTAGCGAAAGCATTAAAGGTTTTTGATATTTCAGTTAAGGACAAGACGGTTTTAGATATTGGTTCATCAACTGGTGGCTTTACTGATGTAATGTTACAAAATGGGGCGAAGTTAAGTTACGCTCTTGATGTCGGAACTAATCAGTTAGTTTGGCAATTACGGGAGGATCCCCGGGTAGTTGTTATGGAGCAGACCAATTTTCGTTACAGTAAGTTAGCAGATTTTACCAGTGGTCAACCAGAATTTGCTTCGATTGATGTTTCGTTCATTTCCCTTCGTTTAATCTTGCCACCTTTGGCTCAGATACTGAAAATGGGTGGTGAAGTAGTAGCGCTGATTAAGCCGCAATTCGAAGCAGGGAAAGAGCATGTTGGCAAAAATGGGATCATTCATGATCATAAAGTTCACCGGGCCGTTTTGGAAGAAGTACTGACTTTTGCCCGTGAAGATCATTTCGACATCCTTGGATTAGACTATTCACCAATCAAAGGGGGACAAGGAAATATGGAATTTTTAGTTCACCTGCGCCTAAGTGAAAATCCGGGGATCGTTGCCGAAGAAGTAAATATCGATAAGGTTATTGCAGCCGCGGATGATGATTTGAATCATAAGGAATAAATAAAGGTGACTTAATCCATGAAAAAAGCAGAACGACAACAAAAAATTCGGGAAATCATTACTAATGAGAGCATTGAGCGGCAAGAAGATCTTGTTGAACGCCTGCGTGAAATGGGATTGACAGTTACTCAAGCGACTATTTCGCGCGACATTAAAGAAATGCAACTGATAAAGATTCCTGCTGATAACGGGGGCTATCGTTATGGCTTGCCAGCATATCATCACCAAGGACATGAAAATCAGTTAGCACAAACCCTTCAAGACAGTTTGGAACAATTAAAACGTAATGACTGTTTCTTAGCGTTAACGGTTCATCCCGGGAATGGCCCGGTAGTAGCTACCTTAATTCGCAAAATGGATTTTCCAACGGTTTTCACAACAATTGGTGATGATGGAAATGTCCTTGTAGTTTGTATGTCTCCAGAAGCAGCAATTAAATTAGAAGAAAAGCTTAATGCAATGCTCGACTAGGCGAGGTGAAAATTTTTGTTACAAGAATTGACGATTGATAATTTAGCAATTATTAAGCACTTAACCTTAACTTTTGCTGACCAAATGACTGTTCTAACGGGGGAAACTGGTGCCGGAAAGTCAATTATTATTGATGCAGTCGGATTGTTGGCCGGTGGTCGTGGGTCGCAGGAATTTATTCGCCGTGGAGAAGAAAAATTAAGTCTTCAAGGGCAATTTGCGATTCCTGATGATCCTGAATTTGATAATCTACTTGAATCGCTAGGAATTGACCATGAAGATGGAATCTTAATTGTCTCTCGGGAAATTCATCGTAATGGTCGTAATATTATCCGGATCAATGGGCAACTGATTAACACGGCAACTCTTCGTCAAATTGGTGCGGGATTAGTTGATATTCAAGGGCAAAATGAACATCAACAATTAATGCAACCTGAGACTCATTTAGGAATGCTCGACCAATTTGCGGCTAAAGAGGTTCAGCCCTTACTTCAAAAATATCAAGAAGAATATCAAGCTTATTCTAAACTCAAAGCTGCTGTAAATAAAAAACAAGCAAATGAACAACAATGGGCGCAGCGATTGGATATGCTTCGGTACCAAGTTAATGAAATTGCAGAAGCTAATCTAAAAGAAAATGAAGAAGATGAATTAATTAGTGAACGTGATCGATTGGAACACTTTCAACAAATTAATAATGCTCTTCAACTAGCTGTGACGACCTTTAATGAAGGTGAGCAAGCGCCTGTTTTAGATCAAGTTGCCACGGTGATGGACTCAATCAATGCAATTGCTGAATTTGATGATGCTTATGATAATCTTAGTAAGGCACTTAATGATGCTTATTACGCTCTTCAAGATGTAGCGAATGAAGCTAGTCAACAATTAGACATGCTTGAATTTGATGATGAACGGTTAGCTCAGATTGAACAACGGTTAACTACTATCGGTGATCTTGAACATAAGTATGGCGATACATTGGCAGATGTTTTGAAGTATTATGATAAGATCAAAAAAGAACTCGATTCGATGGAGGCCGCGGCTGATTCTAGCAGTGACCTAGAGCAACGGTTAGGAGAAGCCGAAAATAAGATTCGAGAGACCGGTCGTAAATTGAGTCAGGTAAGACAAAAAGCTGCTCATGAACTTGGTAAAAAGGTTCACCAGCAGCTTAAAGAGCTTTACATGGAAAAAGCAGAATTTGAAGTTCGCTTTGCTAATCAAAGTCGGGAACAATTTACACCGACGGGAATTGACCAGGTTGAATTTTATATCCGAACTAATCCGGGAGAATCGATGGGACCATTAGCAAAAATTGCTTCTGGTGGTGAATTGTCACGGGTAATGTTAGCCCTAAAGACAATTTTTGCGCAAAAGGAAGGCGTTACTAGTATCATTTTTGATGAAGTTGATACTGGGGTGAGCGGACGGGTTGCCCAAGCAATTGCTGATAAGATTCGCTTAATTGCTCAACATTCACAGGTTTTATGTATCACGCACCTGCCACAAGTAGCAGCCGTTGCGCAACACCATTTCCTTATTAAGAAATCTGTCCATGATGACCGGACAACTACTCGAGTTACGCCATTGAAAGAAAACGATCGGGTTGAAGAACTTGCGCGAATGCTATCGGGTGAAAAGATTACCCAATTGACAAAAGAGCATGCGCAAGAATTGCTTAATATGGCAAAGTAAAAGGGAGAGAGCAGTGGGAAAGAAGTCGCTTGCGACTTCGTCTTCTCACCCCCCCGCGAGGATAGCTACGACGCGAAGCTAGCCTATTGGGGGTCGGACCCGGACGTTGATTTATCAACGATCGGAATCCAGGCAGCTACTGTATAGATATCTTTAAAACAATAAAGAGACTGAGTTAATTCCCAGTCTCTCTTTAAATCCAATATTATAAATTCGCAATGTATCTAATTTGATCAAAGTTAACAACATAACTTACATTTTGATTCGTAATAAGGTATCGATTGCTATTCGCTAATTGGGCGATGTTACCGGTAACGTTTACGGGATAGCCATCATTGTTGATCGGCATTAGCTGAAACGTTGCTTTAATCTTATCTTTGATAGCTCGTTTTAAAAATAATTGTCGTTGTTTAGCAGGTTGGGGAGTAAGTAACCCTGCTTGCTGATCGTCAGCAGGTGCTTCTTCAAAAAGATGACGAAGCTTATCACTAATAATTTGTGGCGTAAATTTAAAAATAGACTTTTGTTCAATTTGCATAATCGCGCCTCCGAACATTCGTTTGATTATAGTATACGAACATACATTCAGAAATGCAAGCAAAAAGCTCAATAATTTTTTGTTATTCAGGTGCTTGATTTCAGTACTAATCTAGTGCATTATAGTATTAATACGATTAAATAAATAGGAGCGTTATAATGGCAAATCGTGGAATGTTAATTGTTCTTTCAGGTCCTTCCGGGGTTGGGAAGGGGACTGTTCGAAAAGCTATCTTTGATTCAAATGATAATGATTTTCAATATTCAATTTCGATGACAACTCGGAAACCACGTCCTGGAGAAGTTAATGGTGTTGATTATTTCTTCGTAAGCAAAGAAGAGTTTGAACACCAAATTCAAACTGGTGGGATGTTGGAATATGCTAAGTATGTTGACAACTATTACGGTACCCCATTAAAATATGTTAATGAGACCTTAGATTCAGGGAAAGATGTTTTCCTTGAGATTGAAGTTAACGGAGCAATGCAAGTACGGTCTAAGTGTCCAGATGGCGTGTTTATTTTCTTAACCCCTCCTGATTTGGATGAATTGAAACAACGATTGATTCACCGGGGAACTGATAGTATGGAAGTCATTAATAAACGAATTCATAAAGCATTTGGTGAAATTCAAATGATGCAAAACTATGATTATGCAGTAGTTAATGACGAAGTACCAAATGCAGTTGAAAAGATTAAAGACATTATTCGTACTGAACGGCTTCGTGTTACCCGTGTAATGCCACGTTATCTTGAAATGTTAGGAGATGCCGAAAAATGATCCTTTTTCCATCAGTTGATGAATTATTAAAACATATTGATTCTCGTTATTCATTAGTTATGCTTGCCAGTAAGCGTGCCAACGAATTAGATGCAGGAGCTGCCCCATTGCTTGAACATTATGATTCAAGCAAGTCAGTTGGGAAGGCTCTTGAAGAGATTTTGGCTGGAAAAGTTACGATCGACCCTGATCATACTGAAGACTTACAGGATTAAAATAAGCTGGATAAACAAAAGTAAGGGACTAGGACAGGATTGTCACTGGCCCCTTTTTTGCTTCTAAAAATGCTATAATCAATTAAGAAAAAATAAGTTGAGGTGACATAATGACACGAATTGCAGTGTATCTTACAGGCAGTATCGCTGCGTACAAAGGGATCGAAGTAGTGCGTGGTCTGCAAAAAATGGGACATGAGGTTCGCGTAGGAATGACTGACGCCGCTACTAAGTTAGTCACTCCTGCTACTCCTTTTGCCTTGACGAAAGCACCAGTTCTTACTGACCTATGGGATGAGCATTCAACACCTATTCCTCATATTGAGCTAGCTGATTGGTCAGAACTAGCTGTGGTGGTACCAGCATCAGCAAATATCATCGCTAAAATGGCAACGGGACTGGCTGATGATGCTGTTTCTACCACCTTATTAGCAACTAGTGCTCCTAAAATTGTAGTTCCAGCAATGAATAGCCATATGTGGTTGGCCCCCGCAACTCAACGAAACATTACTCAACTTAAACAAGACGGGGTCAATATTATGCCGCCAGTTAGCGGAAGATTAGCTGAAGGATATGCTGGCCGCGGGCGTTTACCAGAATCAGCAGCAATCTGCCAATATATAGAGGACTTTTTAACAAGCAGTCAAGCTTTAAAGGACAAGCACGTGATTGTTACTGCTGGCGGAACACGTGAAAATATTGATCCTGTTCGTTTTATTGGTAACCGGTCCTCTGGTAAAATGGGGATTGCACTTGCCAACGCCGCGGTTCAAGCAGGAGCTAAGGTAACCTTGATTGCCGGTCAAGTTACCGTCCCGCTTCCACAAACACCAGCGATTGAAGTTATGCGCGTAACCACAACTGAAGATTTATACATCAGTTTAAAAGAACGATTTTCGCAGGCAGACATTTTAATCATGGCGGCCGCAGTTGCTGACTATCGCCCAGTTGAAACAGTTGGTCATAAGATTAAGAAAAAAGATGGTAACCCGCATCTTACCATTGCGCTTACTGAAACGATTGATATTTTAAAGAATATTGCGAAGATGAAGCAAACCGGTCAATACGTCGTTGGGTTTGCGGCAGAGACAAATGATCTTCTAGAAAATGCTAATCGTAAACTTGCTAGCAAAAATGCGGATATGATTATTGCAAATAGTGTGGCGGGAGATATGGGGGCATTTGGCAGTGACCAGAATCAAGTGACCATCTTACAAAAAGATCAAACGCCAATTAAATTAGCCCGGCAATCTAAAGCTAAAATTGCAAACGAGATTATTGAATTAATTAGTGCAAAATTAAAGTCAGGTGATTAAATGCCAGAGTTGGCACAGGTAGTTGTTGATGTTCCAACAATGCAAACAAATCAACCATATACTTATCAGATTCCGTCAAAGCTTGAAAAACAAATTCAAGTCGGGGTAAGAGTGATTGTGCCTTTTGGAAAGGGTAAACGGACTGTTCAAGGATTCGTTGTTGCCCTTGACAATGCATCCCAATATGAGGGAGAACTCAAACCAATTCAGGCGATAATGGATCTTCAACCGGTAATTAATCCTGAATTAATGAATCTTAGCAAATGGTTAGCTGATACTACTTACTCTTTTTGGATTTCTTGCTTATATACGATGTTGCCTAACTTATTGAAGGCTAAGACTACCAGAATTATTCGAATTGTAGATGAGGTAGACGAACATGTCGCCTTTGATATTTTTCATGGTCGAGATGAATTAGAGATGGCGGCGGTACAAGATAAACCGGCAATTTTAAGTGAATTGTTTAAACTGCAAAAGGAAGGAAAAATAACGATTGAATACCAAGTGGAAGACCGGGCCAAGGCTAAAACGGTGACTGGTATTCGCTCTTTACTTAACTTTGAACAACTGGAAGATGAGCGCGCATCCCTTCATGCCAATGCTCATGCTCAAAACCGCCTTCTTTCATATTTACAATCAATTGGCAGTCAAGTTGTTAAGCAAAAGGATGCTGAACATAAAACTGGTTTAAAAGCAGCCACCTTCAATCAGGGACAACAGAAGGGATGGCTAGAAAAAACACCAGTTGAAGTATATCGCCAACCCTTAGCTATGCAGGGCACTCCTGATGATGCTCATTTAGCAGCCCCCCTGCAGCTCAACGCCGATCAACAAAATGCCGTTAACCAGATTAATCAAGCAATCGACAATCGTGACCCTAAAGTTTTTCTCTTACAAGGAGTTACGGGGAGTGGCAAGACAGAAGTATACTTGCAATCGATTGCTAATGCTCTTCAACAAGGAAAGACAGCATTAATGCTTGTACCTGAGATTTCATTAACGCCCCAGATTGTTAACCGTGTGCGGCGACGATTTGGTTCCAAGGTTGCTGTTTTACATAGTAGTTTATCGAACGGGGAACGGTATGATGAATGGCGGCGGATTGAGCGTGGAGAAGCGCAAGTAGTTGTGGGCGCTCGTTCAGCAGTCTTTGCTCCGTTGACTAATTTAGGGCTAATCATTCTTGATGAAGAGCATGAATCTAGTTATAAACAAGATGAATCACCCCGTTATCAAGCGCGTGAAGTAGCTAAATGGCGAGGAAAATATAATCAAGCGCCTGTAGTTCTCGGCTCGGCTACTCCTAGTCTGGAGAGTCGTGCACGAGCAGTAAAAAACGTTTATCACTTGTTGCGTCTTCCGCACCGGGTAAACAAACAGGAACTGCCGCCAATTGAAGTGGTTGATATGCGGGATGAAATTAAAAAGTACGGGGAGAGTAACTTTTCTCAGAAACTATTGAGTGAATTAAATGACAGCCTGCAAAAGAACGAACAAAGTATTTTAATGCTAAATCGACGGGGATTTTCGTCCTTTATGATGTGTCGTGATTGTGGAAATGTTTTAAAGTGTCCCAATTGTGATATTTCTTTGACGCTCCACATGGATACGCGGACAATGAAATGTCACTATTGTGGTCATGAAGAACCAATCCCCCGTGAATGCCCAAATTGCCATAGTCATCAGATTCGCTATTATGGGACCGGAACAGAGAAAGTTGAACAAGAATTGCATCAATTATTACCCCAGGCCCGGATTATTCGCATGGATGTTGATACCACCCGGCGGAAGGGAATGCATGCAAAATTATTGCGCCAGTTCGGTCAACACCAAGCGGATATCTTATTAGGAACCCAGATGATTGCAAAGGGGCTTGATTTCCCTAATGTTACCTTAGTAGGGGTCTTAAATGCTGATACTGGTCTGGGCTTACCAGATTTTCGTGCTAGTGAACGGACTTTTGATTTGCTAAGTCAAGTTAGTGGTCGAGCTGGTCGGGCAAATAAGCAAGGGAAAGTTATTATCCAGACATATAACCCTGATCATTACGCTATTCAAGATGCCAAAACGCATGATTACGAAAAATTCTTTAAGCAGGAAATGATGCTGCGAAGACAAGCCAGTTATCCGCCATACTATTACACCGTTTGTTTGATGGCTAGTCATCCTGAAGAAGCCAAAGCAGCTCGGGCAATGGCAGATATCTATGGTCGCCTAAAGCAGGGATTATTATCTTCGACGGTTATTCTTGGCCCCACCCCGCGAGCGATTGCCCGAATGAAGCGTCGTTACTATTACCAAATTGTCATCAAATATAAGAAGGATCCGTATTTGCATCAGCTATTGTTTGATATTCTTCAGGATACGCAAAGTCGCGGTTTTAAGGATGTCCAAGTAAGCATCGATCCAGATCCACAGTATTTTATGTAAAAGAAAGGATGTTATTAATGTCAACATCAGTCGTTTTTATGGGAACACCGGAGTTTGCTGTTCCGATTTTACAAAGTTTAATTGATAATCCAGAATACGATGTTCAAGCAGTTCTTACCCAGCCAGACCACCATATCGGTCGGAAACGTACTCTTCATCAATCGCCAGTTAAAGAATTAGCTGAACAATATAATATCGAAGTCTTACAGCCGGCTAAACTCAGCAAAAGTCCTGAAATGGAGAAAATTATTAATTTGCAGCCTGACTTAATGATTACTGCTGCTTATGGGCAATTCCTTCCAACAAAGTTATTAGCGGCTGCTAAAATTGCGGCAATCAATGTTCACGGTTCATTACTGCCAAAATATCGTGGAGGGGCCCCAATTCAATATTCCATTATTAATGGTGATAAAGAAACCGGGGTCTCCATTATGTACATGGTTAAGAAGATGGATGCGGGAGATATTATTTCACAAAGGTCTATTCCGATTGAAGACACTGATGATAGTGGCACTATGTTTAAAAAGCTTAGTTTGCTAGGAAGAGACTTGCTGTTAGAAACGCTGCCTAAACTTATTAGCGGGGATGTTAATCCGGTCGCTCAAGATCCAGATAAAGTAGTCTTTTCTCCCAACATTACTAGTGAACAAGAACAGATTGATTTCCGACTTCCAGCACGGTTAATTGATGCGAAGGTGCGGGGATTACGGCCGGCTCCTCTTGGTAACATGGTTATTGATGGATTACGTACAAAAATTTACGATGTGACCCCATTAGAAGAAAAAACAGACCTTGAACCAGGAAAAGTAGTGCGGGTCACGAAACATCAATTAGTAATTGCTGCTGGAGATGGAACGACATACCAGATTAATAAGTTAAAGCCAGCAGGGAAAAAGGCGATGGACATTACATCCTACCTTAATGGACATAAAGATATTACAGAGGGAGGCCAAGTTGTAAGTGAAGACTAAATTTCAACCGCAAAATGCGCGTGAATTAGCTTTAGTGGCGCTTGAAGGGGTTGTCGAAAATGGTGCATACTCAAACTTGCAGGTTGACCAGTTATTAAAAAAGTACCCGTTGGCAGATAAAGATCGCCGGTTGGTAACCAATATTATTTATGGTGTTTTGCAGCATAAACTTACCCTCGAATATTGGCTGAATGGGTTTATCCAGGGAAAACGGCTTGATCCTTGGGTAAAGACGCTTCTTTTGTCTGCACTTTACCAGTATCATTATTTAGAACGAGTCCCAGATTGGGCGGTAACTGACGAAAGTATTGAAATAGCTAAACGCCGAGGAAATCCAGGTATTCGAAAGTTTGTCACTGGTGTTTTACATGCCATTTTGCGGAAAGGATTACCTGACCTGCGACAAATTAATGAACGTGATTTGCGGTTAAGTATCGAAAACAGTGTGCCACGGTGGCTAGTCAATGAGCTGACTAGGGAATATGGCGAAGAAGATACTGAAAAAATACTTCAATCAATTAATGAGCCAGCTCATCAGGTAATTAGAGTTAACACCGCCAAAACTGACCTTCCGACCGTCAAACAAGCTTTGGATGCTGCTGGAATTGAATATCAAGAAAGTCAAGTTGCGCAAAATGCTTTAGTAATTACTAAAGGTGAAATTATCAGTTCCGATCTCTTCAAAAATGGCGAAATTACTATTCAAGACGAAAGTGCCATGTTAGCCGTGGAAAGCATGCATATTGAGCCAGGGGATAAAGTCCTGGACGCTTGTGCAGCTCCGGGTGGAAAGACTGTTCAAATAGCAGAAGCCCTCACTAATGAAGACGGCCACGTTGATGCACTTGATATTCACCAACATAAGGTTAAATTGATTGAAAAAAATGCTCGTCGACTAGGGGTTGAAAAGCGAGTTACCGCTCATGCCCTTGATGCGCGGGAGGTTGATCAACTTTTTGATGATGAAAGTTTTGATAAGATTTTAGTTGACGCACCTTGTAGTGGGATCGGACTTTTACGCCGGAAGCCAGAAATTCGTTATACAAAGACGCTAAATGATAGCAAGCAATTACATGAGATTCAGTTAGCAATTTTAAATGCGGTTGCCGCAAAAGTTAAAAAAGGAGGTATAATCACATACAGCACGTGCACAATTTTACGACAAGAAAATGATGATACTGTTCAAGCGTTTCTAGCTGAACATCCGGAGTTTGAGTTAGTAAAAACAACAACTGCACGAAAAGTTAAGGATAATCGTCACTCACCAACCTTAACTATATTACCGAGTGACTTTGATTCTGATGGCTTCTTCATCAGTAGCCTTAAGAAGGGAATATAATAAGTTAATGAAAGCTGCTTATCAAACAGATATCGGCCACCAACGAAAGCAAAATCAAGACCGGGTTGCTGTGTTTACTAACAAGCTAGGCAATCAATTAATGGTTATTGCTGATGGAATTGGCGGCAATCGTAGCGGAGATATCGCTGCAGAGCAAACAGTTGCGACTTTGGGGAGTCAGTTTAAAAAACGGCCCCCGCAGACATCAATGGAGGGGATCCGTTGGTTTGCTCGTGAAACCCAATTAATCAATAATAAAATCTTAGCGCAATCCAAACGTAATCTTCGCTTGCAGGGGATGGGAACAACAATGGTCGCCGCTATTACATTTAAGGATGCGGTTGTGGTTGCTAATATTGGTGATAGTCGAGGATATATCCTTCATCAAAACCTATTAACGCAGATTACAGTAGACCATTCATTGGTTAATGAATTGGTAAAAACGGGAGATATATCAGAAGATGAAGCACTAAAGCTACCCCAGAGCAATATAATTACAAGGGCAATTGGAATCTCTCCTGATGCACAAGTTGATGTAAACCGCTTTGAATTAAACGAGGGTGATCAACTGTTAATGTGTTCTGATGGCTTGTTTAAGACTGTTTCTAAGGAGCGGATTATCAAGGTGCTTGAATTGCCGATACCGCTTGAAGAGAAATGTGCTCAACTTATAAAGATGGCAAATGATGCCGGCGGACCAGATAATATTACCGTTTTAATTGGGATTAATAGTAACCAGGAGGGATAGGAAATGAATCCTGGATATGAAATTGGTCACCGATATCGGATAATTCGGTCACTGGGTGAAGGTGGAATGGCTAATGTCTACTTGGCACATGATATGGTTCTTGATCGGGACGTTTCTGTTAAACTATTGCGTCTTGACTTACGGGACGATCCAAGTACTAAACGGCGATTCCACCGGGAAGCAATGGCCGCAACGCAGTTAAATGATCCTCATATTGTTGGAATTTATGACGTTGGTGAGGATCATGGCTTGCAATACATGGTAATGCAATATGTAAAAGGGACAGACCTTAAAGCATATATAAAAAAGCACTATCCGATCCCACTTCCACAAGTTATTGATATTATGGAACAGGTGCTTTCAGCAGTTGCGACCGCCCATGCGCATGGGATTATCCACCGGGACTTAAAACCACAAAATATCTTAATTGATGAAAATAAAAACGTTAAAATTACTGATTTTGGAATTGCGGTTGCTGTATCGCAAGACTCATTAACGCAGACTAATACCTTGATGGGGTCAGTTCACTACCTATCTCCAGAACAAGCGCGAGGAAGCATTGCTACTAAACAATCAGATATCTATTCACTAGGAATTATCTTGTTTGAACTTCTAACTGGAAAGGTTCCATTTGAGGGAGAAACGGCTGTCTCAATTGCCTTGAAGCATTTCCGTGAAGAAATTCCTTCTGTTCGTGAACAGAACAAAAAAATTCCTCAAGCACTCGAAAACGTAATCATTAAAGCGACTGCAAAGGAACCAGCTGAGCGATATAGTTCAGTTAATGAAATGGCGGCTGATTTGAAAACCGTCCTTAATCCAGAAAGAGCTAATGAGCCGCGGTTAAAGATCCAACAAGATGATAATGGAGAAACTAAGGTGTTAGATATTAAACACCTAAAAGCTGATGATTATCAACCAAAGAAGTCAACTGATTCACCAACCGTTGATCCATCAACTAAACCGCAAAAGTGGAAAAAATATGGGATTGTTAGTGGAACGCTTGGCATGATTGTGCTGATTGCAGTCTGTAGCTGGTGGTTCTTGATCCGTCAAGTAATCATCCCCGATGTAGAAGGAATGACAGTGTTAAAGGCAGAACAACGATTGCACCAGCAAAACTTACGGATTGGTAAGATTACTCGGGTAAATAGTCAGGCGGTTGATAAAAACCGAATTGTTTCAACCAATCCAGATGTCAGCCATAAGACCCGTATCAGCACCCCGATTAATCTAACGGTTAGTACAGGAGTTAAGCAATTGCAAATGGCTGATTATGTCGGTGAAGACTATTCTTCAGTAGCCGCTAACCTTCGTCGCAAGGGATTTCAAGTTCATCAAGAACCAGTATATTCGGATGATATTGATAAGGGACAGATTATCAGACAAAACCACAAAAAAGGTACGATTGTTAAGCCTGCTGCTAACACAATTATTTTTCGTGTAAGCGCAGGGAAAGAACCAATTAAGATTCCGAACTTTAAGAATCAGGATATTAGTGCTGTTCAACAGTTTGCAAATAAAAATAATTTGCAATTGACAACTCAAGAGAAAAAATCAAAAACAATTGCGACTAACCATGTGATTAATCAGACGCCGCGAGCCGGATCGACATTAAATCATGGTGATACGTTAACGGTTTCCATTGCTAATTCTGGTAATCAAACAAAGACGACGAATATTCAGATTAACATTCCATTCGATGGAAATGGTGGCCAGCGTGAAAACCGTGTACAGGTATATATCAGAGATGCCAACCATAATTTAACGATGGAGTATCAAGATATTACAATTAATCAGGAAACAACAATTAATGTGCCATTTACCCTTAAACAAGGACAAACAGGTGCATACCGTGTTGTTCGCAATGGACGAACGATTATGAGTGCAACAAATATTACTGGATAATGGAGGTGCAGTTTGAAAACAGGAATAATCCAACAGTCATTAAGTGGCTTTTATGATGTGATTGCGGATGAAAAGATCTATCGGACAAGGGCACGTGGAAATTTCCGTCAACGAAAGATTAAGCCGGTAGTTGGCGATCATGTTGAGTTCAGTGCTGAAAATCAACAGGAAGGGTATTTATTAAAAATCTTGCACCGTCGCAATCAGTTGGTTCGGCCACCTGTTGCTAATGTTGATATGGCAGTTGTCGTAACCTCAGCTAAAGAACCAGCATTTTCCGCTAACCTTTTAGACCGGCAATTGATTGCTTTAGAAGCACAAGATGTTACCCCTTTAATTTATTTTTCAAAGACTGACTTACTGACAGATGAAGAATACCAACAACTTTTGCCAACGATCGAGGGCTATCGTAAAATCGGCTACCAGGTTTATGCGGCCCGTGAGCCCTTCGATGCCGATCAACTAGCAAGTTTGATGGAAGAATTAAAGGGAAATATTGTAACGATGATGGGGCAAACAGGAGCAGGGAAGTCAACTTTGCTTAACCATTTGGCTCCCCAATTAAAATTAGCGACTGGCGAAATTTCCCAAGCACTTCAACGGGGACGGCATACAACACGAAAAGTAAGCTTACTAGATGTTAACGGGGCTCTGATAGCCGATACCCCTGGTTTTTCATCGTATGAGACATTTGATATGACGGTGAATGATTTGCCGCTTTTATTCCCTGAAATTGCTAAGATTTCAGCAGATTGTAAGTTTCGGGGATGCCTTCACATAAAAGAACCACAATGTGCTGTGAAGGAAGCGGTAAACAATGGTATAATCATGAAGAGTCGGTATGATGATTATCTTCAGTTCCATGAATTGATTGCTAATCAAAAACCAAATTATAAGAAATGAGGGAATCAGGATGATTAAAGTTGCACCATCAATTTTAAGTGCAGATTATGTAAATTTACAAAAGGACATTGAAAAGGTAGAAAAGGCCGGTGCACCATACTTACACATTGATGTTATGGATGGTACCTTTGTTCCAAGTATTTCTTATGGACCAGGTTTTGTTAAAGCCATTCGTCCAATTACAAACATGGTATTGGATGTGCACTTGATGGTTGAAAGTCCAGAACATATTTTACCAATGTTCATTGATGCTGGCGCTGATATTATTGGTGTTCAAGTAGAAGCTACTCAACACATTCACCGTGCTCTTCAAATTATCAAAAACGGTGGCGTAAAAGCCGAAGTTGTTATTAACCCGGGTACACCAGTAGCGATGATCGAACCAGTATTACACATGGTTGACCAAGTCTTGGTAATGACGGTTAACCCTGGATTTGGTGGTCAAAAGTTCTTACCGGAAACCGTTGACAAGATTGCCCAATTAAACGCAATTAAGGAAGAAAAGGGCTATAATTTCGATATTGAAGTAGACGGTGGAGTTAACGACAAGACAGTTGTCGATTGCTACAAAGCCGGTGCTACAGTAGCAGTTGCAGGTTCATATGTCTTTAACGCTGAAGATCCTGCTGAACGAATCAAGGCTCTTGAAGATGCTACTAAGTAATTAGTTACATTAAGTAAAAAACAAAAATGGATCTTCTAGTTCGGATTTGTCTGAATATTGAAGATCCATTTTTTTAGGAGTAAAAAATGAGAGTAAATGTACTAGTTGGCGGTCCGCTTGAAATGGTTCCAACCGAGTTGATTTTGCAACGTAAAGATGAAAAATGGATTGGGGTTGACCGAGGCGCTCTAAGATTATTAAGATGGGGAATTAAGCCAGTCTTAGCAATTGGTGACTTTGATTCCGTTACCGGGGATGAATTACAAGGTTTAGAGGATAAAATTACTCGTATAAAAACTTATCCTCCTGAAAAAGATTATACCGATACGCAATTGGGCGTGAAATTTGCAATTCAGGAACAGGCTGATGAAATTGAAATTTTTGGTGCAACGGGAGGACGCTTAGACCATTTATTAGCTAACCTCTTTCTTCCGTTACAGAGTGAATTTAAACCATATTTAACGCGGATTAAGATTATTGATTGTCAAAATGTCGTCTCTTATTACTTGCCAGGGGATTATACTGTTTCTCGCCTGCCACATAAGAAGTATCTGGCCTTTGTCAATCTTACTCCTGTTCGAGGCCTTACATTGAAAGACGAAAAATATCCACTGCAAAACTGGAGTAGTCAAATTCCATTTTCGTGGACAAGCAATGAATTTACAGCTGAAGAAAATCATTTTTCATTTGAAAGTGGAATTGTTTCTGTAATTCAGTGTAGCGACCAATTAAAATAGGTTTTTGAGGGAAAAATACCCTGTCAAGGAAAATTACTTGAAAGAAAACTATTGCATTGTTGCGATGCCTATGGTAGATTAATTAGGTGAGTTACATCGCAGTTTTGCGTAAACGAAAAAATTATGAAGCAAAGAGGAGGGTATCACCAATGGCTAAAGATTTTATCAACGGTAAACGGACGCAATTTGGTAACAAGCGTTCTCACGCCCTTAACTCAAGTCGGCGTAGCTGGAAGCCTAACTTGCAAAAGGTAACCATTTTAGTTAATGGTAAGCCTAAGAAGGTATACGTTTCAGCACGTACACTGAAGTCAGGTAAAGTGACTCGGGTTTAATTAAAATGATGCCGTCCAGTTTGGGCGGCTTATTTTTTACACTAATTGATTAACCCCGTTGATTGATTGCAAAAATATCCATCAGTTACTTTTTTAGTGAAATATGCTATGGTATGATGGTATTGATTTAATTGTGAATTTTAGTATCATAGGATTCTAAAATCAATTGGTAATTTTATAAGGAGGCCATGACGATGGCAGTAAAAATCAAAACTAAGTCAGGTACAATTGACATTGATAATGATGTGATTTCATCAGTTGTTGGTGGGGCTGCTACTGATAACTACGGTGTTGTTGGAATGGCAAGCCGAAACCCCCTCCGTGATGGGGTTAACCAAATTCTTCGTCGTGAAAATTTTGCGCGCGGCGTTGTTGTTCGGCAGCAAGATAATGGTGTAGCTGTTGACGTAAATATTATTGTAGGCTATGGCACAAAGATCTCAGAAGTATCAAAAAGTGTCCAAGCAAAGGTAAAGTATAATCTTGAAACAATGCTCGGTATTACGGCAAATTCAGTTAATGTATGTGTCCAAGGTGTACGGACACTAGGAGATTAAGCGAGCATTGGGGAGGAATTTCGAATTGGCTGTAACAAAAATTACAAACCTTGAATTCGGTAAAATGGTCCAGGC
Source organism: Limosilactobacillus reuteri subsp. porcinus (assembly GCF_036621895.1). Taxonomy (GTDB): domain Bacteria; phylum Bacillota; class Bacilli; order Lactobacillales; family Lactobacillaceae; genus Limosilactobacillus; species Limosilactobacillus reuteri_J. The sequence continues at coordinate 29,577 of NZ_LN887362.1, forward strand.
GGCCGCCGATAAACTTGGTAAGAACGCTGAATTTATTAATTCATTAAATGTTTTTCCAGTTCCAGATGGAGACACCGGGACAAACATGACTTCTTCAATGGCAAGCGGTGCCAAGTACGAACGCAACGAAACCAGTAAGAAGGTTGGCGACCTGAGTGCAGCGTTAGCAAAGGGCCTTTTGATGGGAGCACGCGGAAATTCTGGGGTTATTTTATCGCAGATTTTCCGTGGCTTTGCAAAGGCAACAGAAGGCATGGATGTTTTATCTACTGCTGACTTTGTTAATGCTTATGCTAATGGTGCAAAGACAGCTTATAAGGCTGTGATGAAGCCAACAGAAGGTACCATTTTAACTGTTGTTCGTGAATCAGCTCAAGCAGGCCTCAATAAGATTAAAGAGACTGATGATCTTGTTGAGATTATGCATACTATTTATGAAGCAGGTGAGGAAGCGCTTAAAAAGACGCCGGATTTATTGCCAGTCCTGAAAGAAGTTGGCGTGGTAGATTCTGGTGGGCAAGGACTCGTCTTTGTACTTCAAGCCTTTGACGAAGCCTTGAGTGGCCGCGTAGATAAAAGTGATGACTATAAACCTGACAATGCTGAAATTGATGAGATGGTTCACGCCATGGATCACCAAAGCGTTCAAGGAAAGCTTAATCCTGAAGATATCAAGTATACTTACTGTACTCAAATGTTGGTACGACTTGGTAAGGGTAAACAAGTGACCCAAAAGTTTGACTATGATACTTTCTATAACTACTTAGCTGACTTAGGCGATAGTTTACTTGTTCTAAACGATGATCAAGTTGTGCGGGTCCATGTTCATACCGAGCATCCTGGTAAAGTATTATCTTGGGGTCAACAATTCGGTGATTTACAGACAATTGAAATTCATAACATGGTTTGGCAACAAGAAGAAATCATGGAAAAAGATGAAGAAGGCGCTGACAGTGAGTCACCAATTGAGAAGGCAAAAGCAGCTGCAGAAGCTAAAAATGACCTCCAGACAGCTGTTATTGCCGTCGCATCAGGAGAAGGAATAGCGAAATTATTAAAGAGCTTGGGTGTCACCCATATCATTACAGGTGGTCAAACAATGAACCCAAGTACTCAGGATATTCTCGATACTATTAATAATAGTGGTGCCAAGCAAGCTATTGTTCTGCCAAATAACGGTAACATCTTTATGACTGCTGATCAAGCTGCTGAAGTCGCTGATATTCCAACAAAGATTGTCCACAGTAAAACAATTGCCCAAGCGATGAGCGCACTGCTTGAGTACAATCCAGAAGCCTCTTTAGACGAAAATCAAGCAAATATGGAAGCTAACACAGATACGGTTGCCAGTGGAGCGGTTACTAATGCTGTTCGTGATACAACGATTGATGGTCGTGAAATTAAGAAAGATGACTACATGGGAATTGTTGATGGTAAAATCGTCACTACTGATCCGGATCTGAGAGAAGCCGCTATTAAGATGGTTAAAGCCATGCTTGATGAGGATAGTGAAATTGTAACGATCTTATATGGAGCTGGTGGTGATCAAAAAACTGCTGAAGAGATTAAAGCAGCAGTTGAAGAAGTAGATGATGAATTAGATATTCAGATTTACGATGGTGGTCAGCCAGTTTATCCATACCTGATTTCGGTTGAATAGCGGCACATTAAATTAACTCCTATAGGGGTGGGTTAATAAAGGACTACTTTTATTCCCACTCCTATTTTGGTTACTGGTTGTGTAAAAAAGAGGTGAAAGATTTGCGGAGTTTAACGGATTCCGTCGCCAATTTAAAAGGAGTTGGTCCTAAGCGGGTAGCAGATCTAGCTACTCTGGGAATAGATACTATTGAAGATTTATTGACATATTATCCAACTCGCTATAACGATTTCACGCCTACAGACATTGAAAGCGCCAAGAATAAACAGAAAATTACTCTTCAAGGAGTAGTGGTGTCAGAACCGCTCTTGGTCCGCTATGGTTATCGGCGCAACCGGCTTACCTTTCGAATGCAGGTGGGTAATGAAGTGGTGATCGCAACTTTTTTTAATCAGCCCTATATTAAAAAGCAAATCGAACTAAATCAGCAAGTAACTGTAATGGGGAAGTGGGATGCACCTCGTCATCAAGTAACAGGAAACAAGCTTCTTAAGGAAAAAGCTGATGATCGAAATGAGTTTGGTGCGGTCTATGCGGTGAATAAGCATATCCGGCAAAACGTCCTCCAAAGTTTTATTCGTCAAGCTTACGAGGAATATGCCAATATCATTCCAACGTATTTGCCAGAAACGATTCGTCAACGATATCGGTTAATGGATCGGCGACAAATGATTAGAGAAATTCACTTTCCACAAACTCAGGCAACTGCAAAAGCCGCCCGCCGAACAGCAGCTTACGAAGAGTTTTTTCTGTTTCAGTTACGACTGCAAGCAATTCGCCGTGCCCACCGTCAAGAAGATGGCGAGCGGATTTTATACCATAATGACGAGTTAAAAGAATTTATTGGCGGACTCCCATTTGAATTAACTGATGCCCAAAAACGGGTTGTTAATGAAATTTGTCGTGATATGCGTCAACCATACCAGATGAATCGATTGTTACAGGGAGATGTTGGTTCTGGAAAGACAATTGTTGCTGCTATTGCCATTTATGCAGCTATTACTGCGGGCTATCAAGCAGCTTTAATGGCGCCGACAGAAATTCTGGCAGGACAACATGCTGAGAAATTAGCGAAAATTTTTGAAGGAACCCATGTCCAGGTTGCTCTTCTGACTGGTTCATTGACTGCTAAGCAACATCGGGAACTATTGACGGCGATGAAGCGAGGAGATGTCAACCTCATTGTCGGAACCCATGCGCTAATTCAAGATGGAGTTGAATATGCTAATCTTGGTCTGGTAATTACTGATGAACAGCACCGTTTTGGGGTCAACCAGCGTCAGCAACTTCGTGAAAAAGGCGAACATCCTGATGTATTAGCCATGACAGCGACCCCTATCCCACGGACACTAGCGATTACTAATTATGGTGAAATGGATGTTTCGATAATTGACCAATTACCGGCTGGTCGAAAACCAATTCAAACAAAGTGGCTACAGTCTAACCAACATGCCGCAGCAATCCATTTCTTGCGTGAACAATTAAAACAAGGAGCACAGGCGTATGTTGTGAGTCCTTTGATTGAGGAATCAGCGGCTCTAGATGTACAAAACGCGACTGATCTTTATAATCAGCTATCGGCCGATCTTGAGCCAGCTTATAAAGTGGGCTTACTCCATGGACGAATGGGGACGGAAGAAAAAGATGAAGCGATGCGCCAGTTTAAATCTGGTGAGCTTCAAGTTTTAGTTGCAACCACGGTTATTGAAGTTGGTGTTGATAATCCTAATGCAACGGTAATGGTTATATATGATGCTGATCGTTTTGGGCTTGCACAGCTTCACCAATTACGTGGTCGGGTTGGTCGAGGCAGCCGGCAAAGCTATTGTCTCTTAATTGCCGATCCGAAAACTGATGAAGGAAAAGCCCGGATGAAAACGATGGTTGCTACTGATGATGGATTTAAGATAGCTGAACAAGACTTGAAACTACGGGGATCTGGAGATGTTCTAGGAAAAAAGCAATCGGGGATGCCAGAATTTAAAGTGGGTGATCCAGTTGCTGATTTGAAAATGCTGCAAATTGCCCGTGCAGATGCTGGAAACCTATTAGGAATGCCCAATTGGGATCAGGTCGATGAAAATCAGCCACTTGTTTTATATTTAAAGCGTCATGAACTGGAGACGCACTTTGACTAATATGAGGAGGAGATTTTATGAAAATTGCTGTTGATGCAATGGGTGGAGATAATGCTCCCCAAGTAATCATTGAAGGGGTAGAAGAGGCCCGAGACCTTTACCCCGACTTAGAATTTGACCTTTATGGAAATCCAGACAAGGTTAAACCCTTAATAAAAAATAATGAGCGGCTTAATATTGTTGCTACTAGTGAAGAAATTTCAATGGGTGAAGAACCAGTCCGGGCGATTCGGCGAAAAAAAGATTCGTCAATTGTTCGCGCGGCAACAGCAGTTAAGGAAGGCAAAGCTGATGCCTTCTTTTCTGCGGGAAACACTGGGGCAATTTTGGCGGCTGGTCTCTTCATTGTTGGCCGCATTAAAGGAATTGATCGTCCGGGACTCACTAGTATTTTGCCAATTGCCAAGCCGGGTGCTAGTCGGCACAATTTTGTCTACCTCGATACTGGTGCAAATGCGGAAAGTAAAGAGAAAAATTTGGAACAATATGCCTACCTTGGTAAATTCTATGCCGAAAATGTATTGGGAGTTGCGAACCCTCGAATTGCGCTATTAAACAATGGGGCAGAAGAAGATAAGGGTGACAAATTACATAAAGAAGTATGGAAAATCCTCGATAGCAAAGATGATTTGAATTTTGTCGGCAATATTGAATCTGGTGACCTCCTGTTTGGCAAGGCAGATGTTGTTGTAAGTGATGGGTGGACGGCAAATGCGGCCTTGAAAGCGACTGAAGGAACCGCCAAGATGATGATGACGTTGATTAAAGATGGAATTTTACATGGTGGTCTCCGTGCTAAGTTAGGTTACCTCATGCTAAAGCCAGTTTTCCATCAAATCGGGCAAAAAATGAGTACTTCAACTTATGGTGGGGCGGTCTTATTAGGACTTAAGGCACCAGTTGTTAAAACTCATGGATCTGCTGATGCTTTAGCCGTAAAAAATACAATTAGTCAAATTAGAACAATGCTCAAAACAGGTGTAATTGAAAAAACAGTTGAATTTTTCGATAATACCGAAAATCTAGACAATTCTCAGAAAAACGAATAGAATAAGTAGCGAACTAGTAAAGAGAGGTTAATAATAATGGCTGATAATAAGAAAACAGAAATCTTTAATAAGGTTTCAGAGATTGTTGCTGACCATTTTGATGTTGATCGGGCTAAGATTACTGATGATTTGAACTTAAAGACAGATTTGGATGCTGATTCAATTGATTTTGTTGAATTTGTTCTCGAATTAGAGGATACGTTTGGTGAAGAAATTAATGATGAAGATGCTGAAAAGTTAAGTACAATCGGTGAAGTTGTTGATTACATTGCAGAACACACTGCCAACTAATCAAACTGTTTAATTATTAAGGTAGAAAAGTAAGGGGCTGAGAAAAGGCGAAAGTTTTTTCACAGCCTTTAATTTTTTTGAATATTATTAAAATTACCTGCGGAATAGCGGGTTGTTTAGTATAATAGGCCTTAGACATTTTTTTATAATTTAAGTCAAAAACGAAAGGAATTTTTTATGATCGAAGAATTACAAGACTACCTGGCCAAGGAATTTAATATTCATTTTGATAATCCTGCTTTATTAGCAGAAGCTTTTACTCAAGCTTCGTATGTAAATGAACATCCTAACCAAGGATTAAAATATTACGAACGGATTGAATTTCTTGGCGATGCTGTGTTGGAACTGATCGTTTCAGAATATATTTATAAACGTTTCCCTGAATTGCCACAGGGAAAACTTACCCGCTTAAGAGCAGCGATGGTATGTGAGGATAGTTTTTCTAAATTTGCCAAGGAATGTCACTTTGATCAATACATTCGCTTGGGTCATGGTGAGGAAATGGCCGGTGCAAGAGAACGTCCAGGCTTGCTATGTGATATTTTTGAATCATTTATTGGCGCCCTCTATTTAGATCAAGGTCGGCCAGCAGTTGAAAAATTTGTCCAACGAGTTATCTTTCCTAAACTTGATATGGGCTGGTTTGATCATGCTGTTGATGCCAAGACTAGTCTCCAAGAATTCCTCCAACGTGACGGTGATATTGCCATTGAATATCATTTGGTAGAGGAAAGCGGAACAGAAAACGACCCTGAATTTAAAGTAAACGTTACGGCTAACGGTGACGTTATCGGTGAAGGAAAGGGCTCATCAAAGAAGCATGCTGAAATGCAAGCAGCACAACAGGCACTTGATAATATGAGAAATAAAAATAAATAGTAAGTAGGAATAACTGATGCAATTATTGTCTTTAACTTTGGACGGCTTTAAGTCCTTTGCCCAAAAAACAACAATTAAATTTGAGCCTGGGATGACAGGGATTGTTGGCCCGAATGGTAGTGGAAAGAGTAATATTATCGAAGCTATCCAATGGGTAATGGGCGAACAGTCGGCTCATCATTTGAGGGGAGATCGGATGGCTGACGTTATCTTTAATGGGTCATCAGATCGTAAACCTTTAAACCGGGCCCTTGTTTCAATTACGCTAGATAATAGTGATCATTACTTAGCTAGTGAATTTACTGAACTTACCATTACTCGTAAAATATACCGCAATGGTGATAGTGAGTACTTAATTAACGACCAAAACGTTCGCTTAAAGGACATTACAGACTTGTTTATTGATTCTGGTTTAGGTCGAGAATCCTTTTCTATTATTTCCCAGGGGCGGATTGAAGAGATCTTTAACGGTAAACCAATTGATCGGCGGGGAATTATTGAAACCGTTGCTGGCGTTGCTAAGTATAAGAAGAATAAAGAAACAGCTGAAAAGCGGCTTACTACGACGATGGAAAACCTTAACCGGGTAAATGACGTTATTAGTGAGTTAGAAAAACAGATCGAACCTTTAGAAGAGCAAAGTGCAATTGCCCAAGATTACTTGGAACAAAAGAAACAATTTGATGTGCTTGATCGGACACAAACAGTTCGTCATTATGATGAGTACTATGAAAAGTTAACCAAATTAGGTGCCAAGCTCGATCAAGCAGAAGCGATGGTAAAGGACTATCAAGGACAAGCAGGCCGTGATCAGCAACAACTTGATAATTTGAAGCAAAAGCGCCAACAACTAAACGCAACTAAGGATCAACTTCAAGCAATCATCTTAAACCAAACGGAGGCAATTGCTAAGTATGAGAATCAGCAGTCGGTTTCCAGTGTTCGCCGCGAGCAGCGTGAAAATGAGCATCGGCGGTTAACTGCCCAACAGGCTGAACTCAATGCACGCTTAAAAGAGGTTAAGGCAAGCCAACAGTCAAATGACGAGCAATTGGCTGAACAAAAAGCACTGATTAATAGTCAGCAAGCTGAGTTCGAAGCAGCCAGAAAGATGAGTAGCAGTGAGCGGATCGCGACTCTAAAACAGCAAGTAGAGGATTTACGCAACCAACAAGTTAGCTTGATGCAGGAAAGAACAACGATTCACAATCAGCAATCTTTCTTGTCACGTAATCATGAACAGGCGATGAGTCTTCAACGACAAAATGTCGAGGAACTTGACGCTACTAAGAACCAGCTTGCAGAAATTAATCAAGAATTTGACCGCTACCGACAAGAAGTGGCTATTACTAAAGAAAATCTACAGAATGTCAACGAAAAACTAAAGGCGGCTCAAGATCACCGTGAAAAACTTAATTACGGGTACCAAACAAAGCAACGTGATTGGTATGCAGCATTAGGAGATGTGCGGTCGCTTAAGTCGCGAATTAACGCTTACCAGTCAATGGCCGATGAATATAGCGGCTATTATCGGGGCGTTCAAGAAGTCCTTCGGCAACGGCAGCAATTTCCTGGATTAGCGGGAGCAGTCAGCGAATTATTTGATGTTCCTGCCAAGTACACGCAAGCGGTTGAAACAGTATTAGGAAGTCAGCTTCAGCAATTAGTTGTTGATCGGCAAGCTACTGCTAAAGCAATTATTAACTTCTTGATTAAGACGCGCGCTGGCCGGGTAACTATTTTGCCGCTTGATACGCTTAGCCACCGGCGACCATTAAACATTTGGCCACAACTAACTGGCCTCCCTGGCTTTTTGGGTCGAGCAACAGAGCTTATTAGGTTTGATCAAAAGTTTCAGATTATTGCTGACCACTTACTAGGAACAACGGTTATTGCTGACAACCTTGATCATGCCACTGAGATTGCCCGCGCAGGTCGTCATATGGTACGGGTGGTAACCCTTGACGGTCAGTTGATCAATGCTAGTGGAGCTATGACTGGGGGAGCTACCCGTAGCCAACGGACAGGACTCTTAAGTCAAAAGCAAATGGCTAAACAACTAGAAGAGGAACTGAAAAATCAGGAACAGCTTGCAGCGAGCTTAGAGCAAGAAATTGCTAAACTACAACAAGCGCAAAAAGCGAACGAACAAGTAGTAGCTGATTATCAGCAACAAGTTCAGACTTTACAAGATAAGTTTCATGAGCAAGAAAGTAGTTGTCAGCTGATCTCAAGTAAGCATGAGACGCTTACTAATCGGGTACAGATTTTAGAAACCCAAAGTAAACAGCAAGACACTCAACATCAGGATTACGAATCACAAGTTCAACAAAATAATGAACAAGCTGATAAAGTAAACCAGGAATTGACGCAAGTTGTGGCAAAGATTAAGCAAATCCTTACTCAGATTGATGAATTACAGAATGATGAGTCGACTCAGGCACGACAATTAGCGCAAATGCAACAAAAAATTGCGGTGGCGGAAGAACGACTTCAACAATACCAACGTCAAAGTCAAGAATATAACCGGCAACGGCGAGAAGTTGAGGAGAGTTTAGAAAAGGTCACGATTGCAATCGCTGAGTTAACAACGCAATCAGCTAGTCAATCAACAAGTGAAAAATCGACACAGACAGCCTTAAAAGATGCTAAAGAAGAGCAGGCAAAAGCTAAGGTGCAACTGGAAGATAATTCAGTTGCTCTTGAAGAACTTGAGCAAAAGCTGTCACAAGCCGAAGCACATTATAATCGTCTGCAAGAACTTCAGCGGGCAGCCCTTGATGATCGTAATAACTTAAATGAAGAGCGCGTGAAGTATGAATCAATGGTTGACCAAGCTCTTAATCGATTATCTGAGCAATATTCTATGACCATTGATGAAGCTCGCCAGCAGATGAGTGAATTGGACGAAGAGACCTTGGCGACCCGGTTGAAGCTATTAAAGCGGGGATTGGATGATCTTGGTCAAGTTAATGTGGGAGCGATTGAAGAATATGAGCGCGTTCGTGAACGGTACGATTTCTTAAAGGGCCAACAAGACGACTTGCTCGCCTCTCAAGCTCAGCTTAATCAAACGATGGGTGAAATGGATGCCCAAGTCAAGAAACGGTTTATTACAACCTTTAATCAGGTTTCACAAAAGTTTGATGAGACGTTCCAACAAATTTTCTCTGGTGGTCATGCTAAACTTGTCTTAACCGATCCCCATGACTTATTAACAACTGGGGTCGATATTATGGCCCAACCACCAGGAAAGAAAAATCAACATCTTTCATTATTATCAGGTGGGGAACGAGCATTAACGGCGATTACCTTACTATTCGCTATTTTAAAAGTCCGCCCAGTTCCATTTGCAATTCTTGATGAACCAGAGGCAGCCTTGGATGAGGTCAATGTACAACGGTTTGCGCACTACCTCAGCAAATTTGGTACTGAAGGTCCACAATTTATCGTCATTACCCACCGCAAGGGAACGATGATGGACGCCGATGTATTGTACGGGGTTACAATGCAAGAATCAGGAGTTTCAAAGATGGTATCAGTGGACGTTGTTGATACTTTACAAGAGAGTGATAATTAACTAAATTTAGGAGGCTTCAAGTATGGGATTATTTGATATTTTCCGCCGTCATAAGAAAAAAGAAGAGGAAAAAACGCCTGATAGTTCAAGCGCAGTTGTTCAATCTGAAACCGCGCATGAAGATGAATCAGCCGATGCGACGAGTGCGGCGCCGGCTTCTGCCCCAACTCATCCGGAACCGGTAAATATTCCTCCTGCCGATAGCTATGAAGAAAAGATTAACCCGGATGGAACTCACGAAACGCTCCATAATGGGGTTAAAGAAGAGGAGACTAGCGAGGAAAGTCACACAGAAGAGGTAGCGGATTCAAGTATTTCTGAAGAAGAAGTACCATCATCTAGTACTCCGGATGAAACTATTTCTGCAGAAGGACCATCTTCTTCCAATACTGCTGAAACTGAAACAGCCGTTGAACCGACTGAAGAACCGACCGAACCCGTTGCAGAAGAAAAAGCGGTTGAAGAACCGGTAATGTCAACCACAGAGGAAGCGGCAGAAGAATCAAATGAGGCTGACAATTCTGAAGAAAATGATGGTGATGAGGAACAGGAACAACAACCTTCTTCTGAACCAGAAGAGGATCAAGAATCTGAAACAGTTAAGAAATACGATCGCGGGCTTGAGAAGTCCCGGACAGGCTTCGGGGCACGGTTAAATAAGTTCTTGGCTAATTTCCGGCATGTTGATGAAGACTTCTTTGATGATCTTGAAGATATGTTAATTGAATCTGATGTCGGCTATGATATGGCAATGAAGCTCAGTGATGAATTGCGAGAAGAAGTAAAACTGCAAAATGCTAAGAGCAAGCAGGATGTTTCCAACGTCATTATTGAAAAAATGGTCGAACTTTACGATGAGGCTGGTCAAGACGAAAATCCTGACTTAACCATGGCAAAAGAAGGACCAACTGTTATTATGTTTGTCGGTGTTAATGGAGCTGGAAAGACAACAACAATTGGTAAGATGGCCGCCCTCTTTAAGAAGCAAGGTAAGAAAGTTCTTCTAGCGGCTGCTGATACATTCCGGGCAGGGGCCACTGAGCAATTAGATGTATGGGCAAAACGCGATGGTGTTGACATCGTTACCGGACCAGAAAACGGTGATCCAGCGGCTGTCGTCTTTGATGCAGTAAAACGGGCAAAAGATGAAAACTATGATATCTTGTTCGTGGATACTGCTGGTCGTCTCCAAAACAAGGTTAACTTGATGAATGAGTTAGCTAAGATGAAGCGCATCCTTACTCGTGAAATCCCAGATGCTCCTCATGAAGTACTGTTAGTCTTAGATGCAACAACTGGGCAAAACGCTCTTAACCAGGCTAAGCTATTCAAGGAAAGTACCGATGTAACGGGGATTGTTTTAACAAAACTAGACGGAACTGCTCGTGGGGGAATTGTCCTTGCTATCCGTAATGAACTCCACTTACCGGTTAAGTATGTGGGGCTTGGTGAAAAGGTAGACGACCTCCAGAAGTTTGATGCTGGCGACTTTGTTTATGGCCTGTTCAAAGGGTTAGTCGAAGTTGACTAGACAGGTGTGACGATATGGAAATTGAAAAGAATTATCGGATAAATTCATTATTTGAGTTTTACCAACCCTTATTAACCAAAAAACAAAATGATTATTTAGAGCTTTATTACGGGGATGACTACTCATTGGGCGAAATTGCCGAGAATTTCCATGTTAGTCGTCAAGCCGTATATGATAATATAAAGCGCACAGAAAGCATATTAGAAGATTACGAGGCCAAATTGCATTTATATGCTGAATTTCAAGTTCGTAATCAACAGGCGGATCGAATTCAACGATACGTCCGAGAAAACTATCCAGATGATGCAACGCTCAATCACTTAGTAAATCATCTGGAAAGCTTGGAGGAAGAATAAAATGGCATTTGAAGGTTTAACAGATCGTCTGCAAAAGGCGATGGAAAAATTACGACGCAAACCCAAAGTTACAGAAGCTGATCTTCGGGAAACGATGCGTGAGATTCGGCTCGCCCTTTTAGAAGCCGATGTTAACTTTAAAGTTGTAAAAGACTTTGTAAAGACCGTTCGGGAAAAAGCAGCCGGGGCGGAAGTATTGAAAGGGTTAAATCCAGCCCAACAAATCGTTAAAATCGTTAATGATGAATTGACAAAGCTGATGGGGGAAGAAGCGGTTCCGCTTAATAAAGCACCGCACATTCCAACTGTTATCATGATGGTTGGTCTTCAAGGGGCAGGTAAGACGACCACTGCCGGTAAATTGGCTTTACGATTAAAGAATGAAAATCACGCGCGGCCAATGTTTATTGCGGCTGACATTTACCGTCCCGCCGCTATTACGCAGTTACAACAAGTTGCTGATCAGATTGATGTTCCTGTTTTTGAAAAGGGGACAGATGTTGACCCGGTGGAAATTGTTCGCGAAGGGATGGAAGTAGCCAAGAAAAATCATAATGATTATGTCATTATTGATACTGCTGGTCGGCTTCAGATTGATGAACAATTAATGGATGAGCTTGCAAACATTAAAGAACTAGTAAATCCAAATGAAATTTTGCTTGTTATTGATTCGATGACTGGTCAAAACGCAGTTAATACGGCTCAAGGATTCGATGATAAACTTGATATCACCGGGGTTATCTTAACTAAATTAGATGGTGATACTCGTGGTGGGGCTGCCATGTCAATCCGGGCAGTCACAGGTAAACCAATTAAGTTTGTCGGTGAGGGGGAAAAGATGGAGGATCTTGATGTCTTCCACCCTGACCGGATGGCTTCACGGATTTTGGGTATGGGGGACATGATGACCCTGATTGAAAAGGCCCAAAAGAATTTTGATGAAGAACAAGCCCAAGAAACAATGGATAAAATGCGTGAGAACACATTTGACTATAATGATTTCTTGGCGCAAATGGATCAGGTTACCAAGATGGGGCCGTTGGAAAACATTATTAAGATGATGCCGGGGATGGCTAATAACCCTGCCTTGAAGAATCTTAATTTGGATCCTAAGCAATTTGCTCATATCCGGGCCATTGTTCTTTCAATGACGCCAGAAGAACGTGAAAATCCTGATATAATGAATCCTAGTCGTCGTCGTCGTTTAGCAGCTGGTGCGGGACGCCCAATTGTTGAAGTTAATCGAATGATTAAGCAATTTAATCAAATGCGTAAGATGATGAAGCAGGTTACAAACGGTAACTTCAATGGAATGCAAAATATGTTTGGCGGACAAATGCCAGGTGGCAAGATGGGACAAATGGCAATGAACCGCATGGCGCGAAAAATGAAAAAAGACAAGCAAAAACGCATTAAAAAGCTTCGTAAATTACGAAAGAAAAAATAATTTCAAAAAATTTAAGCCTGTCAAGAAAAAATACTTTACATTCTATTTGAACACTGGTATATTATTATCTGTTAAAAGAAATCAGGGAGGTGCAAAGAATGTCTGTTAAAATTCGTTTAAAGCGCATGGGTTCAAAGAAGCGTCCATTCTACCGGATCGTTGTAGCTGACTCACGTGCCCCACGTGATGGTCGTTTTATTACTTCAGTAGGTACTTACAACCCATTGACTACTCCTAAGGAAGTCAAGTTTGATGAAGACGCTGTTATGGAATGGTTACAAAAGGGTGCTCAACCTTCAGATACTGTTCGTAACATGCTTCAAGCAGCTGGCGTTATGAAGAAGTACCACGAAGCAAAGTACGCTAAGAAGTAGTGATAATCAGTCATGGCTGAGACAGATATTGAGTCGTTAATTCGTAGTTTAGTTATTCCGCTATTGAAGCAGCCACAGGCATTGTCAATTACCCAAAAAGATGATGGACGTTACCATCGTTATATAATTGATGTTGCTCCCAATGATGTTGGCCGTCTAATTGGTCGACAGGGACACGTTGCCGCAGCATTGCGAACAATAGTCGAGGGTACTCAATCTCGACGGGCTAACTCTAAGCGAGTCCGGTTATTAATTAATGACCATCGTCACTAAATTTAAAACTCCCACACTAATCTGTGGGAGTTTTTGTCTTTTCAGGAGGAATTTATGGAATATTATAATGTTGGTAAAATTGTAAATACTCATGGTGTTCGCGGAGAAGTGCGCGTATTAGCAACTACTGATTTTATTGATGAACGATTTGCCAAGGGAAATACCTTGTACCTACAACAATCAGGCGAGCCTTTACCATTGACGATTGAAAGTACGCGGCAACATAAGGGGTTTGTTCTTGTTAAGTTTGTCGGCTACGATAATATTAATGATGTTGAACAATTCCGTGACCATGAATTAATGGTCAGTGCTGATGATCAACAGCCATTAGACGATGGTCAATATTACTACCACCAGATTATTGGATTAGACGTTGAAACAACAGATGGTCGTCATTTGGGGAAAATTAAGGAAATTTTATCTCCTGGTGCGAATGATGTGTGGGTTGTTGAACGTCCAGAAAAAAGAGATTTATTATTACCAGTGATTGATGATGTTGTTAAAAACGTTGACCTTGATAAGAATCTTGTAACAGTCGAATTAATGGAAGGACTTGAATAATGAGGATTGATATTTTAAGCTTATTCCCCAATATGTTTCAAGCAACAATGGGGGAATCCATTATCGGTAAGGCACAAGATAATGGATTTATCGACATTAATGTGACCGATTTTCGTCAATATACTACCGATAAGCATAATCATGTTGACGATGCTCCGTTTGGTGGGGGAGCTGGGATGCTTCTTCAAGCGCAACCGATTTTTGACGCAATGGATGCAATTCATGAACAAACGAAAGATCAGTATTCAAAGGGACGGGTTATTTTAATGGATCCCGCTGGTCGAAAATTTGATCAAGCCTACGCCAAAGAGTTAGCCCAAGAAGATCACTTAACATTTATCTGCGGGCATTATGAAGGATATGATGAACGAATCCGTAATTTAGTCACCGATGAAGCGTCTCTTGGTGACTATGTATTAACAGGTGGGGAATTAGCAGCGATGGTGATGATTGATGCGACCGTCCGCTTTGTTCCTGGTGTCCTCGGCAACATGTCTTCACCAATGGGAGATTCATTTAGTAACGGTTTGCTAGAATATCCTCAATATACACGTCCGGCAGATTTTCGGGGGATGAAAGTACCGGAAGTTCTTACGAGTGGTAATCATCAGAAAATTAAAGAATGGCGGATGCGTGAATCGCTACGACGGACTCTTCACCGCCGACCAGATCTTTTAAAAACTGCTAAGCTCAGTCGGGAACAGCAATTAATGTTAGAAGATATTAAGCTGGATGAAGATCCAACTGTTCCAGACTAAGGTGATGTGAATGAAAAAATTAATTAAACGACTATTTCTTAAGCAGAACCCCCACGTTTATGAAGAAAAGGATGCACAATTAACCCCTAGTTTGCGAACAAGAGACTTAATTGGATTAGGAACTGGGATGGTAGTGGGAACGGCTATCTTTACTTTGCCAGGGATTGTGGCAGCTGAGCATACTGGTCCTGCCGTTCCAT
The DNA here is from genome assembly GCF_036621895.1 of Limosilactobacillus reuteri subsp. porcinus. GTDB lineage: Bacteria > Bacillota > Bacilli > Lactobacillales > Lactobacillaceae > Limosilactobacillus > Limosilactobacillus reuteri_J. The sequence goes on from NZ_LN887362.1 coordinate 44,674, forward strand.
TAGCCTTCATTGTAGCCGCAATTGGCGCAGGATTATCGGCATTAGCCTATGCAGAAACGTCCTCGGTACTGCCTTTTGCTGGTTCCGCTTTTTCCTGGATCAATGTTTTGTTTGGTGAATTCTTTGGCTGGATTGCTGGCTGGGCGCTTTTAGCTGAATATTTTATTTCAGTGGCTTTTGTTGCGTCTGGGTGGTCAGCCTATATGCAAGGATTCCTTGGGAGTTTTGGGATTAAATTACCGCATGCCTTAACTGGTGGGTTTGATCCACATACAGGGTCTTATATTGATATTCTGGCCGCCTTTGCAATTCTAATTGTTGGAGTTTTAATTTCCCGCGGTGTTCATCAGGTTAGCCGGATTGAAAATATTATTGTTAGTGTAAAACTACTAGTAATTTTAATGTCCCGAAATGTCAATTTAA
>NZ_LN887363.1:0-19422 GCF_036621895.1 Limosilactobacillus reuteri subsp. porcinus
CAAGATGTAATGTAGCAAAATCCGTAAAGATTTATTTATAGAATACGAGGAGGAATTACCTTGTACGAATACTTAACAGGCCTTGTAACCGTTGTTGCACCACAATATATCGTTGTTGATGTTAATGGGGTTGGCTATAAATTATTAGTTGCTAATCCCTATCGTTATCAAGAGGATCGGAATAAGAAGGTCCAAGTATATGTTTACCAAGCAGTTCGTGAGGATAATATTTCCTTGTTTGGTTTCACAGATCAAAATGAAAAAAATCTATTTATGCAATTAATCAATGTTTCCGGAATTGGGCCAAAGAGTGCTTTAGCAATTTTAGCTAACCCTGATCATCAAGGGCTTGTTGATGCAATTACTAATAATAATGTTAGCTATTTAACTAAGTTCCCAGGAATCGGGAAAAAAACAGCTTCGCAAATTGTGTTAGACTTACGTGATAAGCTCACTAATGAAAGCAGCAGCTCATTATTTGCAACAACTCAGCTTACCGTTGATGCAACAGTAAATCGTGAGTTGAAAGATGCTTTGGAAGCATTGGCCGCATTAGGATACAAGGAACGGGACATTAAAAAGGTTCAAAAGGCATTAATGAAAGAAGAACAAATGGCAACCGATGAATACTTAAGACAAGCATTAAGGTTGCTTAACTAGGAGGTGCAAGACTTGTGGAAAATGATCATGGTATTTTATCAGATCACCCATCAGGAGAAGAAGAAAGCCAAGTTGAGATAACTCTTCGACCACAGAAACTAAGGGAATATATTGGTCAACCTAAAATCAAGCACGAACTAGAAGTATATATTAAGGCGGCCCAATCCCGGGAAGAAGCCCTTGACCATGTATTGTTATATGGTCCTCCAGGATTAGGAAAGACAACTTTAGCGATGGTAATAGCTAATGAGATGGGCGTTAATATCAAAACGACTAGTGGACCAGCGATCGAAAAGCCAGGAGATTTGGTTGCTTTATTGAATGAGTTGAAACCGGGGGATGTCCTTTTTGTTGATGAAATCCACCGGTTACCCAAAGTCGTGGAAGAAATGCTTTATTCAGCGATGGAAGATTACTATATTGATATTGTTATTGGTGAGGGACCAACTGCGCACCCCGTTCATTTTCCTCTTCCGCCATTTACATTAATTGGGGCAACGACACGGGCCGGAATGTTATCGGCACCATTACGTGATCGTTTCGGGATCGTTGAACACATGAACTACTATACTCAAGATGAACTGACAAAAATTATTTTTCGTTCTGCCAAGATTTTCCATACTAGCATTCAAGATGAAGGGGCCCATGAACTATCTCTTCGTTCACGTGGTACGCCGCGAATCGCAAACCGCCTTTTAAAACGGGTACGTGATTTTGCTCAGGTAGCAGGGAAACAAAGCATTGATTCAGCAATTGTTAAGCAAGCATTATCCCTTCTCCAAGTTGATGATCGGGGCTTAGATGAGATTGATCGGAAAATGCTATTAACGATGATCAATTTCTACCATGGAGGTCCAGTAGGATTAAAAACAATTGCGGCAAATATTGGTGAAGAAACTAATACGATTGAAGAAATGTATGAACCATATCTATTACAGATTGGCTTTATTAGTCGTACCCCTCGCGGCCGGTTAGTGACACCGACAGCGTATGAGCATTTAGGGATTGAATATCCTACTGATAAAAATTGATTGAGGAAAATTATGAGTAAGTTAGAATTTACAATTAATCAAAGCGATCGCCAAGCACGAACTGGACTTTTGCAGGTTAATGGACGACAAATTGAAACACCGGCTTTGGTTGCAAGTGGAGATGAATTAGCAAAGTTATCACCTATTCAGCTTAATCAGGCTGGTGTAAGCGCAGTTAAGACAAGTGGGTTAAAGCGTTGGCTAAAATATGATTCGATGACTGAAAAATTAGGAGACCTTCATCGTTTTTTCCAGTGGGATGGTCTTTTACTTGTGGACTTGGAAACTGAGGAGGCCTATCACTTAGCAAAACCGCGAGGGAAAAAACACGATGGCGTTCGGTTTCATGATCCGGCAACTGGACAACTCAAATTCTGGCAACCAGAAACTGCCCTTCAAGTTCAAGAAGCACTTGGGGCTGATATTTTTCAAAGTTTTGACCAGGCAACAGATTATTATGCGCCAGTTGATGATCTGAAAGCAGGGGTAAAACAAACTAGTGACTGGTTATCTGTTGTTAAGCTCCAAAAAGGACAATCCCTTGGTTCGATTGTTGGCGGCGGCTTAAAAGATTTGCGGACAGCCAGTATTAAGGCGGTCGATGAGGCTGGGCTAAGCGGCTATCGTTTAAGTGGGATTCCTAGCAACTTAGATGATCAAGAGTTTAGCCGAATCATTAATGAAATTACGCCTAAACTAGAAGAGGAGAAACTGCGCTACCTCCCTGCTGCACTTTCTTTTGACCAAATGATAGAGGCAATTTTAGCAGGAGTAGATTTAATTGATAGCAATCTAGCAGCTAAAAAAGCGGCTAATGGGATTGCACTAGTTAATCAAGGAGCAACAGTTCTTCATCTTGATCGTCAACATTTTAGCTTCGATTCACAAGTACTTGATCGTCAATGTGCGTGTGCAACTTGTCGCGCGGGCTATTCAAGAGCATTGCTCCATAGCTTAATTACCAATCAAAGTTTTTACGGTGAACAACTTTTGCTGCAGCATAATCTGTTTACCCTCAATAAATTAATGAATAGTCTACGACAAGCAATTAAAAATCATCAAACAAAAAAATTTGTTCAAGAATTATTGCAGAATCAATAGAGCATATAGCTTTTTGCAGTAAAGTTTGTTAAAGTTAATATTAGTTAACTTTTTGAAGGGATGGATAAACCGTGAATAGTTTGAGTAGTTTTGTTCTTGGCGCTGCTTCATCTAATAATGCAAGTGGTTACTCAGGAATTATTTTAATCATCTTAACGGTAGCATTAATGTACTTCTTTATGATTCGCCCACAACAAAAGCAACGTAAAGAACACCAAGAGATGATGAATGAATTACACCCAGGTGATGAAGTTGTTACGATTGGTCGGATGCATGGTAAGATTGATTCAATCAATAAGGCTGATCGGACAGTTACTTTAGATTGTGAAGGGATCTACCTTACTTTTGATATGGTGGCAATTGCCCGTGTTATCAAACGAGCAGATGCACCAGCTAGTGAAGCTCCCCAAGATAATAAAGCTGTTGTTAGTTCTGCAGCTGACAGTTCTGCAGATGCTTCAGCAGATAACGCTGCTAGTGAGCCTGCATCTGCAGCGAGTGCTAGTGATGAACAAAAAGACAGCGAAGAAAAGTAATTTAATTTAGATGAAAATAGTCGTAAACAGGCGAATATTTTCATCTTTTTTATTTGGTTGTTAATCGCGTTTATTGCTATACTAAAAGATAGTGTTAAATTTTATTCGGGTAAGGAGAATAGCATAATGGCAGATCCATTAACAGCAATTTTTGAACAAATCAAAAAATACAATAAAATAATTATTCATCGGCATCAACGCCCTGATCCAGATGCAATTGGCTCACAAGTTGGCCTTGCGGAAATTTTACGGGCTTCATTCCCATACAAGCAAATTTATGTTGTAGGGAAGCATATTCCAGGGTTTGATTGGATCGGTGAGATGGATACGATTGACAATCAGACATTTGATGATGCATTAGTAATTGTTACGGATACAGCAAATGCGCCGCGAATTGATGATCGGCGCTTTGATAATGGGGACGAGCTTATTAAGATTGATCACCACCCTAACGATGAACCCTTTGGCGATATTATGTGGGTTGAACCAGATGCTTCTAGCTGCTCTGAAATGATTTATAGTTTTTATCAACGATTTGCAAAAGAATTAACGCTTCCCCAGAAGGCTGCCCATGCCTTATACGCAGGAATTATTGGCGATACAGGTCGTTTCCTTTATCCAGCAACAACTCCTCGAACGATGCTAGTTGCAGGTTCGTTAATGGCGGCCGGCGCAAATGCAGCGGAAATTAGTCAGCACGAAAATGAAATTACCTTACCAGTGGCCCGTCTATCAGCATATGTTTATGAGAATTTGCAGATATTAGATAATGGAGCCGCATATGTTATCTTAACCAATGAAATTTTAGAGCAATTTGGATTAACTGAAGCCGGGACATCCGCAATTGTTTCTTTACCAGGTCGAATTCATGATGTTATTGCCTGGGCGATCTTTGTAGAACAAGAAGATGGCCATTATCGTATTCGTCTCCGTTCAAAGGGGCCAACAATTAATGAATTAGCTAAGCAGCATGATGGGGGTGGACATCCCCTTGCTAGTGGCGCTAAGGCTAAAGATGAAGCAGAAATTAAACAAGTGATTGATGAATTGGACCAATTAACACAAAGTTATGCAAACCAAAAATGAAAGGGAAATAGCTATGAGTGATAAAAAATTTGCTGATTTTCAGTTACAACCTTATCTGTTAACAGCGATTCAAAAAATTAATTTTCGTCAACCAACACCGGTCCAACAACGAGTAATACCAGTGATTATGGCTGGACGAAGTGTTGTGGGGCAATCAGCAACTGGTAGTGGAAAAACACATGCCTTCCTCTTGCCGATTTTTTCAAAGATTAATCCAGAAGATCAAACCGTTCAAGCAGTAATCACAACTCCTAGTCGGGAATTAGCATACCAAATTTATAATGCGGCAAAGCAACTTAATAAGTATGCTCCTCATCCTCTTACCATTCACAATTATGTCGGTGGTACAGACAAGCAGCATCAAGTTGACCAATTAAGTCGAAAACAGCCTCAATTGGTCATTGGAACTCCGGGAAGAGTATTAGACTTAATCAAGAGTCAAGCATTGGATATTCACACAGCAAAAATGTTTGTGGTGGATGAAGCGGACATGACCCTGGATATGGGATTCTTACATGAAGTTGACCAAATTGCCAGTCATTTTCCTGATGACCTTCAAATGATGGTTTTCTCAGCAACGATTCCGCAGAAACTGCGCCCATTCTTAAAAAAGTATATGGAAAATCCAGTCGTTGAAGAGATTCCTACTGAAGCGGTAATTAATCCAGACGTGGATAATTGGTTAATGTCAACTAAGGGGCAAGATCGTAACCAGCTAATTTATCGTTTGCTGACTCTTGGTGAACCATATCTTGCGTTGGTATTTGCTAATACAAAAGAGCGAGCAGTTGAATTAACCCAGTACTTAGAAAATCAAGGGCTCAAAGTAGCAATGATTCATGGGGGACTAGAAGCTCGCCGTCGTAAACGGACAATGCGGCAAATCCGTGATCTTGAATATCAATATGTTGTGGCAACTGATCTAGCAGCCCGTGGAATTGATATTGATGGAGTATCACTAGTAATCAATGACGACTTGCCAACTGATCTTGAATATTTTGTTCATCGAGTTGGTCGTACCGGGCGAAATGGGATGAAGGGAACAGCCATTACCCTATATGAGCCAGCAGAAGACGATTTGATTGCTAAGCTTGAGGAGCGGGGAGTTAAATTTGTACCAAAAGAATTAAAGAATGGTCAACTAGTAACTACCCATGACCGTAATCGCCGGAAGCATTATAAGCGGCGGCAAAATGAACTTGATCCCTCAATGAAAGGTTACGTAAAAAAGACTAAGAAGAAGGTTAAACCTGGTTATAAGAAACGGATTAAAAAGGCGATTAAAGAAGACGAACAACAAAAACGTAAGCTAGAATTACGGCATAAGATTCGGAAAGCTAAGCGTGCTCGCCAAAAGCAACATCGCCGTGAACGAAATGCCCGTTGATTTTAAAGTAATTGTTCGCTATAATATGACACGTCTGGGACATGCTATAGCTAACGGAAAGTTTCAGAGACAGTTGGTAAGGTGTGACAACTGATTTCCTAGCCTTAGTGCTCCCCATTCGGATAATTTGATATTTAACCTTGGGCAACCAAGAAGTAAAGAGGTAAACGAATTCCATCGTTGCAAGCAGAGTGGTACCGCGTCAATCCGGCGTCTCTGATTCGCAATGGTGGTTTTTGTTTTAGAAAGGGCGATTTGATGAAAGAGTTAAAGAAGCTAAATAGTGCTCAAGTACGGCGAATGTACTTGAAGTTTTTTGAAGAGCATGGCCACCAAGTTATGCCGAGTGCATCATTAGTTCCAGTAAATGATCCAACATTACTATGGATTAACTCTGGAGTTGCCACAATGAAGAAATACTTTGATGGGAAAGTTGTTCCTGATAATCCACGGATGACAAGCTCACAAAAGAGTATTCGAACAAATGATATTGAAAACGTTGGTAAGACTGCCCGACACCATACCATGTTTGAAATGTTAGGTAACTTCTCTGTTGGTGATTACTTTAAGAATGAGGTAATTCCATGGGCTTGGGAATTGTTAACAAGTGATGAATGGTTTGGCTTTGATCCTGAACGGCTATACATTACTTATTACCCTAAAGACCATGACGCTTATAATCGTTGGCGTGAAGTAGGCGTTGCTGAAGATCACTTAATTGCTGATGAAGATAATTTCTGGGATATTGGTCAAGGTCCATCTGGTCCAGATACGGAAATTTTTTATGACCGTGGTCAAGAATTTAATAATTTAGCCGAGGATGATCCAGAAAACTATCCTGGCGGTGAAAATGAACGCTATCTTGAAATTTGGAACATTGTCTTTAGTCAATTTAACCATACGCCTGAAGATACTTATGAACCACTTCCTCATAAAAATATTGATACGGGGATGGGGCTTGAACGGGTTGTTTCGATCTTTGAAAATGCCCCTACTAACTTTGAAACCGACCTCTTTATGCCATTAATCAAGCAAGCTGAAGAGTTTAGTGGTACTAAGAAGTATGGTCAAAATAAAGAAGACGATATTCAATTTAAGATTATCGCTGATCATATTCGGACAATTACCTTTGCGATCGGGGATGGCGCTTTGCCTTCAAATGTTGGTCGTGGATACGTTATTCGGCGGTTGCTTCGGCGAGCAGTTGTTGCTGGAAAGAAGTTGGGAATCGATGAACCATTTTTAGCAAAGATGGTTCCAACAGTCGGCAAAATCATGGAAGATTACTATCCTGATGTTCTTAAAAATGCTGACTATATTGCTTCAGTTATTGAATCAGAGGAAGATCGCTTTAGTGCAACCTTAAATGGCGGATTAAACTTGTTGAATAACGTGATTGCTGAAGCTAAGGAAAATAAGACCAACGAAATTGATGGACGAACAGCCTTTAAACTTTATGATACTTATGGCTTCCCAATTGAATTAACTAAGGAATATGCTGAAGATGAAGGATTAACAGTTGATGAAAAGGGCTTCCAAGCAGCAATGACAGAGCAGCAAAATCGTGCTCGTAATGCCCGTGATATGGATAACGGGATGGGTGTTCAAACTGATTTGTGGACTTCATTCAAAGAAAATAGCAAATATGTTGGTTACACCGATTTGGCCGTTAATAATGCAAAAATTATTGGTTTAGCGCATGATGGTCAACAAGCTGATGAAGCACAACCAGGTGATAAGAACATTGAATTAATTTTTGATGTAACGCCATTCTATGCTGAAATGGGAGGCCAAGTTGCTGATACTGGTGACATTATTGATAACTATGGTAAAAAAGTTGGTCGGGTGGTTGATGTCCAACATGCACCAAACCAGCAAAACCTTCATCGGGTAGAATTAACTGCCCCTATTAAAAGGGGTGCCCGTTACAAACTGGTTGTTGACCGTATTCGTCACCTTAAGATTGAAAAGAACCATACAGCAACGCACTTGTTAGACCAAGCATTACGGAACGTTCTTGGTGGTCATACTCAACAAGCCGGATCATTAGTTGAAGAACATTACCTACGTTTTGACTTTAACCACTTTGGTCAAGTAACTGCTGAGGACCTCAAGAAGGTTGAGAACATGGTTAATGAGCAAATCTGGAAGGAAATCCCAGTCAAAACAGTTGAAACTGATATTGATTCTGCTAAGGAAATGGGTGCCATCGCCTTATTCTCAGATAAGTATGGTGATAAGGTTCGGGTTGTTAAGATTGGTGACTTTAACACTGAGTTCTGTGGTGGTGATCACGTTAAGAACACGAATGAGCTCGGTCTCTTCAAGATTGTTTCTGAAGGAGGAGTTGGTGCTGGAGTACGGCGGATCGAAGCAGTAACTTCCAGTGATGCCTTTAAGTTCCTCCAAGATCGTGATGACCTCTTAACAAAGAGCGCTGCTAGTTTGAAGGTTGCTCAGATTAAGGAAGTTCCTCACCAAGTAGAAACACTGCAAAATGAACTTAAAGAAGCTCAGAAGCAAAATGAGTCTCTTCAAGCTAAGATTGCTGCTCAACAAGCTAATAATGTTTTTGAAAACGTTCAAGCAACCAAGAATGGAAGTTTAATTGCTGCCGAAGTTCAAGTTGCTGGAATGGGTCAATTACGGCAACTTGCTGATACTTGGCGTTCAAAGGCTCTTTCTGATGTTCTTGTCCTTGCGACAGCTAGTGATGGGAAAGCAAACTTATTAGTGGCTGTTAGTGATGATAAAACTAAGGAAGGCTTAAAAGCGGGTGACCTTATTAAGACGATTGCGCCAGCCATTAATGGTGGCGGTGGCGGTCGACCAAACCTCGCCCAAGCTGGTGGAAAGAATCCAGCTGGAATTAAGGAAGCCTTAAGCCAAGCTAAAGATTACCTCGATAAGTAAATCAAAAATGAGAAGGAAATAACCATCTCATAGTCTAAGAGATTGAAAGAAACCAATTTTTGAGTTCTTTCAATCTCTTTTTGTAAGAACTTCTTAAAGTAATAAAGAAATACTATCAAGAAACGCTATTATCAGCTATAATACAAAACTTGTAGTTTAAGATAAAACTAATATTACTGTTTACTTACAATTGACAAATGTAAATTGTGATTTTAATAAGAATATAGTAAAATTGATGGTTGAAAAGAATATCTGGAGGTGACGATTGATGGCTACAAATGATAAAACGATGTTCTTTGATTTCGGTCAAGAACGTCAAGAAGATATTAAGCAAACATTAAAGACGGTTTATGAATCATTAGAAGAAAAGGGATACAACCCGATTAATCAAATTGTCGGTTATCTTTTATCTGGTGATCCAGCTTATATTCCGCGTTTGAATGATGCACGTAACTTGATTCGTCAACATGAACGTGACGAAATTATTGAAGAGCTTGTTCGGTCATACCTAAAGAATAACGGTGAAACTAAATGAGATTAATGGGATTAGACGTTGGCTCTAAAACGGTTGGTATTTCTGTAAGCGATCCTCTTGGTTGGACGGCCCAAGCAGTTGAGATTATTCTAATTGATGAAGAAAACGAAATTTTCGGGATTGATCGTGTTGCCGAGTTAGTGAAAAAAGAACAGGTAGCTGGGTTTGTAATTGGCCTTCCTAAAAATATGAATAATACAGAAGGTCCTCGTGTTGAAGCATCTCAGCACTATGGCAAGCTATTACAACAACGTTTTCCAGATATTCCTATTGACTTTCAAGATGAACGTTTAACGACGGTTGAGGCACACCGAATGCTAGTTGAAGAAGCGGACATTTCACGTGCTAAGCAGAAAAAAGTTATCGATGAAGTTGCAGCAACATTCATTTTACAAAGCTATTTGGATCGCCATGGCCGCCTTGTGAATAAGCTAAAATGAGGTATTAAAATGAGTAAACAAGAAAATAACGAAGACATGATTACATTAATTGATGAGAATGGTAACGAACAATTATTTAAGGAATTGTTTACGTTTGATTCTGATGATTATGGCAAATCATATATCTTTATCTATCCAGCAGAACAAGAAAATGACGATTCCGTTGATATTCAAGCTTACATTATAGCTGATAATGAAGATAACGATGGGCAGGACCTTGTTCCAATTGAAGATGATAAGGAATGGGACATGGTTGAAGAAGTATTAAATACTTTCCTTGATAATGATGGTAATTTCAAGGCCTAATTAAAATTGCCAGATAAATAAAATATTAACAAAAGGGAGCTGTAGACACATTTGTCACAGTCCTTTTTCTTTACAAGCAGAATGAAAGGATCATTAGGATGATTTTAACAACCTTTATTATTTTGATTTTAATGGGGTGCTTTATTAATGGTCATCACCGCGGATTATTGACAATGACGTTAATGCTGGGGACATATATAGTAGCTTGGATCGTTGCTCGCCAGGGAGCCCAATTGATTGGTGGCTGGTTAAAATCGTTATTACCAAGTATTGGAACCCCAGCAACTTTTTCCGAGAGCTTGCTTGCAAATGTAAATAGTAATCTTTTCTTTTATAATGGGATTGCATTTATGATAATTTTTACAATTGTTTCAATTCTTTGTCACTGGGGAATTCGTCAGTTAAACTGGATAAAGAGGATTCCAGTGGTGGGAACAGTTGATAAGATCGCAGGTGGCTTAATCTCATTTTTGATTGGCTATTTGATTATTTACGTTGTTTTACTAATTATGCAATTATTTCCAGCAGGTTGGTGGCAAATGCAAATAGCAAACTCGGAACTAGCACGTTTTATGATTAATCAAACACCAGGAATAGCGCATTTAGTAATTGATACGCTAGTACAGGGAGGATAAAATGAATAGCAAAATTTTAGAAACATTAGAATTTGATCGAATAAAAGGACAACTGGCACAATACCTTGTTTCTGCTGCTGGTCGTCGCGAATTAACGCAGCTTGTTCCACAGACTGATTATAAGGCAGTCAAAGAACTTTTGACAGAAACTACTGATGGGGCCGATATTTTAAGGTTAGAAGATGGGATTCCTATTTCGCAACTAGCTGATATCAAACCGCAATTGAAACGTTTGAAAATTAAGGCAAATCTGAACGGCACGGAATTAGCTCAAATTACTAAAGTGCTGCAAACTAGTATGAGTGTAAAAAACTTTTTTGATCAGATGCGGGAGAAAAAAATTAAACTGCAGGTTTTAACTACCCAAGTTGACCGCCTAGTTACAATTCCTTCAATTACCCAGCGGCTAGTTCGTTCGATTGATCCTGATGGACGGATAAATGATGAGGCATCAGCTAAACTCCATGGTATCCGGCAATTAATTACCCAAACGGAAACAGAAATTCACCAACAAATGGAAAGGTACACGCGCGGAAAAAATGCGAAATACTTAAGCGACCCGATTGTCACAATGCGGAATGACCGCTATGTAATTCCAGTAATCGCTCGCTATCGAAATAAATTTGGTGGGGTTGTTCATGACCAAAGTGCTAGTGGACAAACATTATATATTGAACCTGCAGCCGTTGTAGAAACCAATAATCGGTTACGACAAGCACAAATAGAAGAACGGCAAGAAATGCAACGAGTATTAATTGAGTTATCACAAATGATCGCTCCTTATCGACATGATATTGGTCAGAATGAAGCAATTCTTGGACACCTTGACTTTATTAATGCCAAGGCACGCTGGGCACATGATACTAAGGCAACGCTACCGCTCTTAAGCAAAGAAAATCATGTTTCATTACGGAAAGCGCGTCATCCCCTGATCGATCCCCAACGAGTAGTGACAAATGACATTAAGATTGGGGAAGATTACCAAGCGATTATTATTACTGGACCCAACACTGGTGGTAAAACCATTACGCTTAAAACTTTAGGAATTATTCAATTGATGGGACAATCTGGCCTATTTATTCCCGCAGAAGAAGGCAGCACAATTGGGATCTTTGATAATGTATTTGCGGATATTGGTGATGAACAATCATTGGAACAAAATCTGAGTACTTTCTCTGGTCATATGGATAGAGTAAAAGCCATTCTTGAACAAATTACAAGTCGTAGCTTAGTCCTTTTAGATGAGCTTGGTGCTGGGACTGATCCCAAAGAAGGGGCTGCTTTAGCAATGGCAATTCTTGATAATATTGGCAGTAAAGGAACCATGGTTGTAATTACTACCCACTATCCTGAACTCAAAGTTTATGGTTATGATCGTGCTAAGACGATTAATGCTAGTATGGAATTTGACCAAGAAACTCTTAAGCCGACGTATAAATTACTCCTAGGGATTCCTGGGCGGTCAAATGGATTAGAGATTGCTCAGCGATTAGGAATTAGTCCCCAGGTTATTGATGAAGCACGGACATTTGTTAGTGATGATAGTCAAGACCTTAACAATATGATTGGTGATTTAGTAGAGCAACGGAAAAAAGCCCGTGAAGAAAGTGAAAAGCTAGCAAAACTAGTAGCCAAAAATGAAAAAGTTCAGTGTGACCTTGATGAGAAACTCACCCGCTTTAATGAACAGCGCGATAAGCTATACGAACAAGCACGTTCAAAGGCCAACCATCAAGTTTCGATGGCTAAGAAAAAGGCTGACCGAATTATTCATCATTTGCGCCAGTTAGAAGTTCAGCAGGGCGGAAATGTAAAAGAAAATGAATTAATTGATGCACAAGGGCAATTAAACGCTCTTCATCGTGATAATCCCCGGTTGCAACACAACTCCGTATTACAACGGGCTAAGCAAAAGCATGATTTACATAAAGGTGATGCAGTCTTGGTGAAATCTTATGGTCAATATGGAGAACTTTTATCTAAGCGGGGGAACCACAAGTGGGAAGTTCAGATTGGAATTCTTAAAATGGAAATTGATGAGAATAATCTTGAAAAAGTAGCTAAGAAAGATCTTCCAAGAGAAAAAGATGCAAAGCGGCGACCACGGGCTGCTGTGAGAACGACACAAACGCGAAAGACCTCGGCCCGTCTTGATTTGCGCGGTCATCGCTATGAACAAGCAATGAGTGAGCTAAGTAACTTTATTGATCATGCATTGTTGAATAATCTTTCAACAGTAACAATTATTCACGGAAAAGGAACCGGTGCTCTTCGTAAGGGAACGCAACAATATTTGCAAAGCAATCCACGAGTTAAATCATTTTCCTATGCTTCCCCTAATGCTGGTGGGGATGGGGCAACAATTGTTAATTTATAATTACTTACTATAAAAAAGTAAGCAAGTTAAATGACATTTAAGAAGTGATTTGTTAGAATAGCGTTAAGAAAAACAAAGGAGGAATTGAAGATGGCTGTAAACGTAACTACAGATCAAACATTTGAACAAGATACTGCCACTGGTGTAGATTTAATTGATTTTTGGGCAACTTGGTGTGGTCCATGTCGAATGCAATCACCAGTAGTCGATGCGCTGTCTGATAAGATGACTGATATTAAATTTTTTAAGATGGATGTTGACCAAAATCCAGAAACTGCACAAAAATTCCGGATTATGAGTATCCCTACATTAATGGTTAAGAAAGATGGTAAGGTAGTAGACCAAATCATTGGTTACCATAGTGAAGATCAATTAAAGCAAATCTTACAACAATATGTTGATTAGAAAAAAGCTGGAGAAAAACTTTTTGTTTTCTTCCAGCTTTTTCGTATTTTAAACTTATTTTTTATCTTTTTTTCGTCGCTTTAGTAGTGAATGCCGAGTTTCTTTTTTGGGGGCGTCTTCTTTTTCGTCAGGGCGATCAACAGTGATGAATGTTACCATTTCGGATCGTTCATTATCAGCTGAACTTTGTGGATCGTTTTGAATCAAAATATCAACATAATCACGGTGACGGTCAAAGATCTTTGCCTCTGCAACCGTTCCAAGTTGAAACTCTACTTCTTGAGCAAGAAAACCACACTCTAAACCAAAGGAGGTTTCCTCTTCGTCTCTTTGAATCCGTTCCTTTACAATTACCCCTGATAGCCGCCACACTTGAGAAGTATTGCTTTTTTTACGTAAAGCTAAGCGGCCAAAGCCTAGCTGATTAGTGAGGTATACTAGATCTTCAGTTGTAGCAACAGGATATACTCGAGCGAGATCTTTACCAATCCAATATAGCATCTCATCGGTCTCTTTGCCTAGGATGGCTGGTAAAATCACATCACGCATTGTCCCAGCCCCTAGTCCTTGATGACCGGCTATTAACTGATTATATAATTTCTGACTCATATCCACTCGCTCCTTTTTAACAATCATTATTATTATACTTAAAATTCAAGATCTTAATAGGGTTAAACCTGAAAAACTTGCAAAATCTTATGGAGAAACGGATAATATAGTTTCAAGGTTTTAAACGTTTTAATGAATTAACGAGGTGAAGAGAATGGATAAACGACCAATCGGGGTTATGGATTCAGGGTTAGGCGGCCTATCTGTAATTCGTGTACTTCGTGAACAAATGCCCCAAGAATCTGTAATTTTTGTGGGGGACCAAGGGCATTTTCCATATGGAACTAAGACAAAAGAACAGATTCAGCAATTAGCATTACACATTGGAAAATTCTTGTTAAAACAAGATGTAAAAATGATGATAATTGCATGTAATACCGCGACTGCAGCAGCTTTTCAACTTCTTCAAAATGAATTACCAATTCCAGTAATTGGGGTAATTGAACCAGGAGCCATGGCTGCTACCCAACATCATTATAAAAAAATTGGGGTAATTGGCACTGAATCCACTATTAAAAATGGCGCTTATGCTAAAACGTTAGCTAAACTCAATCCAGATCTAGGTGTTATCAGTTCTCCCGCACAGCCACTTGTCCCAATTGTTGAACATGGGCAAACAGGGACAGCTGAAGCACAAAAAGCTGTTGATGCTGAATTAAAAGTATTTGATAATCAATCGATTGAAGCTTTGATCCTTGGATGCACCCATTTTCCGTTTTTACAAAAAGAAATTCATAATAAATTAGGATCTAATGTTCAGTTAATTGATCCTGCATTTGAGACAATCAGACAGACAAAGGAATTATTAACTAGTGAAAATCAATTGAGTGATGATTTAACGTCAAGTATCGACCTTTATTCAACGGGAGATGTTAAAGACTTAGTTGCTGGTGCACAACAATGGTTACCAAACGGATACAGTAAGTGTGCACATATTGAATTAAACGAGGAAGGTTAAAATGAAAACAATCGTAATTGCAACAAAGAATGCTGGGAAAGCGCGTGAATACCAAGAGATGCTTGCTCCCCTAGAAATTGAAGTAAAAACATTAGCCGATTTTGCACCAATAGCAATTAATGAAAATGGTAAAACATTCGAAGAAAATGCAACAATTAAAGCCACTACAGCTGCTAATGAACTTCAATTACCTGTTATGGCGGATGATTCGGGATTAATGGTTGATGCCCTTGGCGGTGCTCCAGGGGTACGTTCAGCAAGGTATGCTGGTGATCATGACGATGCTGCTAATAATGCTAAACTCTTATCGGCATTAAATGGGGTACCGGATGAAAAAAGGACTGCTCACTTCCATACTACCATCGTCGGAATTAAGCCTGATGGGACAAAACTAGTTGCTAATGGCCGAGTTGATGGTCATATTCTTCATCAACTCACGGGAGAAAACGGTTTTGGCTATGACCCGCTTTTTTATGTCGATGAATTAGGCAAATCAATGGCCCAGTTAACAGCGGGCCAAAAGAATCAAATTAGTCATCGTGGCCGCGCATTACGGTCATTTATGAAGCAATTTAATGATTGGTGGAAATAGAAAATGAAGATATTAGTTGTGAGTGATAACCATCGAGAAGAAAAAATTTTGACAGAGATTGTTCAAGAAATGAGGGATCAGGTTGACCTAATGATTCACTGTGGGGATTCAGAATTAGCTCCTGATCAGGAACCGATGAGCAATTTTAAGGCAGTGAAGGGGAATAATGATTATGGTTTGTCGTACCCTAATGAGTTGGTAATTAATGCTGGGCAAGAGCAGCTCTATCTAACTCATGGTCATTTACAGCGAGTCAATTTTTCTCTGACCCCTCTGATGCTTACCGGCCAAGAAAAAGGTGCCTCCATTGTGTGCTATGGGCATACTCATCAATTAGGAGCCGTTTACGATCATCAAATGCTAATAATTAATCCTGGGAGCATCAGTTTTCCTCGTGGTGAATATGCTAAACTCGGGGGAACTTTTGCAATTATTGATGCGCAGCCTGAGCAGTTTATTGTTGATTATTATAACCGCGAGATGGAAGCTGTTCCTGAATTACATTGTGAATTCAGGCGTCAGAAATAAAGGAGTGTATTTTTGTGATTGATCAGCGTTTACGGACTTTATTGCTGAAAAATAAGCAGAAGTTTATGATCCCTGCCAGTTTAGTTGCAACAGTAAATCAAAGCAACAGTTTAGATCATGCATTTTTAGTCCTTACTAAGGATCGGTACGCTAAAATTATTGTGATTGATAATAAAAACCGTTACTGTGGTCAAGTTTCTTTGGCGATGATTACTGACCGATTATTGGAGACAAAACGGATCAATGTGGAGCGCTTAAATGAATTAAAGGTCAGGGATGTGATGCAAACCGATGCGCCAGTTATCCAAGATCCAACTGATATCGAAGAAAATTTACACCTCTTAATTGATCAGTCATTTTTACCGGTGGTGGACGATCATAATTACTTTTGCGGAATTGTGACGCGTCGTGAAGTATTAAAGGCAGTCAATTATACAATGCATACTTTTGGAAAATAATGAAAGTAGCTGTGACATAAGTCGAGTTACTCTCATAAAAAACAAATAGCGCAGTACAACAGAGACCTCCAGCGCCCGGTAAAACCGAATGTTGGAGGCCTCTTTTTATCGTTCATTTTTAATTAATTGGATAATAGTCTGCAAGACGCCATCATGATTATTATCAATTGTGGTGGTGTGGGCAGCTTGCATTTGAATAATTGGTTGTGCATTTTGCATTGCGTAGCTTTGACTCGTCATCGCTAACATCCCGAGGTCATTTTCATTGTCACCAAACGTAACAATTTCATTTGCCTTTAAATTAAAGTGGGACTGCAAAAGGGAAAGAGCATTTTGTTTAGTTGCAGCAGCATTACCGATTAAGTCAGTATTAAAGCCTGAATTTTCCATGATTAAAGATGGCGGTAAGTAACCATCTAAGGTTGTTGCAACTTTTTTAAGATCGATATGGTTAGCAAAATTAATCGATATCTTAGTAAAATTTTCAGTTGGTCGTTGAGTGAAAATCTGCCGGATATCAGGAATGCGCTCCACATTTTCATAAAAAAGTTTCACGATATTGAAATCATGAGCACTCATTCCCTGATCGACATAAGATTTTTCACTAGTAGAGATTACTAATTGATTAATATCTTGTGGACCATAGAAACGGTCAAGGACATGAATAACCCGGGCTAAAGATTCTTGATTAATAGGAAAAGATTTAAATAATTTGCTTCCTAAATGAATAACTGAACCGTTTTGCGAAATAAATCCCATCTTGGCGGTGTAGTCTTTAAATTCTCGTTGCAACCGTGGAAAACTGGATCCGCTAGCAGCGACAAAGTAGATATTATGGCGTTCAAGTTGACGAAAGACCTTTGCAAATAAAGAATGATTGTAAGTATGGTCATCTCGTAAAAAGGTTCCGTCCATATCAGTAGCGATTAATTTAATACTCATTAGGTGCTCCCTCCCAGGCAATTGGAATATTATTCGTTCGTAATTCTTTAAGATATGCCGCCAAAAAGTGACTAGCAACAGTTGATTGTTTTCCGCTGACTGCTGTTATCGTCACGCGAAAAACGAGCGCACCGTCTGGGGTAACGACTGGTCCGACAATAACTGGTTTTAATTGTAGTGCTTTTGTTTGTGGCACTAGCTTTTTATTAACTTGCGTAACGATTTCTTCTACCTTGCTAAGAGGGGTTTTTGAAGTAATCCGAATATCAACGTTGCTAACCATATTATTTCGCGAAAGATTTTGCACAATGGTAATGTTACGGTTAGGAATAAAATTAAGTGTCCCATCGGAACTAGTAACTTGCGTAGTACGAATACCAAGAGCAGTTACTGTTCCTTTGATTTGACCGATTTGGACAGTATCGCCGACGTCTAATTGTTGCTCAAGTAGGATGAAAAATCCAGTCACAATATCACTAACAAGGCTTTGCGCACCAAGCCCCAATGCTAAACTAAAAATTCCGGCTCCAGCAATTAGAGTACCCACTGGAACGCCAATTTCTGATAATATGGCGTACAATAGGAAAAAATAACAAGTATAACGATAAATGTTTAAGACAAGGGCTTTTACCGTTGCCATTCGATTGCTATTTTTTAGTACATTGTATTTTTTTGATTCTTGAAAAAGGTGGACAATGATAACTCGTCCTACCCATAAAAGTATTAAAAATAAGACAAACGTAACGATAATTAAAAGAAATTTACTTAAAAGTTGTTGTGAAATTTCGTGCCAGGATAAATCTGTAAAAGCTTTTTTTAATTGTTCCGTTTGTTTTGATGTAAGTGAAGTGGCACCAGTGATCATAATAACCTCCTAAAAAATACTAATAAATATTTTAACAGGGAAGACAAGCTTCTGTCGACTACACTAGATTATCGTTTTTATTTGTTTTATGATATTCTTAGTATTGAATAAGTATTTTGAAAACTAAAGGAGGGATTATCAGATGACTTTTGGCCAGTTGGCAGGGTTAATTGCGGCAATCGCATTCCTAATATTAGTCATTTTTGCATGTATCCTGTTGAATCAATTGAGTAAGACAATGAAAGAAACAAATAAAAGTATTACAACTTTAACGCGGGATGTTCATTATCTTAGCCAAGAAATGGAGGACGTGCTAAGTAACACGAATACATTGTTAGACGATATTAACCATAAATCAGAACAACTAGATCCGGCGGTTAAAGCAGTTGCAGATGTAAGTCAGAGTGTTTCAGAAGTGAATGCCTCACTTCAAGAAATGGTCGAGAAAGCCCGGCTACACCGCGAAAAGCGACAATTTGACCGGAGTATTTTTAAGTTTGCAGGAAAGACGCTTGTTTTAGATGCTTTCAACAAATTTAGACAGCATCGGAAGCAAAAGAAAGGAATGACAAATAATGAGTAAAAAGTTACTTGCTGGGATATTATTAGGTGGAGCTGCAACATATGCTGCATGGAAGAAAATGGCACCAGCTAAAAAAGAAGCATTGAAAGAAAGCGTTGATGAAAAGATTAATAAAGTTGCTGATTATGTGACTGATTACACCTTAGACGCATTAGACATTGTTGATGATCTTATGAGTGATTCTAACTTGAACGATAAGGTGAGTGGCGCTGCGGATGCTGTTAATAATGTTACGGGTAAGGTAAAAGATAGCGCCAATAAAGTAGTTAATCATATGACTAATGATGACTTTGATAAGCAAACTGCTGATATTCGTGAGGAATTAGCGAAGAATAAAGAAGCAGATGAAGATAATAACGATATTATTATCGATGCTACTAGTGATCAAAAGCCAGCATCTACTGAAGACGATGAAGCAGGTCAAGATGACGCTAAGACAGCCGATAAATAAGTAAAATAAAAAGAGGCTGGGAAT
>NZ_LN887364.1:0-10430 GCF_036621895.1 Limosilactobacillus reuteri subsp. porcinus
AAGTGGGAGTAGTTCAATTCCGTTTCGTAATGATAATTTCACGACTGCCTCACAGCGTGCTGTTTGGGGCATCATGTCAATTGGTTGAATGTAGTCAACGTGATAGACACTAGTTAATCGCCGTAAGTTGCGGGCGAGAGAAGCCATGCTACATGAGACGTAGGCAAACTTTCGCGGCTTAACTTTTAAGATTTGCTTGATTAATTGGTCATCTAACCCAGTTCGTGGAGGATCAACAACAAGGGCATCAAAGTTAAGTCCCTCTTTTTGCCAGCGGGGAAGAACTTCTTCCGCTTTGCCGGCTTCATATCTAGCGTTAGTAATATTATTTAACTTGGCATTTTCGTTAGCATCGGCAACTGCTTCGGGGATAATTTCCATTCCGCGAACAGCTTTTACCCGCGATGCAAGGGAAAGACCGATTGTCCCGATCCCGGCGTATGCATCAATTAAGGTATCATCTTTGTCTAGTTCAAGGGCCTTAGAAGCTTCTTCGTACAATACCTCTGTTTGTTCGGGATTTAGTTGTAAGAAGGAGCGTGCCGAGAGTTTAAAATCAAGTCCCATCAAGCTTTCAAGAATTGAATCTTTTCCAGCAAGGTGGATCATTTTATCACCCCAAACTAAGGGTGTATCACCCGGGTTAACGTTTTGCATAACTGAAACAACTGCTGGTAGTTCTTTTTCAATGCGTTCAAGCAATTCGCGTTTGTGAGGAAGTTTAGCAGAATTAGTAATGAAGGTTAATTGGACTTCCCCAGTTGACCATGATTCACGGACTGCTAAGGTCTTGATGATACCGCTATTGTGCTTTTCATCATAAACTGGGATTTGCAAATCTTCGATCATCTTTGTAACGGCGCGAACTGTCTCCATTGTACGGGGCATTTGAACAGCACAAGTCTCCATATCAACAAGGGTATGACTGTTTGGCTGGTAAAGACCGGCTGCTACTTTGCCATTGACCATTCGGATTTGAAACTGGGCCTTGTTACGGTAACCGTATTCTTCAGGGGCTGCAATAGTTGGGCGAACATCGCAATTACGGTAGCCGTATGGTTGAAACTTTTCGAGACTATCGATGATTACTTGCCGTTTAAACTTTAATTGTTGTTGGTAAGCGAGGTTTTCAAGTTCAAAACCACCAGCGATATCAGTGTACTCATCTCGTGGCGTTACCCGATCCCGACTCTTTTTCCGGATCCGGTGAATTTTAGCTTCAAGATAGCGTGGGAGAACGCGTGTAACTTCCGCGACCACGACTTCATTTGGCAGGGCACCAGGGACGAAACATACCTTGTGCTTATAGTAGCCGATCCCGTGCCCATTAACGCCAAGGCGACGAATCGTGAGTGGGAATCGCTTCCCAACCCATACATCAACATCTTGTTCATGTTGTTTAGTTTGTGTCATATTATTTCTCCGTTCTATTAATTCAATGTGTTTAATATTTTAGCACATCTCCAAATACCACTGAACAAATATGTCAGAGATGAAAAATCGCGTAATTAATTTTCGGAATGATAACTTAGCCAAACTTATAATCAGTTATTATGGAAATAGTTAATTAAGTGTGCATATTACTAATAATATGTTTTTTGAATGAGTAAAATGTAGTAGAATAACAATGTGAAATGTTGCATAAATAACTTAAAGGAAGTGACACGTTTGAAAATTGCTGCAATTGCCGGGTCAAATGCTAATCATTCATACAACCGGATGTTATTAGAATTTATTGCCCGTCATTTTAGTGATGATGATATTGATGTGATTGATATTCGTCAAGTGCCAATGTTTAATGAAAATTATAAGGGAAAGATTCCTGAGGTTGTTGCTGATATTGATCGTCGTGTTTCAAGCGCCGACGCTGTTATTATTGCCAGCCCAGAATACAACCACTCTGTTGCGTCTGCTTTGAAGAGTGTAATCGAATGGCTTTCCTATGAAGTTCACCCATTAGAAAATAAGCCGGTCATGATCATCGGTGCTTCTACCCATGACCAAGGTTCATCCCGTTCCCAAGTTCAATTACGAGATATTTTAATCTCACCAGGTGTTAATGCTTATATTTTCCAAAACGAAGAGTTCTTTATGAGTGATGCTGCTAATATCATTGATAAAGATGGCGCTATTACTAACGAAACCACTGTTCATTTCTTAGAAAAATGTATGCGTGAATTCAAACACTACGCCAAGGCAATCAATCGCATGGTTGCTGAAAAGAAGGAGGCGAAGAAGTAATGAAAATTCTTGCTCTAGTTGGAACTAATGCCAATTTCTCATATAACCGGATTTTGCTTAAATACATGAAAAAGCACTTCCGTCAAATGGCTGATATTGAAATTGCTGAAATTAGCCAATTGCCACCATTTAGCGTTGATACCCCTCTTTCTGAACAAACAGAGGTATGGAAGTTAAAGCAAAAAGTTAAGGCTGCAGACGGAGTTATTTTCTCAACTCCTGAATATGACCACGGAATTCCAGCGGCCTTAAAGAGTACAGTAGAATGGCTTTCTTACAAGACTGATGTATTAAAACACAAGCCCGTCATGGTTGTCGGGGTATCTTATGGACGCCAAGCTTCTGCAAGATCGCAAGTTCAAATGCGTCAGATTCTGGTTTCTCCTGATTGTGATGCTAACTTGTTACCAGGAAATGAAGTTTTGATTGGTAATGCTAGTCATTCCTTCTCCAAAGACGGTCGGTTAATTAATGCCGAAGCACGAGATAACCTTGAAGACTGCTTTACTCATTTTGTGGAATACATTCAAATCTTTGAAAATACAAATAAGGAGGGACTGGATATGTCCGTTAAACAACCAACGATCAGTGAAGCTTACATTAATTTCCCTACTGGTCGGTTGACATTAAAAGAAGTTCAACAAATCTTCAGTACAATCCCATTTGAAATTGACCTAATCGACAGTACTGACCATTTCGCATGGTTCTCTGATAAGCCAAACCGGGAACACGTTCGTAATGTAGCTTCCCTTGGTGAAACTGTTCAAGAATGTCATCCACCATTGGCTGTACCTGCTGTAATGGGCATCATTAATAGTTTCCGAGAAGGTAAGAAGGATGTTGTTACCCGTCCATTATGGATGAATGGTCACCGTTCATTGATCCAATACTACGCTTTACGTGATGTTAATGGTCATTACCTTGGAACCATCGAATTTACTGGTAGTGTGGAATACATTCTTAACCTCTTCGAAAATGGAGCATGGAGTACTGATGGTAACACTGGTGCATCTAAGCATGAAGATGCTAGCGACAACAGTGAAGAAGCTGACAGTGTTGACGCATCAACTGGTGCTTCAGAATCAAGCGATGATGATAACACTGATAATGCTAGTGAAGTGGTTGCGAGCCCAGCCCCAGCAGCAAACGATGATACTGATGCGGACGCTACAACAGGCGTATCAGATGCAGGTAGCATAGACGCAAATGATGATGAGGCAGATGCTACAACAGGTGCATCCGAAAACTAGTTATGAATAATGAATTGATGGCGCAGCGGCATGTGATGACTCATCACGCTCTCGGAACTCGCATAAATTTAACGATTTTTGGCAACAAATATTTTTCATTGTTAAAGAAATCAATGAACCTAATTGACCACTATGAGGACCAATTAACGGTTAACCGTAATGAATCAGAAGTGATGTCGGTGAACCATGGTGCAGGGAAAACTCCGAAAATGGTATCGCCAACGACTTTTGACCTCATTGAGCTGGCAGTGAAATATAGTCGTGAAAACTTTGGCTTTAACGCTTTGATTGGCCCGTTAGTAAAATTATGGAAAATCGGTTTTGCAGGGGCGCACGTGCCAAGTGATGCTGAGATCAAAGAGCGGTTGAAGTTGATCGACCCTTATAAAGTATTGCTGAACCGAGAAGCACGGACGGTATATTTAGAAGAGCCGGGGATGGAATTAGACCTTGGCGGAATTGCGAAGGGCTATATTGCGGACCGTATTCGGGATCTTTGGATTGAAGCTGGAGTTCCCGCGGGAATTATCGACTTAGGAGGAAATCTCTTATTTGTTGGTAAGTCGCCACGGCGGGATGATGGGCAGTGGATCATCGGTGTGCAGGATCCGCAACTGCATCGAGGTGAAAATTTGGCAACTGTCCGCGAACCGGCTTGTTCGGCAGTTACATCTGGGATTTATGAACGATTTTTGATCAAAAATGGTCGTCGTTATCACCATTTACTAGATCCTCGGACCGGATACCCATTAGAGACTGATTTGAGCAGTGTGACTGTTTTTACTGATCAATCGGTAATGGGTGAAATTGAGGCTAAGCGACTCTTCTTCAATGGTGAACCAATCACAGGCTGGGAAACGCGTCCTGGTAACCGTGGCGCTATCTTTATTCATAATGATGAATCAATGGTAAACGTTGGGCTGAATAAAAATTGATTTTATTTAAGAGGCTGGGAATTAACAGTTAATTCCCAGCCTCTTATGTATGTTTAGAATTGGTAGTCTTCAATATCGTTCAAATCTTCTGGCAGATCGGAAAAGGCAAGCAGCTGCAGTGGTGAGAGAATCTGAGCAGCTCCCATAATTCCACGAACCTGACGCTGTGAGATTGGGTTTTCAGAAGTCAGCCAGTGTTGAATAATGTTGACCATCAAGCCGACATAGATCTCAAACAGGTAGTCAAGCGGAATCCGGACTGGCAATTGTTTTTTAAGATTCTGTACGGATGGGTCATTGGCTGCGACCAGTTTAGGTGCCCGTGCCAAGAGTTCTTTATAAACGGCCTTTTTGATTTTGGAAAGGAAGTTAATGTCACCATTGGCAGAAAGCAGGATCCGAGTAACTTCACGGTGCTTAGCGCAGGCCTTGATGGTTTCGACAAAGGCTTGGTCGGCCAGCTTGGCAATCTCAACCTGGTCAGCAGTGTTATCGAGCTGAGTAACTGCTTCTCGGTCTTTCTTCATACCTTCAACCAAATCTGAAATCATGGCATTTTCGATTTCGAAGAGCAGATCGTTTTGGTCATTATAGTAGGTGTAGAAAGTTTTACGACTGACTTCAGCTGCTTCGATAATGTCTTTCGTAGTAACTTCATTCAATGGCTTTTCTTTCAGTGCATTGATCATCCCCATGCGAATGCGGTTCTTAGTATTGATAATGCGAATATCGGTCATAATCGATTCATCCTTTCAGATACATCCAAACTGAAATTTATTTCAAACGTATGCTTGTGTAAATATCAAGTGAAAAGTTAATTGAAATCATAACTTATCTTGATGGATTTTTTATTTAATGAACTAATCGTATCTTTAGTTGATCAACTGGTAAATTCTATAAATGAACGGTTGTTACAATACGACACCAATTCTCCATTTTGTACACATTAATGACGTAATAATCTGTTTATTTAACCTCGCTAAAGGCTGTGTAAAATGAGTTTACCTCGAGATTTCAATCAACACTTTTTGTATCATATAGTTAAGCTTGTGTCAATTTTCGTGAAGATGGTTATATAACGATAACTTCCAAATGACATAAAAAACGATGTTGAATTGAAAAAGACAAGTTAAGCTAGAAAATCCATCGTGGCAATCTGCTTCGATTTTGGATGCTTAATTAAGTGGAGCTGGTTGGAAGAACAAAAGATATTTTGGTGAGCAGATGAATCTTTATGTAACTTATGAATAATTGATGTCAGATTTGAGTTCGCTGATCCAGTTTCATTTTTTGCATAACGATTGTTGGACCGTAAATATAATATATGAAAAAACGGGCTCTACAATATCTGGTGTTGATATAGAAATATCACTTTCTATACCAATACCAGATTTTTTGTTTTTAAACTAAAAAGAGGCATGCCCTCTGATACAATGAAATCGCCAAATCACATAGTAAAGAAGGTAACCTCCATGGATAATGATACAAGAACTCTTCTCAATTTAACAGACCCTCACTTAAATTTTCCTCATCATTGGCTTAAATATAAAGTAATTAAAAATGTTCGCGTGGCGCAAATATCCTGTACCCTTTCTTATACGCCGCGAGCTTGTCCAAACTGCGGAGTTATTAATCGCGGTCAAATCTTAAAATATGGGTTTTATCAAGCTAAACACAAATATGGTCAATTTAGGGCTCAGCCATTGGTGTTACTCGTTAAGACCCAACGGTTTCAATGTCCTGACTGTCATACAACATTTAATGCGACTAGTTATCTCTTTGAAAAGCAACGGACAATTAGTCGCGATTTAAGGCGTGAAGTTATTCTTCAATTAACTCGAATTCAAACAATTAAAGATATTGCCCATGATTTATTTATCAGTGAGGCTTCAGTTCAGCGGGTCCTTTTGGACCTCGCCGATCAATATAAACTGAATTTAAACTATCTACCGGAAACGCTATGTATTGATGAATTTAAGTCAATGCGGAGTGCTAAAGGTAAGATGAGTTTCATCGCCGTTGATGGTGATCAAAGTTGCTTATTTGAGCTTCTTGAAGATCGTCGATTATGTAGTTTATTTAAGCATTATCAACAGTTTACTCGTCAAGCTCGTTGCCGGGTGAAATATCTGGTGATGGATATGAACGCTGCTTATGATCAACTAGTTAAAACCGTTTTTCCTTGTGCGCAAATCATCTATGATCGCTTTCATATTGCCAAATACCTTAATGATACGATGAATCATGTGCGAATTCATGTCTTCAATCGTTTGCGAAAAGGTGATTCTGCGGAGCAGAAACAAGCTCGGCGCCTTAAACGTTATTGGCGGCTATTTCTTCAAGATCGGGAAAATTTAAGTACAAAAGTTTATTACGAAGGACGTTATTTTAATCGCGTTGTTAATTCCATTATGATCTTAGACTTAATGTTAGCATATGACCAAGAGTTAAGAGCCACCTATAATTTTATTCAATCCTTGAAGCGTGCTTACAATCAACGTGATTTTACAACTTTCTTTCAATTACTTAAACTTCGGCCAGACAGTGTCAGCCATTATACAATCCACCGTTGTCAAGTTTTAGCGCGCTATTAAAGAGGGAATTAAGCGTGGCTTTGAGACGAAGTTCTCAAATGGTCGAACCGAAGGGATTAATGATCGAATTAAAACTATCAAACGATTTGCCTGTGGTTATCGTTACTTTACGGCATTTAAAACGCGGATTTATTTAATTGGCGAAAATTCATATTTGCGTATCAACACTACTTGACGTAGAGCCATTTCCCATATACAATAAGTCGTGTTGAAAAGTAATCTGCTTATCGAATTAAAAGCGAATTTAGGCGACAAAAAAAGTTTGCCAATTTGAAAATAAGTTATAAAGTGATTAACAAAAAATTCACCAGATTAGCAGCTGCCAAGAAAACCTTGATATTAGCTTTATTCGATATTGAGATTTTAGATTTAGGAGGTCTACATATATGTATTCCAAGAATAATAAATATATGCAGGAACAAAAGAGTGCCAATCGCGCTCAACGGTTCTCACTGCGTAAATTAAGCATCGGAACGGTATCCGTGCTTTTGGGGACATTAATGTTTTTCAGCAATGGCCAAGTATCTGCCGACACGACGACTGGTAAGGATACCAGTGCTGACACGGCTAGCGTAAACAGCGCTGCCAATGATACCAGTGCCAGTGCGGTTACGCTGAGTAGCGCGAATTCTTCAGCTGCCAGCAGTGCGGCGGCTAGTTCAGCAGCAGCCAGCGCGCAAACGGCAACGGCTGCAACGTCAACTACGGACAGCTCACAGGCTGCTTCGACGGCATCATCTGCTGCTTCCAGTGCTTCAGCAGCAACTACTGATGCTTCAACTGCTACGACTGCTAATAGTCAGGCTGCCAGCGATGATGCAGCATCTGCGGAAGGTAAGATTACTGATGAAGGTAAGGCTAAGGGCTTGACTGACAGTGACGTGACTCCTGGGATGAGCGATGCCAACGGGGCAAGTGTTGTTGCAGATGAAAGCAATATTCCGTCTGGATACAAGGCTGATCCAACTGATGGTCGCTACACGTTTGGAATTGTCAGCTTAGGTGGCGATTTTGACAAGTGGGGTGTTACTGACAGTAGTAAATTTAAGACTTACAACGGTGAGAATAATACTCACTACTATATTCGTCTTTCGACTAGTAAGAATGCAACGAATGGTATATATGATGATACTGTATATGTACAAGTAGTTGACGCAACTACTGATACAGTCAAATGGGAGCGGGCTTTAACTCCTAACTCGGGTGCAGTTAAAGTTAACAATGGCGTAGATGGGTTTGAGTTAACTAGTCTAGTAAATAACGTTACTCAATATTATGAAATTACGTATACTAACACTAAGGTTGGTACTGCTTCTACTTCTCGTATCTCTATTAATCCCAACAACGGTTCTTTGACTGCATTAGCTATTTATACCAATGGTAAGATTGACAGTAATCCTACTCCGGGAACATATACAGCAGTGACATATCCAGCTGCTGGTACCATTAAAACTGAATATATTGCTAAGGATGCTGCTGGCAATGAAACTATCTTGGCAACATACGAAGAAACTGGACGTGAAGGTTACAAATATACCGCCTCTGATTCTAGAGAATTCAAGGGTTATGATTTGATCAGCACCCCATCTTCGACTACTGGAAATTTGGCTAAGACGTATCATGTTGGTGATGTATATGTTAGCGGTAATCTAGAATTATCTGATCAACTTCAACTTGCCAGAGTTTACGTTGTTACTTCAGATGACGGATATGCTAGAGTTGAATTAAGGGTTGCGTTGAAAGAAGATGCTAATGGAAACGCAATTACTATTAACAGTATCGATGATTCAAGCATTTGGAAGACAATTTTCTCTACAGATTCATTGGCGCCTGGTGCATTTGCTTCTAATGGTAATAATGGTTCTGGTAAGTCATGGTACATTAACAGTACAAACGGAACAAAGTACATAACTGATGCAGGCTTTACTGAAGAACAACTTACAGGGTACAAAAAACATCTTACTGTAATTGTTTTAGCCAATGGTTTGTATGCTGGTCAAGAACCGGTTCAGTATTACTATGCTCCACAAGGTCAGGTTCGCATCAACTACGTAACCAGCGATGGTACGGTAATTCAAACGCCAACGACGGCATATGAAAACTCTGGTAATAACACTTCCTATGATGTATCTGGTTCAACCTATAAACCAGAAACGATTACCGTCAATGGTAAGACTTACCGCTACGTTAAGAGTGACAAGTCAATGGGGACTGCTGGTACAACGACCGTTAATGGCTACACTTACAATGTAACTCCATCCGATGAAACGGGCCGAATCAGCTCCAACAACGTTAATGATGTTTACTATGTTTACGAACAGGTAACTTACCACACGGAAGCTGAAACCAAGGATGTTACGCGGACGATCGAATACTACGACAGTGTAACGGGTGAACCAATTCCATCTAATCTGGAAAGCACGGTTACGCAAACGGCAACGCTGACGCGTAACAAGATCTATGATGATCAGAATAACTTTATCGGTTACGGTACGATCTCAGCTGACGGTTCTAGCTACACGATCGATGACAGCTGGAAAGTTGATGCTCAGACTTGGACGCAGCAGGATTCTGCCAAACTTTCTGATTACGGTTACACGGCTCCAGATCGTGCTTCGGTAGCTGCGGTTACGGTTGATGGTGATACGACCAACGTAACGGAAAAGGTTTACTATGGTCACCAAACGACGCCAGTTACGCCAACTGACCCTAAGACTCCTGGCGAACCAATCAATCCTAAGGGTGACGTTACCTACCCA
This sequence comes from Limosilactobacillus reuteri subsp. porcinus, assembly GCF_036621895.1. Classification (GTDB taxonomy): domain Bacteria; phylum Bacillota; class Bacilli; order Lactobacillales; family Lactobacillaceae; genus Limosilactobacillus; species Limosilactobacillus reuteri_J. The sequence continues at coordinate 9,780 of NZ_LN887364.1, forward strand.
GATGGTGTTGCTAAGGATGACTTGACTGCTACGGTAAAGCGGACGATTAACTATGTTGACGAAAACGGCAATAAGGTTAATGGTGCCCCGGACGGTACGAGCTCATACGTTCAAACTGCTGAATTTACGCGGACTGCTATCGTTGACAAGGTAACTGGCAAGATTCTGGGCTACGACACCAACAATGATGGCAAGGTTGACACCGAAAGTGCCGATCGTGCCTGGACGCCAATTGAAAAGACCTTGGATGCCGTTAAATCAGCAGATCCAAGCTCCGTAGGCTATGATAACGTCGATATTGCTAATGTTTCATCACTAGTAGTTACGGCTGGTGAAGGCGACACAACGGTTACGGTAACCTACAGCAACAACCAAGTATCGGGTACGATCAAGTACATCGATGACACTACTGGTGTAGAACTTGATAGTGATAATTTGCCAAGCGGTAAGATTGGTTCCAAGATCAACTACACGACGGCAGATAAGATCAAGGCTTACGAAGACCAAGGCTACGAATTGGTATCCAGTGACTTCACTGATGGCAGTCAGGTCTACGAAAAGACTGGCAACGACTTTGTGGTTCACTTGAAGCACAAGACGCAAACCATCACGCCTAATGATCCAAATCAGGTAACGCCAGGCCAGCCAATC
>NZ_LN887364.1:10675-11172 GCF_036621895.1 Limosilactobacillus reuteri subsp. porcinus
CGGTAACTTACGCACCAAACGGCAAGCTGGTACCAGTTGATCCAAATGGTACGCCAATTCCAGGTGCCGGCACGCCAACCTACCCAACGGACCCTAATGATCCAACGAAAGTCGTGCCAAACGAACCAATTCCAGATGTACCAGGCTACACGCCAGTTGATCCAAGTCCAATCACGCCAGCTGATCCAGGCAAGGACACGCCGGTACCATATGTCCAAGTAGTTACTGGTACGATCAAGTACGTTGATGACACGACTGGTAAAACGTTAAGCTCATCTGATCTGCCAAGCGGCAAGGTTGGTTCAAAGATTAACTACACCACGGCCGACAAGATCAAGAGCTACGAAGACCAAGGATACGAATTGGTTTCTAATAATTTTGCCGATGGTACGCAGACTTATGCTAAGCAAGGCAACGATTTTGTAGTGCACCTGAAGCACAAGACGCAAACGATCACGCCTAACGATCCAACGCCGGTAACGCCAGGCCAGCCAATC
>NZ_LN887364.1:11421-13498 GCF_036621895.1 Limosilactobacillus reuteri subsp. porcinus
CGGTAACTTACGCACCAAACGGGAAGATTGTTCCGGTTGATCCAAATGGTACGCCAATCCCAGGTGCGGACACGCCAACCTACCCAACGGACCCTAACGATCCAACGAAGGTCGTGCCAAACAAACCAATTCCAGACGTGCCAGGCTACACGCCAGTTGACCCAAGTCCGGTTACGCCAACTGATCCAGGCAAGGACACGCCAGTACCATACAAGCAGAACCAATACGGTTTGACGGAGAAGTTTGTGGACGAAGATGGCAATGAACTGTTGCCAAGCGTTAACAAGGGTAGCTCATACAAGAGCGGCGACGGCTTTGACGTGACTGGTGATGCCAAGGTCATCAACGGCTACGTTCTGGTAAAACAGGACAACACCAAGGGTACGTTTGGCAATGGTGATGAAACCGCAACATTCATCTACAAGAAGATCGGTAAGATCGTTCCAGTAGATGAAAACGGTACGCCAATTCCAGGTGCGGACACGCCGATTTATCAAAACGATCCAAATGATCCAACCGAGGTCGTACCAAACGAACCAATTCCGGAAGTACCAGGCTACACACCGGTTGATCCAAGCCCAATCACGCCGGCAGATCCAACTGAAGACACGCCGGTGCCATACACTAAGAAGGAAATGCCAACGACGCCTTCTGAACCAGCACAGCCACAGACTCCTGCGTCACCAGCTGGTCAAGGCCAAGCAACGCCAACGTCAGCTAAGACGGAAGCTGCTAAGGCTGCAACGCTGCCACAAACCGGTAACGACAAGAACGAAGCCACGGCTGCAATGGGCTTAGGCTTTGCCGGTATCGCATCAATGCTGGCATTGTTCGGTACGCGCAAGAAGCGTCGCGAAGACTAATCTAAAAGTTTCAAAAGCAGAATCCTGCTGATCAGAGACTGAAATTAAAAAGAGGCTGGGAAAAAACTATTCCTCAAAATGAAAACCCGGATGATTCGCAATTCACTTGCAAATCATCCGGGTTTCGTGTATACAGGAACCAATCTCCTGTTATGATAGAAATAACCACAAATCAACCAAAAGGAGTCGGTTTCCATGTATCAAAATTGTACCACAGGTCAGCTTCAATTAGCATTACAATATGAACTTAAGGTAGCATCGGATCATATTGTTAATTTAATTAATGATTTCGTAAATTCGATCCCCAACGAAGTATTGCTGGATGCTGGTGATCATAATAAAAAGACCGATCGTCCGGCTGCTCACCTGGGAATCCTTTTGAAGGCCATTCTTTACGGGTATTCCCGACGCCAATTCTCGGGACGCAAGATTGAACTGATGATGCAGAAAAATCTACCCATGATGTGGCTAGTCCAACAGCAAACTTTTTCATACCACACGATCAATTCCTTTATCACCAGCGAAAAAACGGCCCAACTTTTGAAACGGATTTTTATCCAATTTACCGGAAAACTTCACGAATTAGGCTTGATCTCTCAAGATGCTCTTTTTATTGATGGAACGAAGATTGAAGCAGATGCCAATAAGTATTCATTTGTCTGGAGACGTTCAACTGAGAAGCATCAAGCAAAAATAGAAGAACACGTTGGCGAACTTTATGATGAACTAGTTGAAAATAATATTAAGTCAACCATTGAAAAAGAAGAAGCCAAAACTATTCAAGGCGTAGAGACTATCACTGATCAACTAGAAAAAGAAGTGGATCAGCTCGATCGAATGATCGAGAACGAACCGAAAATTATCAAAGGTGGTTCACAAAACAAGCAAAAACGCCGTAGAATTAAGAAATATGTACGGAAGTTAAAAGAAGACTACTTACCGCGTTTAAAAAAGTATCGTGAACAGATGGCAACGTTTGGTGACCGCAACAGTTATGCCAAAACGGATCATGATGCCACCTTTATCCATAAATTTGCGAGAATACCCCTACTTCTATAAGTAGGGGATGAATCGCTCTCTTAAAGCACGTTAGTGCTTTTTCTTTTGTTCTATGATATATTTAGTATATATCTATAAAATGTGGTGATAACAATAGAATTAGATAGAAATCAGCATTCAGTATACTTACTTAATTACCATTTGGTAATGGTGGT
>NZ_LN887365.1:0-263 GCF_036621895.1 Limosilactobacillus reuteri subsp. porcinus
GCAGAAGACGGCATACGAGATGATCTGGTGACTGGAGTTCAGACGTGTGCTCTTCCGATCTTAAATGATCCAATTGCTGATAATAAGGATCATTTTGATTAGTAATTTCGCGCATTGGTAATAAAACAAACTGCCGGTTAGCCATTTCTGGATGAGGAATTGTTAATGTTGAGGTTTTAATATGTTGATGACCAAAATCAATAATATCAAGGTCAATTGTCCGTGGTCCCCAATGAATGAGCCGGCGTCGATGTAACTCCTGT
>NZ_LN887365.1:546-710 GCF_036621895.1 Limosilactobacillus reuteri subsp. porcinus
CATGCAATAAATTATTAGCAAGGCTCTCAATCAAATTGTAATTATGGTGGGCAACAAACTCCGCAATTGTTTCATAAACATCAGCGTAACTGACAGTTTCCTCTAATTCATCGGTTTTAACCATCGTTTCAATTGGGTAGTTCATTTCACAGTCAATTTCAATT
>NZ_LN887366.1:0-204 GCF_036621895.1 Limosilactobacillus reuteri subsp. porcinus
GTTGTTTGTTCTTTATAAATATTATTGAGCCGTATAGCCACCATCAGCGACAAATTCTGAACCAGTACTAAAGCTTGATTCGTCTGAAGCAAGGTATAAAGCAAGGTTAGCAATCTCTTCTGGCTTTCCAAGACGGCCAAGGGGATGAAGGCTTTCTAGGTATCCTTCTGCTTTTGGATCATCCTTGACCAAATTATCAACTAG
>NZ_LN887367.1:0-299 GCF_036621895.1 Limosilactobacillus reuteri subsp. porcinus
CATGAAACTGGGTAAGAAATGGTACTAAGGTCCTGGTGTCAGTCGGATTTGAAAAGAGACCGTAATCAAGGACAAATTGCTTATGTGTAGCGATTTGCAGGTTATAGCCGGGCTTCAACTCCCGATTCATCATCGGATCTTCCTTCATACACATAAAAGTCGCATCATGATCAGTCTTGGAATAGCTATTACGACCTTGGAAGATGTCTTCGGCACGTTCATACTTTTTGGCACGCGGAATTAGGTCGTTGCTTAATTGATGGCGAAGTTTTTTTAGAAAACGACGGCGCCGTTTTCTC
>NZ_LN887368.1:0-3433 GCF_036621895.1 Limosilactobacillus reuteri subsp. porcinus
TATCATGCGGTGACCAGAAGACAAGATGTAATGTAGCAAAATCCGTAAAGATTTATTTATAGAATACGAGGAGGCTATTATTTGAAATGCTTATTATATTTAACGCTTTATTCAAAGATTGTATATATCATTACCACAAACTAGCAAACCAATAGACTAATGGAATAGTTACTAAACTCAAAATGGTTGAAATACTCATTAAGACGGTTGCTGGCCGCGCATCCCCATTTGATTGTAAGGTAAAAAGAACGACTAATCCTGCTACTGGACATGCACTAAGAATTACTGTGGTGAAGAGTGGAACACCAGTAATTCCCAATAATAATAAGATAATTGTTCCTAGAATCGGGAAGAAAATATTCCTTACGAAGAGACTTCCCCAGAGTGCAGTTGGTAATTTGATATTTTTAATACTTAGATTGGCAAGATTACTTCCGATGACAATCATTGATAGTGGAGTAAACGCTGGACTGGTGTAATCAATAAAACCAGAAATTAATTTTGGCAACCGAAAAGAACTAATGAATAGGAAAAGACCAATAATAATAGCAATAATATTAGGATTTAAAATAATTTTCTTTAACTGTGTTCCCCAATCATGAGGCTGCCGTTTTTGAAAAATTCCAATTCCCTGGGTCCACGACATGACATTAAAACCAATCATTGAAGCGACGGCATAGAAGACACCCACACTTCCGAAAAGTCCTTGTGCTAATGGAACGCCCATAAAACCATTGTTAGAATAGATGCTTCCATAAGTTGCAATTTGACGAATATTTTGGTCCTTTACTTTATGAAAAAGTAGTTTTGCAATCAAAATTGAAACAAAATAGGTCAGAAAGACACCAGCAATCAATAGTAATAATTGATAAAATCGTGATCGCGAAAACGGTTGTTCAAAGGCTTTAATAATTACGATTGGCGATAAAAAGTAGAGTGTAATATTGGTTAAATCATTAATTGATTGTGGATGGAGAAATCCGAGCTTTCTAATAACTGCTCCTAAAAGCATTAGTAAGAAAATAATGACGACTTGGTTAAAAATTTGCCCAATCGACATTGCACCACTTCCTTCAGTAAAAATCACAATTACTATTTTACAACAAAAAGGAGAATGATTTTACTGAAGGTGCCGACGCTCATTGCGATCAACGGCAAAAGGTTCTTAATAATGTATTAACAGGAGCGGAATCAATGGCGAAATTATTTTGATATAATGGCCTTAATGAATAAGAAGAAAAAAGTTTCATATGAAACTTTTTCGTTTACCTTTAACCACCATTTAAAAACATAAAACAGCTAAAATAGAAGATAAGAAAATCGCTTGGAGGGTGAAAAATGAATAAGGCTGTAATTATGTTAGTTGAAGATGAAGAGAGCCTTGCTAGTTTTTTGATTACTGAGCTAGAACTTGAAGGCTATGAAGTCATCTGGGCAAAAGATGGGCGCGAGGCACTAGAAATATTTAAAGAGAAAGAAATAACCTTAATCTTATTAGATTGGATGCTCCCAATTTATGATGGTCTCACAGTTCTGCGCCGAATTCGGCAATCAAGTAATGTGCCGATTATTATGATTACGGCTCGTAGTCAAACTTCCGATATTAGTATGGCACTTGATCAAGGATTAGATGATTATATTACTAAACCGTTTGAGATTGAGGAACTTTTAGCACGAATTAGGGTTGTATTACGACGATTGGGTCAAGAAAAAGCAGAGAAATATGATTATAAATTTGGACCATTTGAAATAAATTTACTAAAACATCAATTTATGGTTGATGGCAAACAGGTTCATTTAACGCCTAAAGAATTTTCCCTCATGGTTGCCCTAATTAAAGAACCAGGAGTCGTTCAAACCCGTGATGACCTTCTTAATGAAATATGGGGGGTATGATTTTGATGGTCAGACCAATACTGTTGATGTCTATATTCGTGCTTTGCGCAACAAGTTAGGCAAATACCGCGACTTAATTAAAACGGTGCGAGGGATTGGTTATGTATTAGGTGATGAGCAATGAGTAACACACATCCAGTAACTGCATCGCGGCAATTAACTCGTCTTTTCTTAATGTTGTTTGCAGTGATTTTGGTAGTTATTAACCTTCTTTTTGTGGTTACCGCTACTAATTTAATCTATCGTTATGCTGATGATCAGGCGGAAGAAGTGATTGAGACCATTGAGGAAGATTGGCCCGAAAATCAAGATCGCGAAACTTTTTTGAATGCTTATGTTGCTCGTCAAGACGATGACGCAATCGAGATCACTGATGGTAAACGAAAATATACCTCACCAAAAGCCCATAAAATTTTTAAACGAATTGACCGGCGGAATTTAGCAATCAAGAATCTACAGTTAACCCGGCATGGGGTCTATTATTTACGACAGCAAAAAGTTCATCATCAGCGAATCGTAAAAGTAGCGATTAATGTTGATGATTTAATTAAATTAACAGGCTGGCTCTTGATAGTGACTCTGTTAATTAACCTTGTAATAAGCATCATTGCTCTCCCAATCATTCATCGGTTGGCTAAACGATGGACCCGACCATTGACTAGTTTAGATAATGAAATCGATGCAATCACGCCTCAAAGTGATCGATTACAAACTTTAGCAGTTCCGCAGCAGCCGTTAGAAGTACGAAAAGTTGCGCAGTCTTTTAATCAATTATTAGAACGGCAGTACCGTATAATGCAACGAGAAAAAGAATTTATTGCGAATGCCTCCCATGAATTAAAGACCCCGCTTGCTGGAATTTTGGGACATGTAAACTTAATAAGAAGGCATGGGGATAAACATCCAGAATTAATTGGCAAATCATTAAAGTACATTGATCAAGAAGCACAGCGAATGAGTCAATTAATAAATGAATTGCTTATCCTAGAAGGACACCAAACTAAAAAATTAACAGAAATTAACTTATCAAAAATTATTTTCGCTGAAGTTGAGTCACTCCAAGGGGCATATCAGCAGAAATTTATTACGGATTTAAATCCGAATATATCTTACCGGATAACAAAGGGTGACTTTCAAAGCCTTGTGCATAATTTATTAGAAAATGCGGCCAAATATTCACCAACTGATTCAACAATTGATGTTCAGTTAACAACGGATGACCGCCACATAATTTTAAGAGTTGCTGATCAAGGTCAGGGAATTGCAAAAGAAAATCGCCAAAAAGTTTTCGAAAGATTCTACCGTGAAGATGAATCACACTCCAATAAGGTTACTGGTTCGGGAATTGGACTTTCAATTGTCAAAATGATTATTGAAAAATATCACGGAAAAATTACGATTCGCGACAATGAGCCAGTTGGAACGATTTTTACAGTTTACCTTCCTAAGTAAAAATGAAGATTTCTTCATCATACTTTCACCTATTCTTGGTTTTAGTTGGGAGATTATTTCGTAAATTGAACTACTCCCACTTAGC
>NZ_LN887369.1:0-1151 GCF_036621895.1 Limosilactobacillus reuteri subsp. porcinus
GGTCTAAAGACATTAATAAAAGCCCCGATAAAGCGCTGATATAGCACCACTTTATCGGGGCTTATTTTTTTGCATATTATGAAATTATTTCACGGTGCAATTATTGTTAATATTTATCTACTTGGCTTCCATCAATGGAGAAATAGACAACTTGATTTGCAAACCTAATCCAGCAGCATATTTATTTAATGTAGGCAGCGTAGGGATTGAATCTAAATTCTCGATTTTAGCCAATTGAGGTTGTGTCATACCGATTTTTTTGCAAATTCTGTTTGCGAAATCCCCTGTTTAATTCTTTGTACTTCTAAAAAAGACAAGGTATCAATAATCGATAATTCTTCTTTTGTTGCAACCGTTTGATGCTTATCTATATCTTCCCAGTTTCTCATTATTTACCCTTTCTTTCGTACCAATCGTCAAGTAGCGACAAGGCTCTTTCTATCTGACGAGGATCTGTTTCATCCTTTTTCTTAGTATAATGATTTAATAACACAAAATTATTTTTCTTCCACACTCCATAAAATACTCTTTTCGGCATAGGTCGTAACTCCCATAGTTGATACCTATAACCCTTTAATTTTTTTGCTTGTGGGGTATGTAACACAGGACCAAGAGCTTGTAGCATCTTGATTTGATGGCGCATTTTTAAATAAATTGCTTTATCTTGCTTTTGTTTACTTTGCGAAATTTTCTCGAAATAATCAAAAATTTTTCTATTGAAAGAACCCGCGCACTCAACTAAATAAAATAAGTTTACGACAATGATTAATTTTGGTGCACAAAAATTGCCGAATTGCACCATTTGTGCACCAAACTTACAAACTTTCACCATTTTAACTAAACAAAAGTTCCGATAAACTGCCGTTATATCAGCGTTTTATCGGAGCTTCTTTTTTATACAATCTTACTCCCCCCGAGAGTTTAAAAGCGTTGTTATACCAACGTTTCAAGAGGTTTAGTGTGCCAAACGTGTACGAACTAAATAAAATAAAAAGGATGCCGATTAGGGCACCCTGCTTACCGGTACGGTTTAAGTAATCAACTGAAACCATTTTGCACACCGGCATAGTAATATTGATACATATATTATAACACAACCAACTTATGATACAATAGTTGAGCACACTGTTGGGTATCTGTCAAGTTTTCAT
>NZ_LN887370.1:0-218 GCF_036621895.1 Limosilactobacillus reuteri subsp. porcinus
ATACTTACTATACGATTAGTGGTAAGAATCAGCAAAATCAACCGATTCTGGTTATGGTTCCCCAACATGGTGGCAAGATTAGGGTTCTAAAACAATCGAGTGGGATTACTGCTGCAAGAGCACGGGCGATGACAAAATCAAATCGCAATCCGCGTGAAATTTTAAAAGTTGCTCCGGGGGTATTTAATGATAAGGCTGTCTGGGAAGTAACATATCGT
>NZ_LN887371.1:0-5614 GCF_036621895.1 Limosilactobacillus reuteri subsp. porcinus
CGTATACGGAACCGTACGTACGGTGGTGTGAGAGGTCGATAATCGAACTAATCAATTATCTCCTACTCGATTACCAATTTTTTGTACTAATGTAATAAAGATTATCTTTTTATCTATAAATTATTTTATGAAAAGAGTGAAAAGGGCAAGAAGAGCAATTAAAAAGTCAATTTTATTAAGTTGATTGAAGAAAAAATAATAATCATCTAATAATTAATGCATTTACGGATTGTTTGATCTAGAATGTAATTATTAGCTATTCTTGAATCAGAGAAAGGTGAAGCATTGATGGCAGAAAAAACATTTACAACAACCGAGCTCGCTGAGTTCGATGGTCGAAATGGACATCCCGCATACGTTGCCGTTAAAGGTGTTGTTTACGATGTCTCTAACGTTCCGCAATGGAAGGGTGGTAAACACCATGGAAACCTTGCTGGTCGTGACTTGACTTCAGTAATGCCTCGTTCTATCCATCTGGAATCAGTTCTTGAAGGTATCCCTGTTGTTGGCAAACTAGTTGACTAGGAATAACTATGTAAAAAGCTAGGAATTGGTAGTTTTAAACTATCTCTCCCTAGCTTTTTATATTGTAACCTTAAAATAATCCCGCAAGTATTTTGCAAGCCCATTATGTTCGTTATCAATTGGGGTCACATCGTTAGCAATACTCTTCAGTTCGGGAATCGCATTATGCATTGCAACACCACGTCCCGCTGCATCAAGCATTTCCAAATCATTATGCTCGTCACCAAACGCGATAATATTTTGTCGGTCAATTTGGTATTGCTTAGCGATATAAAACATCCCTGACTCCTTATGAGTGCCACGATGGATCAGTTCTAAGATGTTGTAAGGGCCACCCCATACTCGTGGTTCAACGAAATCGCCGTATTTTTCATTAACTGCCTTAATGATCTCTTCTTGGTGTTCCAGTTCATATTGGATTGTCATTGCAATTGGATTGCCTGTTAAGTTAGTCGCGGTTAGGATTTGATCATCGCGCAACTTGTTCGGTAAGAATTCAGGTAAATCATTACTAGCTTGATTAGCCCATACATGATGTTTATTTTCAACGGTAATTGTTTTAATTCCTAGTTCTTTCCGGTGAGCTAGGAGATCAAGGGCTAGCTCTCGTGTTAATTCAACATCATATTCTTTATCCCAGTGTTCATGTGGTATATGCGTTAGGGCCCCATTAAAGTTTACCATCGGGGTTTTAATCCCAATTTCATCGTAAATATGTTTGGCAATTCGGTAAGGACGACCGGTAATAATGCTGACAATATGTCCATCCCGGGCAAGGGCACGTAAAGTTATAATTGTCTCGTTTGTTAATTTCGATTGATTATTTAATGTTGTGCCATCAAGATCAAGCGCAATCAAGTGTTGATCCATTACCATCTCACTTCTCTTTCCATAAAAAATTCAATTATAATATTGTAAACAAAAACTTAACGCTTTGCCAAGTATTTTGACTTAAAAAGACTAAAAAATACGTTACAATAAAGATATTACGATAAAGAGGAGCGAGAAATTAACGTGCAATTACCAAATGAATTTGTCACGAAATACAAAAAACTAATGGGAGCAGAGGCCGATGAGTTTTTATCAGCACTTGCCCAGTCAAGTTATAGTGGTTTTCGCGAGAATCCATTAAAGAATGGACAGCCGGTTGCAACAATTGAAAAAGCTACGGGGAAAGTACCATATGTGCCGACAGGATATTATGGTCAAGTGAATGGAAAATCATTAGACCATGTTACTGGGTGGGTATATAGTCAAGAGCCGTCAGCAATGTTTGTAGGCGAAGTGGTTAATCCCCAAGCTGGAGAACGTGTGCTAGACTTGTGTGCAGCTCCGGGAGGCAAAACAACGCATTTGGTTACTAAAATGAACAACCAGGGACTATTAGTTGCTAATGAAATTTTCCCTAAGCGGGCGAAGATTTTGGCGGAAAACTTGGAACGATGGGGCGCAAAAAATGCAGTTGTTACTAGTGAGAGTCCCGCAGATTTAGAAAAACAATTTCCCCAATATTTTGACCGGATTCTTGTTGACGCGCCTTGTTCTGGAGAAGGAATGTTTAGAAAAGAGCCTGCCGGAATTGAATATTGGTCACCAGAATACCCTGCTGAGTGTGCTAACCGTCAGCAGAAGATCCTCGCATCCGCAATGAAAATGCTAAAGCCAGGAGGAACATTAGTATATTCAACCTGTACTTTTGCACCAGAAGAGGATGAACAAAATATCTCATGGCTGCTCAATAGCTATCCAGACTTGAAACTTATTCCAATTGAAAAGGCGTCCGGAATGGATGATGGCCGTCCAGAATGGACTGATGGCAATGAAGAGTTGAAAAAGACAGTCCGATTATTCCCGCACCATCTCAAGGGGGAAGGACACTTCATTGCTAAGTTAGTAAATGGTGAACCTAAGACAATAGATAAAAAGCGCAAAAAGAAGAATAAGCGGAAAAAGCAATCGATTGTTAAACCGGACAAAGAACAGGTCAAACTCTTTAACCAGTTTGCTACAAGCGTTTTTCCGGACTATCAACCACACCAATTGATTTTATTTGGTGACCAGCTCTATGATTTGCCATTAGAAGAGGACAAGATCGAGGGGCTAAATGTACTCCGACCTGGACTTCACCTCGGCACTTTTAAGAAAAATCGATTTGAACCAGCGTTGGCATGGGCTCTTACCAGCTTACCACAGGAGGCAAACCGGGTCATTGAACTAAGCCAGGAACAGTGGCACCAATATGTCCATGGGGATGTAATCAATATTGATGCTGACCTTCCGAATGGTTGGTATTTATTAGTATGCGAGGAACATACTGCTGGTTTTGGAAAGTTGGTCGGTAAAACAATCAAAAACTTTTATCCCAAGGGGTTACGTTTTTAAATTAGGAGGATTATCGAGATGAAAGAAAAAGCAGCCTTTCACGTTAACGGCTACCTCGGGTTACTCGGGGCGATTATTATCGGTTTAATTAGTTTGTGGCTGATGTTTGTTGGCTTTACGCGTAATTTTCCGGTAGTCCTGACAATTGGAATTATTTTATTCTTGATTGTGATTCTTTTTAGTACATCATTGACAATTATTCAGCCAAATGAAGCCAAAGTTTTAACTTTTTTTGGTAATTATATTGGGACTATTCGTGATGCGGGCTTATTTATGACAGTGCCATTTACAAATAAGGAGACTGTTTCTCTGCGTGTCTGCAATTTTAATAGTCAGATTTTAAAGGTCAATGATTCAAAGGGTAACCCAGTCGAAATTGCGGCCGTTATTGTTTACAAAGTTGTCGATACCGCCAAAGCACTCTTTTCGGTTGATGATTATGAGCAATTTGTTCAAATTCAAAGTGAGTCTGCGGTTCGTCATGTTGCTAGTGAATATCCATATGATAGTTTTGAAGATCAAGATGCAATTACCCTTCGCGGAAATCCAACCGAAGTGTCAGAGCGGTTAACTGCCGAACTGCAAGAACGATTAAACGTAGCGGGGGTCAAAATTATTGAAACACGGTTAACTCACTTAGCCTACGCAACTGAAATAGCCAGTGCCATGCTGCAAAAGCAACAGTCATCGGCAATCCTATCAGCGCGGAAGATAATCGTTGAAGGAGCTGTTTCAATTACCGAAGAAGCAATTGAACGCCTAAGCAAGGAAGCCAACCTTGATTTAACAGATGAGCAACGTTTGCAAATCATCAATAATATCATGGTAGCAATTATTAGTGAACGGGGAACGCAACCAGTAATAAACACAGGGACACAAGGATAAATGATATATTTAACAATTTTAATGGCTGAGCGGGTTGGTTTAATTATTATTCTAGCGTTTTTGCTAGTTAGTGTACCCTTATTCCGCCGCCTGTTATTTAATCAAACCATTAGTGCTAAAATTCAACTAACGATTCTTTTTTCTATTTTTGCTATTATGGCTAATATGACTGGAATAGAGATCGATGCAAATAACCAGTTGCATAACAAAATTATTCTTACGGCCATTTCAACAAATGACTCGATTGTCAATGCCCGAATTTTAGCTGTTTCAGTTGCTGGAATTATTGGTGGGCCATGGGTCGGTAGTTTAGTAGGATTGGTAGCAGGAGTCCATCGGATTATTCAAGGTGCGCCCCTGCAAGGTTGGTTTTATGTGCCTAGTTCAGTTTTGATTGGTGCGCTTTCTGGTTTTTTGTATCATGATCGAAAAAGTTATTTTAAGGTAATGACGCCGTGGCATGGTTTTATTGTGGGGATTTTGATGGAAAGTATTCAAATGCTTTTTATCTTGCTATTCAGTCCAACGGGATGGGCTTTAGTTAAATATATTGCCTTGCCAATGATCTTGGTTAATTCGCTAGGGACATCGATTTTCTTATCAATCATTTCAATGTACCTTCACCAAGAGGAAGAACTGCGCGCTATGCAAACTCATTCTGTCTTGCAATTAACAAATGAAACCTTGCCTTATTTTCGTCAAGGATTAAATAAAAGCTCAGCGCAACAAGTAGTCAAAATTATTAAAAAATATACTAATTTTGATGCAGTGAGTATCACCGATAGGCAACGAATACTGGCACATATTGGAGCTGGTGACGATCACCATATCCCAGGGAATAGACTAGAAACTTCTTTATCTAGTAATGTGATCAAAACGGGCCAAATAAAGATCGCAAATAACAGTAAAATGATTGGTTGTATCGATCCCAATTGTCCTTTAGAAGCAGCGATTGTTGCTCCTCTGCGAATTGGGAAAGAAGTTATCGGCACGTTAAAAATGTATTATACTGATCAATGGCATTTAACACCGGTTGAAATTCAGCTAGCAATCGGTCTATGTGAGATTTTTGCTAACCAAATTGCATTGGGTGAAGCAGAAGTGCAAGCGCAATTAGTTCGAGATGCTAAGATAAAAGCCTTACAAGCCCAAATAAACCCGCATTTCTTTTTTAATGCTATTAATACGATTAGTGCAATTTTACGCCGAGATCAAGAGAAAGCGCGAGAACTTCTCCTTCAACTTAGTAATTATTTCCGAGCTAACTTAATTGGGGCTCGGGAGACTGAGATTATTTTGGGACAAGAGCGAACGCAAGTCGATGCATACCTTGAACTGGAACAAACTAGATTTCCACATAAATATAACATCACCTTTGATCAACAAGTCGAAAATGATGTTTACCTGCCGCCATTTACAATTCAAGTATTAGTTGAAAATGCGCTTAAACATGCTTTCGGAGCACGTAAAGACCATAATAATGTTCAAATAACAATAAAAAGGTTGGAAGCACGGTTAGAAATTCAAGTAGCTGATAATGGGGAAGGGATTGCGCCTGAACTTCTTCCTAAACTTGGGAAAGAACCATTGATATCTTCAAAGGGGAGTGGAAATGCGCTATATAACTTGAATCAGCGTTTAATTGGTCTATATGATGAGCATAGCGCTCTTCAAATTATAAGCAGTAATAAAGGAACAAAGATTAAAATTTCCTTACCATATCACACTAAGGAAGGTGCAAACAATGAAAGTCTTAATCGTTGATGATGAACCGCTTGCTCGTGAAGAACTTCATTATCTAATTCAGGGGAATAGTGAAGTT
>NZ_LN887371.1:5654-27871 GCF_036621895.1 Limosilactobacillus reuteri subsp. porcinus
ATATGGTTTTCCTAGATATAAAGTTATCTGATGGAAATGGGATGGCATTAGCTGAAAAAATAAAGTCATTTGAGAATAGTCCTCATATTGTCTTTGCCACTGCTTATGATTCCTATGCGTTAGATGCCTTTGAAGCAGATGCAGTTGACTATATTTTGAAGCCATTTTCTGCTAAAAGGGTCAATGAAGCAATTATGCGTGTCGCCAAATTAATTTCGCCAGAAGATGATGCTACCAAAGCTAAGAGGGAATTAAGGCAGAATCCGCGAATTTCGATTCAAAATGACGAGCGAACGATTATTTTACAGAAAAAACAAATACTTTACGTACAGGCACAGCAAGGCTTTGTTTATATCTGGACTCTTAATAAGCATAAAATCATTAGTCGACAGACGCTCACTAATATTTATGACCAATTAAAATCTCCAGAATTTTTACAGATCCATCGTAGTTTTATTGTTAATTTGAATGGTGTAACAGAGCTTCAGCCTAGTTTCAATCATACTTATGAGCTGACATTAATCGATGGCAGTAAATTACCAGTAAGTCGATCATATGTTAACACAACCAAAAAAGCATTAGGTTTATAAAAAGGATTGGTGAATTGTTTATCTTTTCACCAGTCCTTTTTTGCGTAAGGCATTTTAAGCTAACTGGAGGGCATTTTAACGCAAATTTAGGTTATTTAATAGTGAAAACGAATACAAATTCAGAAAATTTAGTAAAATAGATTGTGATAAATGGTATTAACGTTAATGCCTAAACATATTTATCATGTTTAGGAGGATTATTATGAAGAAAGAAGAAAAAAAGAAGGAAGCGCCCATTTTAGTTCAAATGGGAATCTTTGCTGCAATTTTATTCGTATCACAATTAATCTCTAATCTTTTTCCTAAGAGTTTCGTTGTTCCTACACCATTAATTGGAATGATTTTATTATATATTTTATTAGCTTGCCATATTGTTAAGTTGGAACAAGTTGAAAAGTTCGGAGATTTCATGATTAGTTTAATTGCCTTTCTGTTTGTCCCATCAGGAATTCAACTTGCTGGGAGCCTTGGTTTAATGAAAAAAGAAGGGCTACAAGATGTAATTGTTATTATTATTTCGACAATTATTTTATTAGCAGTAATTGCTTATGTTGGAGCATTCTTTATTGGGGTACATCATAAATTATTCAAGACTAACAAGGGGGAAACTGATAATGACTAATGTATTTATTACAAATCTGGCGTTACCTTTTACCGGGGTATTTATTTCATTGCTGGTCTATTTAATTGGGATGTGGCTTTTCAAAGTTAGTAATGGTTTCTTCCTCTTCACCCCATTGTTAGTAGGGATGGTATTAGGAATTGTAATTTTGGCAATCTGGGCCAAGGTCGCTAATTCAACGACTGCAATAGTTTATAAAAAATTTTACCAGCCAGGCGGAAATTTGATTTTTTGGTTTCTAAACCCAGCAACAATGGCATTTGCGATTCCGCTTTATCGCCGGAATGATGTTTTTAAGAAATATTGGGTAGATGTAATTCTCACATTATTTGTGGGTGGATTCATTTCATTATTTTTGATTCAAGGAACAGCTAAATTATTTGCTCTTTCCCGTGTTTCAACCGCCGCTATGCTTCCTCAAGCAGCTACTACCGCTGTTGCGATGCCAATTGCAAAGGGAATCGGTGGTGATCCCGCGGTAACAGCGATGGCATGTATCTTAAATGCAGTTATTATTTATGCCCTTGCTGAATTCCTGATTAAGGTCTTTAGGTTAAAGAAAATCTCAAAGGTTGGGACTGGTCTTGGTCTTGGATCCGCTGGTCACACTGTTGGATCTGCTAAGGCGGTTCAACTAGGGTCAATTCAAGGAGCAATGGCCGCAGTGGCAGTTGTTATCGTTTCGTTAGCAATGGACATTTTGGTTCCTATTTATGCTCATCTTTTTATGTAAATTTTAATTAGGGAGAGAAAAAGAAGTATGGCGACAGAAGAACATCAAAAGGTTGTTTTAATTGGTGATGGAGTTGTGGGGTCCGCTTATGCTTTTAGCGTGATCCAGCAAGGTTTAGCTGAGGAATTAGTTATTATAAATAAGAGTAATGAGCGAAGCGTTGGGGATGCACTGGATTTGGAAGACGCAACGCCATTTACTGCCCCAGTAAAGGTTAAGGCTGGTAGCTATCAAGATTGTAAAGACGCTGATATTGTTACTATTTGTGCAGGTGCTGCGCAAAAGCCAGGTGAAACACGGCTTAAATTAGTTGAACGTAACTTAAAGATTATGAAAGAAATCGTTCAAGAAGTAGTTAATACCGGGTTTAATGGAATCTTCTTAATTGCTGCCAACCCAGTCGATATCTTGACATATGCTGTTCAAAAAATTTCTGGCTTTCCAGCACATAAAGTTATTGGATCGGGAACTTCTCTTGATTCAGCACGCTTAAGAGTAGCGATTGGTAAAAAGCTAGCTATTGATCCCCGCAATGTTCATGTTGATATGTTAGCGGAGCATGGGGATTCAGAATTTGCTGCTTATTCTTGTGGGACAATCGGTGGAACGCCTTTAATGGATTATGTTTTAGCTAATGGACTGACAAAGCAAGAACTGTTAAAGCTAGAAGAAGAAGTACGTAATAAGGCGTATGAGATTATTAATCGAAAAGGCGCAACATATTATGGAGTAGCGACTGCTTTGGCAAGAATAACAAAAGCAATTTTATATGACCAAAATACAGTATTACCCGTAAGTGCGTATTTAGATGGTGAATATGGGGAAAAGGATATTTACCTCGGGACACCAGCCGTAATTGATAAAGACGGTATTCAAAAAATAGTAGAATTGCCATTAGATTCACGTGAACAAGAGGCTTTAATTAATTCAGCATCAGTTTTGCGTGAAACGACAGCAAACGGGATGACTAAAGCGGGTCTATTGAACTATCTTTGGAAATAAATAAAAATGACTAAGACTGAAGAAAATATTTTCCTCAGTCTTAGTCATTTTTGCATTATAGTGACCGATGATGGTTATTTATTTGTTTCGATTAAGTGTTTAGCCAATGCAAAATTACCGAGAGTAGCAGAGCCATTTCCTGGAACAGAAGGGTTGACAATATATTCATCGAGCGATCCAACTGGAAGATAATCATTCCATAACATTGCAAATTGTTTCCGAACCCGTTCAAGAAAGGCTGGGCGCGAAACACTTCCACCGAAGATAATTTTTTGTGGCCGCAAAATGGCAGTTACCTGAACCGCCGCTTGTGCAACGTAATATGCCATGATATCCCAAACAGGGTGATTATCAGGAACATCTTCGCCGCTAATACCGAGCCGCGCCTTGAAAGTTGGTCCAGCTACCAATCCTTCCAAGCAATCGTGGTGGTAAGGGCAGATACCGGTAAAGTTCAGATCAGCTGGGTGGCGTTGTAAGCGAACGTGGCCCATTTCAGGGGTACTAATTCCACCAATAAAGCGGCCATTTTGAATTGCTCCAGCACCCACGCCAGTTCCAAGGGTATAGTAAACCAAGGCCGGATTATCATACTTATCTTTTAAATTGACATATTCACCGTAAACCGAACCATTGACGTCCGTTGTCCAGTAGACGGGAATATTGAGGGCGTCAGTCATTGTGCCGACAAAATTGCAATTTTGCCACTTAACTTTAGGAGTATCAGTAATATAACCGTACTTTTCACTAGCCGGATTAGTATCAATTGGTCCAAAACTGGCAATTGAAAGTGCAGCTAGTTCAGGGTACTGCTTAAAAAATTCAATTGAAGCCCCTAAAGTTTCTTCGGGGGTGGTTGTAGGGATGATTTTTTTATCAATTTCATTAAAATTTTCGTCACCGACAGCACAGACAAACTTAGTACCGCCAGCTTCAATACTTCCTAATAACATAATCAAAAACCTCATTTAATTAAAGTGAACGTTTATCAATCTGATAACCATGTTTGAGTATAAACCTTAGAAAACGGTATCACAAGCACAATTACTCTCTTTTTACTTATCACTAATTCAAATTAATTTCTGAACTTTCGCGCCAAGTGGCTTTGGCAGGCAAATTAATATGAATAGGGATTTCATTTGGATTATTCAGACGGTGGACTAGTCTTTGAACTGCTATTGTCCCCATTGAAAAACTCGCTGGATTGATCGATGAAAGGGACGGAACTAAATATTCAGCAATATCCGAATCATTATAGCTAATAATTTGAAGGTCTTGGGGAACTTTAAGCTGGTGTTGCTTCAGGGCTCGATATGCGCCGATAGTTAGTTGGTCACTAGCTATTAAGGCGGCCTGAAAATTATCTTTCAAAAGAGTATTCATGCTGTCAAAGCCATCTTTAGGAGTCCACCCATTAAGGACAATCAATGGAGAAATATTATGAAGTCTTGTCCACATCAAATAGGCCTTAGCTCGAATATCTTGATACGAGTCTGTCGTTTCGCCATTATTATTCATGGGATGAATATTTCCACCGATAAAGGCGATTTTATTAAGTCCATTTTCTAGTAACTGATCAAGAACGATCTGAGTGGCTTCAAAATACGAATTACGGATAATATCGTAAGCGGGGAGATATCGATAGTCGTCAATTAAAACGATATGGGGATTGTTTTTAGCTAAATTAGCGTAGAATTCTTGCGTAAAAACTCCGGCAACAATTACGCCATCATATTTTTGAGCGTCAGTAAATTGAAAGGCTTTATTGGGAAAACGAACAAAAGCTTTGATTTGAATGTTTTGCTTGGAAGCTTCCTGAATAATTCCATCATGGACTTGAATGAAATAAGGGTCATGAGCTTCTGTCTCGAGCGAATGAGTTGTAAGCACTAGAATTGAACGAGGAGTTGGCGGCGGAGTAACGGTCCTGTTTAGGTGGGGATGGTAATTATACTTTGCTGCTACTTCTTTAATTCGTGCTCTTGTGTGTTCACTTACTGAAAAAGATGAATCATTGCTTAAGACACGTGAAACGCTGGCAGGAGATACACCAGCCTCACGTGCTATTTTTCTGATACCAGTCATAGGAAAACCTCCTTTTAATCAATTTCTAGCATAACATATTTTTAGTAAACGTTTAGTAGTCAATATTGACGGATAATTGCTGGTATATCAATAATGAAAACGCTTGACGAGAAATAACTAAACGTTTATTATAGAATCGATTTCAAGAAAGGGGCCACAACGAATGATTACATTTGATGAACAACAACGTGTTTTTCACTTAAAAAATAAAGAAATTTCCTATTTATTTTCAATAGAAGAGGGAAATATCCTCAGTCACCTTTATTTTGGACCGACAATTCGTAACTACTATGGTGAACGCCGATATCCAAGAGTTGATCGTGGATTTTCAGGGAACCTTCCTGGATCGATGGACCGAACTTACTCTAAAGATGATTTGTTGCAGGAGTATTCGGGAAACAATACCGGAGACTATCGTGTGCCTGCAATTATTATCAAAACAGAAAATGGTTCACGACTGACTGATTTCCGTTACAAGTCTTATAAGATTTTACCGGGGAAGCCCAAACTAGCTGGGTTACCTGCATCTTATGTTAAAAGTGATAAAGAAGCAGAAACATTGGAAGTTACTTTGGTTGATGAAACAATCGGTGCACAACTTATTCTTTCATACACTATCTATAACGAACGGCCGGTTATTACACGGAATGCGCGGTTAGTAAACACAAGCAATCAAGAATTACGAATTGAAAAGATTGCCTCAATGCAACTGGATTTAACTAAACATGATTATGACGTTATCTCCGTTCCAGGCCAATACGCTCTTGAACGACAACCTGAACGGCAAGAATTACGTCGGGGAATAACAGAATTTTCTAGCCGTCGAAATTCTAGTTCTCATCATATGAATCCGTTTGTGGCCTTGGTTGACAAGAACACCGATGAATTTCAGGGAAATGCTTTGGGAGTGCTCCTTGTCTACTCAGGTAATCACCAGTTTACCTTGGAAAAAGATCAGATCGACCAGATTCGCTTAATAACTGGAATTAATGATTATAACTTTGAATGGGTTCTTGAACCGGGAAAAGATTTTCAGACACCTGAAGCAATCATGGGCTTTAGTCAACGTGGCTTAAATGGAATGTCACAAGTATTCCATAAGTTATTACGGGACCGGGTTGCTCGCGGTAAGTATCAATATGCAGACCGACCAATTGTTATTAATAATTGGGAAGCGACCTTCTTTGACTTTGATGATAAGAAGTTAGACCAAATTATTGATGAAGCAAAGCCATTGGGAATTGAAATGTTTGTTCTTGATGACGGCTGGTTTGGCCACCGGAATGATGATAATTCATCGCTTGGTGATTGGTTTGTTAACCAGGACAAGCTTACTGGAGGATTAAAGCGGGTAGCAGACCGGACCCACGAGCATGGCATGAAATTTGGCCTCTGGTTTGAGCCAGAAATGATTTCAGTTGATTCTAAGTTATATAAGGAACATCCCGACTATGCCTTACATGAACCGAACCGTGGCATGACACTTTCTCGTAATCAATTAGTGCTAGACTTTAGCCGTAAAGAAGTCGTTGATAATATCTACAATCAAATGTGCTTAATTTTAGATAAGGTG
Organism: Limosilactobacillus reuteri subsp. porcinus; assembly: GCF_036621895.1. Lineage (GTDB taxonomy): Bacteria > Bacillota > Bacilli > Lactobacillales > Lactobacillaceae > Limosilactobacillus > Limosilactobacillus reuteri_J. Next base: position 12,260 of record NZ_LN887371.1, read on the forward strand.
CCGCTTGACTATATTAAATGGGACTTTAACCGTAATCTTACTGAGGTCTTCTCTAGCGCAGCGGATGCAGAACATCAAGGAGAAGTTAGCCACCGTTATATTTTAGGTTTATATGACTTAATGGAGCGGTTGGTTACCCGTTATCATAATATCTTGTTTGAAGGCTGTTCTGGCGGTGGTGGCCGCTTTGATGCTGGTATTCTTTACTACATGCCGCAAAGTTGGCCATCAGATGATACAGATGCGGTTGAACGGTTAAAGATTCAATACGGAACATCTTTAACTTATCCAATCTCATCTATGACGGCGCATGTATCGGTTTCACCTAACCAGCAAACCGGCCGTTCTACCAGTTTTAAGATGCGGGGCGATGTTGCCATGAGTGGGGTCTTTGGCTATGAACTTGACTTAGCAGATTTGACTGAAGAGGATCGGCAAATGGTAAAGGAACAGATCAAGTTCTACAAGGCTCACCGCCACCTAATTCAATATGGTGACTTTATTCGCTTAGAAAGTCCTTTTGATAGCAATACGGTCGCTTGGGAATTTGTCAGTCCGGATAAGTCAGAAGCACTGCTATTTATGTTTAAGCAGTTGCATACTAACCGTTTTGAAATTAATAATACCAAGATGGCAGGGCTTGATCCAACAATTGATTATCATGATGAAATGACTGATAAGACTTATGGTGGGGATGAATTGATGAATGTCGGTTTGTTCCGTGATCCGACTCATACGGGGGATTTCCGTTCCGAAGTGCATTACTTTAAAGGCGAATAGTTTAAAATGAGGCTGGGAGAAAACTTTTGTTTTCTCTCAGCCTCAACTACTTTTATGAACAATAAGCAAGATAACGTGGAAAATAACCACAAGGCTCGAGTCTAAGTACGAACGATAATCAGCCCGTGCCGTGCTAATCATCGTCCTAGCTTAGCCAACCGCCTTGTCGAGGAGGTTATTTCCCACTCTCTTCTTTACTCTTTATCAATGCATCAATCGTCCACATCCAAATTGCATGTCCTAAAAATTCAGAAACATGTTCTTCAAGTGGTTGATCTTTCGCAGCGGGCACTGTTCCCATTAATGGCATTAGCTTGAGGTGGAAGAAATCCCAAACAGCAATCCCGAATAGTACTCCATCACCTTTTTTGATCCACGGTGCCAACTGTCCGCCGATACTATAGAGAACTCCAAAGCTAGCTGAGAAACTAAAGTGAACAACATAGCTTACCCATGGCAACTGTTGGCCGGAATAGGTATAAGTAGCGTGTGTGATCTGTGCCGGAACGCCAAATTGTTCAAGCATTTTTTGTGGTGGGTTTGTTTGATCTCGCTCTGGTGTCCGTGGTGGGAGAATATTTTCCCAACCAAGTTTAACAAGACCAGCAACCAGACCAGCAGTTATACCCACTGTAATTGATTTGCCCCAATTAATTTTATTCACTTCAATCACCATCCAAACCTTTAGTTATTAAATCAATTGTATCAATCTTAATAGGAATTTCAATTATTTAGGTTAGCGTAAGTGTCGTTGACGAGCATATGATAGCAAGTCTGTTCCTAAAACATATTCAACACGTGAAAGCTCGGTAAATGATGAGCAACCAAGGAGCGCGAGCAAGCGTTTGACAATCACTTGCCATTCACCGAGCGTTTGGTCTAATGCTTCATAGCCTTCATTTTGAAGAATATTGAGGAAGTAACCAGCAACACCAACTGCCCGGGCGCCTAATACACCAGCCTTGATAACATCGAGGGGAGATGTAATTCCGCCAGAGGCAATAATTTCAGTCTTACCGCGCCGAATTGAATGAGCTTCCAGTAGTGACTCGGGAGTTGTTTGTCCCCAGTCCAATAAACTCTCAAAATTAATATCATGGTTACGCCGATTCTCAATCGCCGCAAAGTTTGTCCCGCCACGTCCACTAACATTGATGAGGTGAACATCGTGGGTTTGCAGTTTGGCAATCGTCGTTTTGCTCATTCCAAAGCCAACCTCTTTTACAATAACAGGGACTTCGAGTTCACTGACAAGATACTGGATATTATCTAACCAGTTAAAATCACGATCACCCTCAGGCATAATTAATTCTTGGGCCGCATTGATGTGCAGTTCAAGGGCATTTGCCTTCAGAAGGGAAATAGCATTTATCGCTTGGTCAAGACTGGCATTTGCACTTAAATTTGCAAAAATAATGCCATCTGGATTTTCTTCGCGGATTATCTCAAAAGACGAAAAGGATTGGGGGTCTTTTGAAATAATACTGAGAGATCCCGTTGCCATTGCCAAATGGTGTTTATGGGCTAATTGAGCAAGTTGCCGGTTGATTTTAAGGGCTTGATCACTTCCGCCAGTCATTGCCTCAATATAAAAAGGACATTCAATTTCTAAATTATCAGCTAATTGGACATGCAAATCAACATCATCTGTCGTCATTTCAGGTAAGCTATCATGAATTAGACGCACTTGATCAAAATAATGGTGTTGATGAACCTGGTCATAATATTTGGCAGCTAATGAAAGGTGTTCGTTTTTTCGTTGGGCATGACGTGATTCCATCATGGAGCCTCCTTTGATCTACTTGTGAATGTAAGAAAGATGGTGCTTAACAGATTTCTTGAAACTTTTTGCGTTATCGATAAAGTGTACGGATAAAGGAAGTTGTTCGATATGATTTTTGGCCCAACTCTTTAAGACATTCCCAAAGTTAGAGTTGCTATCAATAGCGACGATCCCACAATCACCGCCACCGGCACCAGATGTCTTAGCGGCGCCACCAAAAGATTCAGCGATTTGGCAAAGCTTAGATAATGATTCGGTTTCGATGTTTACCCCTGAATTAGTGCCCAGTTGTTTTAAGAGGTCACGGTTATAACGAATTTCATTTTTAATTGCTTCAAGATCTTGACGATGAAAACCATCAACCATTCGTTGAATACACGATTTACTTTTTTCAAGAAAATGATGATATTCAGTTTGGCGACGGGCTTTAAAAAGAGAAATTTTATCAACAAGTTGGGAAGTTGATGCTGGTTTACCAGTCCAGCCAATTAAGAGCTCTAAGTTTTTGGGAGCGGTTAGAGACTCAATATTAAGATCAGGCCAAGGTAAGTCAATGATCGTCTTTAGATCAAGGTACTTACGTTGTTGAGCAAGCCACTGCCGATCAAATGAATGGTAGGAAATCCAACCGCCGTATACAGAAGCGGCAACATCTCCCAACGAACCATTTCCTTGAACTTCAAAATGGGCAATTGCAGCTAATTTAAAGATTTGGTCCTTGTTGACGGGCAAATTATAGAACCGACAAAGGGCCTTAACAGTTGCTACAGTAACAGCCGCAGAGGAACCAAGGCCATATTTTCGACCATTAGCACTGTCTAATTGACTGTCAATATGGATATTAAATATTTGTAAGTCGCGACTAAAAGTACGAGCATATTCTTCTGTAACCCTAATAGCAGAAAGAATGTAAGAAAAAGGATTGTCACGTTTGTCAACTACCATTTGGTCTCCTAAACGTCGCCAGGATAATTGATCGTTATTATATTGGCGACTAATAATTTGACCAATTTCTTGAGTGCTTTCCTCAATCGTACAGGTAACAAACTGATCCAATGCAACTAAAATTGCAGGATAACCATTTTCAACAACAGCATATTCACCGGCAATATACAATTTACCGGGAGCTTTTTCAGTAATCAAAATTTAAAGTCCCCTTATCATTAAATTTTATTCATTCCAAATCTTTATTCCAGGTCCCGGTTGTGAAACCACCAACCGTTCTGGGCCAACGATATTGCTTAATTCTTCAACAATTTTACTCCGGTTCCCTCGGTCGTAAATCACTTTGACGTTCGGACCAGCATCCATCGTATAATAGCAGTTTACTCCCTGGTTGCGCAAGTCTTCCACTGCTTTAATGATGGTTAGCGTTTCACCATTAAAGTAGGTAAAACCGGGGTCAGCTGAAAAGGTAAGTGCGTGCATCCGAAGGGCATTTTCTTCAGCAATATGGCCGATTTGGTCAATATCTTTTGCTTTGATAGCTTGCTTTATGGCAACCATGTCATTCGCTACCACTTGGCGCCAGGCATCATAGTAAGGTGAAGTTTCAACACTGGATTGCATTCCAGAGCGACTGGAAACTTTTTTCTTTTTTGTATCAACTAAGACTGCCAACATCTCAATTGGAAAGTTAACGTTTTCTAAAATTGGTTGTGCAAATGAGGATGCATCGTCAGTCCCTTTTTGCCATTCAACTAGTCCACCATAAATAGACCTAGTTGCCGAACCGGATCCGCGCCGGGCCAGTCGTGATAGATCACGGCCTGAGAGGTTTAATCCGGCCGCGGCACTGGCTGCACCTGCTAGAGCGGCAAAGGCAGAAGCTGAAGAAGCAAGGCCGGCTGCGGTGGGAACATGATTAATTGACTCTACGCGTGCAAAAGATTTTATTCCACTTAGTTGCCGAACAATATCTAAAACATGAATTACTTTTTTTGCCGCTTGCTTACTGAGTGTCTGTTGATCGATGGCAACTAAGTCTGAAGTAAGGTGATTATCAAAATTTACGGTAGTAGTGGTGTAAAACTCATTAAGCGTAAGGGAGAGACTGTCGGTTTGTGGAATGATTAATTCTTGATCCTTCTTTCCCCAATATTTAACAAGCGCAATGTTAGTATGTGCTTTTGCAGTTGCCATTAGTTATTACCTCGCTTATCAAGTGGTTGAAGCCAAATATCATGCGCACCGTTCTCTTTTAAGATGCTGGCAAGGCGACGAGCTCCCATAGCTGTTTGCATTAAGGCAATCATGCAACCACCGCGACCGCCGCCAGTTAATTTTGCACCAAGAGCACCATTGTCACGTGCGACATGAATAAGGTGATCTAATGATGGGTCTGACACGTTAAGAGCGGCTAAATCAGTTTGCGCAAAGTTAAGAGCGTCGCCTAATTTTACAATATCATTTTGCGCAAGATAGTCTTTTGTTTGGTTTACTAATTCACCGAGGTGCTTAATATGTTCCTCAGCTTTTTCGTTGTTATTTTTCAGTTCATCTTTAACTGCCAAAATAGCTTCCTTAGTAGCACCTTTTTTTCCAGTATCGGCAATTACTAAAGAGGCATCAAGGTTCATTTCAATTGGTACCCCAATCCGCCCCTTAACATAAAAAAGCGGTTTATCTGAACTGACAGTAGCAGCGTCTAAACCGGATGGACTACGATGTGTAATTTGTTCCTCAACATCTGCAAGCTGAAGCAATAATGTTCGATCAAGCGGTTCATCATAATAGTCAAAGAATGCCCGAATAATTGCAATCGCGCTGGCAGCAGACGATCCCATTCCTCGTTCTGCAGGTAATTGACTTTCAATTTTTAAGTCCCAACCAGTTTCTTGGTCATTAAACCTTGCAGATAAAGTATCAATTAATTTTTTGATTCCAATCATGGAAGAAGGCAAATTTTCTAAACTACCATGATAATAACGGCTTTTAATAATTCGCTGGTTATCTTGGCGACTGCTGAGCGTAACTGATAATTGAACGCTTGGCAATGGTAAGGCTATTGCCGGTTGACCGTATACTACGCTATGTTCTCCCATTAAAATGATTTTCGCATGGCTAGTACCAATCCCTTGTTGTTTCACCATCGTAACCTACTTTCTACATAAAAATTCAAACTTAATCATAGCATAAAACAGTGATTCTAGCTAAAAACGATTGTGGATGTTACCAAATCTAAACATTTAGCACAAAGAAAGGCCGATTCGTGTAAAAATGAGAAATTTATAGTAGAATGGTGTATCATTTAGTTTAGAATAATTAGTAACTTATATAATAACTTCGGAGAAATATGGTGATAGTGTGACACAACGTAGTAGTCAGCGCACAAAAAGGCGTGACAAGAAAGCGCCAATCTACTCAGTTGTTGATTTAGAAACGACCGGAACGAATGTTAATCATGGTGATCGAATCATTCAAATCGGTTGTGTTCTCGTTCAAGATGGCGAAATCATAAATCACTTTGAAACAAAAATAAATCCACGAGAGAAAATTCCTCGTTCAATTGTTCAATTAACAGGAATTGAAGATAAAGACGTACGAAAAGCACCTTTATTTGAGGACATTGCTGGAACTATTTATAGCTTGCTGGCGGAAACGGCCTTTGTGGCTCACAATGTTAATTTTGACTTTCCTTTTCTAAATGCAGAATTAGAGCGAGCTGGATATCCTTCATTGTCAATTCCAGCAATCGATACTGTGACCCTTAGTCAGATTCTTCTTCCTACTGCAAAGAGTTTCCGTTTACGAGACTTAACTAGTTCGTTGCACATTGAGCATGATCACCCTCATAGTGCAGTATCAGACGCTGAGGCAACAGCAGACTTACTTAATGACTTGCTAAAACGAGTTCAAGAATTACCAACGCTTACGCTTGAAAAGATTACTCAGTTGAAGCTCAACTTACCTCAACAAACAGCTGGGGTTTTTGATGCTGAGTTACAGCGTCGACGTAAATCGCCCCAGCCATTAAGTGAAGAGCTGTATGTCTCGCACGGAATTGTTCTTCATAAATCACGGCCAATCACTGCTAATAGTCAGCGGGAAAAGCATAAATATCCTTCAACTAAAAAGGCAAAAGAAAAGCTATACGGAGATACGTTGAGACTGCGGCCTGTTCAAGCAAAAATGATGAACAGCATTTACAATAATTATACTCATGATGAACCCAAAAATATGATTGTTGAGGCTGGAACTGGAGTAGGGAAGACATTGGGCTACCTTTTTCCGCTAAGTTATGTTGCATATCCTGATAAGAAGATTGTCGTCAGCACAGCAACCAATATCCTCCAGCAACAAATTATTGATACATCAATCGCGCAGTTAAATAAGGTGTTGCCTTTTAAAATGAATAGTGTGATTATCAAAGGAAACGCTCATTATATTGATATTGCACGTTTTGTTCATTCCTTAAGCGTGATTGAAGATTCGAAGCTCGTTCAATTATTAAAAGCTAAAATTTTAGTATGGCTGCTTTCGACGCAAAGTGGGGACCTTGATGAACTTAATTTAAATTCTCAGCAGTCACCATACTTTACTGAAATTCGTCATCAGGGTATTCGAAGCTTGAATCCAGCAAATGCCTTTTACCATGATGATTTTCTCGTTCGGCGGGAAAAGCGGCTTCATCAAGCTGATATTATTATTACGAATCATGCGTACTTGGTTGCTCATGCCCAGGAATTAGGGGATGGAACTCGTCGCCCATATTTAGTAATCGATGAAGCTCAGCACTTAAGCGAAAGTATCTTAAAACGGTCCCGGCGAACATTTAATTTTCAAAAATTACGTACGGCTGTTCATGTAATGTCTGGGTTAGTTAATAATGGTAATGACCGAAATTTAACCGATATTTTCGCTGAACAAGCACTAGGCAGTTATAATGTTGAATTGCTTCGGGGTGACCTCAATGCAGTAGAAGAGGCAGTTGATCTTTTCCAGCAAGCTCTTTACCGTCAATACATGGCAAGTGCTACTAGTAATCCCGACAATGAATTAATTGAACAACCATTGCAAAATGATCAGGTGATGTCTCTCTTAGACATTAGTGGACCCGTGATGATGAAGTTGGAACAAGCATTGAGTAGTGTGCAACTCCATTTTTCTGCTCTTAGCCACCTGTTTAGCAGTCAACCAGACCGATGGTTATTAAGTGATCGTTACCTCATGAGTCAATTTCAGAGTCAGCTTGCAAAATTAATTGAAGCCGATCAGACACTAAATGAATTTAACGAAACGCTTCAGCAACAAGGAGAGGCTGCTGCCTTTTGGATTACTATTCGCCAATCAAGTGAACAAAGTGCCTTACAGCTTAGTGGAGGATTATTGGAAGCAACCCATTACCTCACAAAGAATGTTTATCCATATTTTGCTCAACCATTATTTGTGGGAGCGACATTGTTTACATCGCCACGATCGCCGTATCTTTACCACCAGTTAGATTTAGAGCGCAATAATACTTTAACGCGTCGATTCGCATCTCCATACAATTACAAACAGAATGCTAAATTATTGATTGCAGAAGATGCACCAGTACCAAGCGCACAAAATAACAGTGATTACATTAAATACCTCAGTGACACGATTTACCAATTAACGAAGAATGCTGATTATCAGACAATGATTTTATTCAACTCACTGGTGATGATTGAGCAGGTATATAGCCAACTTCGTGAAACGGATCTATTTGATCAGCGGGATATTTTAGCCCAAGGAATTACGGGTAATCGTGATAAAATCTTAAAACAGTTTAGTGGTGGAAAAAATTCGATCCTTCTTGGTGCTTCTAGTTTTTGGGAAGGGATAGATTTACCAGAGTCCGCTCTTGAACTCTTAATTATTACGCGCTTACCGTTCGATTCGCCTGATGAAATAATGAATCGTGCTCATAATAAGTTACTTCAGCAACAGGGGAAAAATCCGTTCTATCATTCAGAATTGCCAAAAGCAACGATGCGGTTACGTCAGGGGATTGGACGATTGTTACGGACGGAAGATGATCATGGGGTGGCAGTAGTTCTTGATCCGCGACTGCAGACAAGGCGGTACGGAAAGACGATTTTGAGTAGTCTGCCCCCTGATTTACCGGTTAATAGCAAAAAAACTGCTGACTTGATTTCAATTACTCAGAAGTTTTTACGAAATGGTAAAGAGGACAAAGTTAATTAAACTTTATCAACTTTTAATTACCGATTTCTGGTATAATCGAAAACGATTGTCATATAAGAATCTAAAAAACTAAAGAGATAAGAGGGAAAAGATATGCAAAGTCGACGTGAAGTTCAGCGTGAACAAAGTCGCGGTTTCTCAATGCGGACAATTCGTAACCTTTTGATTGCGATTTTACTAATCTTGTTAATAGTGTGGAGTGTTTTTGCAGTTAGCAATCAGCCGCGAAATTCAGCGCGACGACAGACAATTTCACTTGCTGAAAAATATGCTCATCTTCAATCTCCTGACCAATTTTATATTTATAATCGAGAGAATACTTACTATACGATTAGTGGCAAGAACCAGCAAAACCAACCGATCTTGGTTATGGTTCCCCAACACGGTGGCAAGATCAGAGTTCTAAAACAATCAAGTGGGATTACTGCTGCGAGAGCACGAGCGATGACAAAATCAAATCGTGATCCGCGAGAAATTTTAAAAGTTGCTCCCGGGATATTTAATGACAAGATTGTCTGGGAAGTAACATATCGTAATCAAAAAGGGAATCTCTGCTACGATCTGATTAATTTTAAGACTGGACAATACGTTCAAAATATTAATAACCTTTAATAAAAGCTGAAACTAATAGAGGCTGGGATTACTCAGTCTCTTTACTTTTGCAAAAATATTTTACTAAGAGAGGAGCTGATTAAATGCCAGATGCAAGCCTTTTACAACATTATTTGCAGGCAGGAGAAACAAATATAAGCAACTTATTGCTACATCATTATAAAGAGTTGGGGATGACAACTTCTCAATTTGTCTTATATCTTCAGTTCAAATCCTATCAGGACCGAGGAATAATGAATCCGGATGTTCGTACAATTGCAAAGAACTTAGGAACAAAAGAGCGGCAGGTGTTTGAACAGCTTCACCAAATGATGATAAACCATCTTGTTGAGCAGAAGATGCGAAAAATGGAAGATGGTAAAGAAGATGCAATATATGATTTTTCGCTCCTTATCAATAAATTAGCATTGCTCAATGAGAATGACCAAGAGGAAACAATTAAGGTTGAAAATACTAATAGTCGGGTTGAGACATTTAATCAGCTAGAGGCCGAATTTGGCCGGCCACTCTCATCAATGGAATTGCAAATTATTAATGATTGGTTGGATAAAGATAATTATTCGGCAATAATGATTAAACTTGCTTTACGGCAGGCAGTAATGAATAGTGCGCTAAATCTCCAATATATGGACCGGATTCTACAAAGCTGGGATCGTCAGGGCTTACGGACAGAAAGAGATATCAATGAGCACGAAAAGAGGTTTGAACAGCGAAAAGAGGCTGGACAAAAGCCAGAAAAGAAGACATTAAAAAAGCCTAAAATACCGATTTATAAATTAGGCGAATAAAATTAAATAAAGGGTGGTTGACATGGAAAAATCTTCTTCTCAAGTAATGAAAGGAATTATATGGGCAGCGGTTGCCTCCACTATGTGGGGAATATCTGGAACCGTTTTGCAACTCATCTCACAAAATTTAGCAATTCCTGCTACGTGGATGCTCTCAATGCGGACTTTTTCAACAGGAGTAATTTTATTAGTAATTAGTGTATTTTTATATGGAAAAAAGATTTTTAACGTATTTAAGACACGAGCAACTGCTATTTCAGTTATTAGTTATGCTATTTTAGGATTGATGGCAAACCTGCTTACGTTCTATTATGCTATTCAAACAGGAAATGCCTCAGCAGCAACAATTCTTCAATATCTTTCCCCGCTTTTTATTGTGTTAGGTGGAATTATTTTTATGCATCGTCGTCCGTTCAGGAGTGATATTATTGCGTTTGTTGTTGCTTTGATTGGGGTAGCATTATGTATTACGCGTGGTAACCTTACCCAATTAGCTTTACCGTTTGTATCCCTTCTCTGGGGCTTAGGTTCTGGAATTACAGCTGCATTCTATGTTGTCCTTCCACAACGTGCTGCTGATGAAAATCCGCCAATTGTTGTCCTCGGGTGGGGGACGATGATTGCCGGAGTCCTATTTAACCTCTACCGGCCATTTTGGGTCAATCCACCACATATTACTACCACGTTAGTAGCATCGGTTGCGACGGTGGTGTTATTCGGAACGATTTTACCATTTGGAATTTTGCTTCATGCAACTAGATATGCCCCATCTGATGTAGTTAGTATCATGGATGCCGTTCAACCAATTACAACTTCGATTTTAAGTGTGATCTTCTTTAAATTGAACTTGAATTGGGCAGAAATTTTAGGAATTATTTTAGTAATTATTGCCGTCTATATTCTACAAAATGGTCGGCGAAAACATACAATTCATTATTAAAAAAAGTTGATAATAAAAAGGATTGCGGAGAAAATTCCACAATCCTTTTTATTATCTTCAATTTTTAAAAGATCTTATTAGGGATTAGTCGTGCTTGGTTGTGTAGCAGAGGCAGGGCTAAAACTTGAGCTTTGTGCGGGTGCAGATGAACTTGAACTAGCCGGAGCACTGCTTGATGAAGACTCAGCTGGAGCATTGTTGCGTTCTTCTGTGCGACTTTCGCTGCTACTACTTGAAGCAGAGCTAGAAGAAGATGAAGACGATGATGAATCGCTTGAGCTAGAAGTAGAACTACTATCACGATCATCCGATGTATCTTCAGTGTAATCAAATGCCCATTTTGAATCACGAATTACAAGCTGACGTTTACCTTTAACTCGAACAGCCTCAACAGTGTCTGGCATCGTCCAATCAGATGCGTGATTTTGGCTGTCAAGATATTGCATTAAGTCCTTGTAAAGCAATTGCGCTGACTTTACATATTGTTCTGAAATGCTGCCACCAGGTTCGAGTGGGTGATCATAACCAGTCCAAACTGCAATTGAGTAATTCTTAGTATAACCAGCCATCCAGGAATCCATTACGCCAGACTGGCTAGAATTTCCAGGGTAGTTTGTCGTCCCTGTCTTACCAGCTTGGTTAACACCGTCGAGTCGAGCGTCAGTTGCGCTTCCTTGTGAATCCGTGAAAACTCCTTTAAGCATATCAGTAATCATGTAGGCAGTAGCCTTATTCATTGCGCGTTTACCTTTAGGATTGAATTGCTTTACTGAACCATCTTGAGTAGTAATCGAGCTAATGTAGTAAGGTTTGTAGTAAGTACCACCATTAGCAAAGGCCGCATATGCAGCAGAAACTTGGAGTGGGGAGATATACAACGCAATCCCGTTTTGTAAAGTATATGGTTGTTTTTGTGAAATTCCTAATCCATCAAGGAAAGAAGTAGCACGCTTAATTCCAACAGCTTGCAATGCGCGAATAGCAGGAACATTCCGTGATTGAACTAAGGCTTCACGCATTGTCATATTACCCTTGTACTTTTTGTCAAAGTCATGAAGGACAGTGTTGGTACCAGGAAAGACAAACCGCGTATCAGCAATTGATTTGAAAGTTGGCCATTGCAAGTATTCGATAGCCGGACCATAATCCATTAATGGCTTTGCGGTTGACCCAGAACTACGATTGCTTTGCACAGCTCGGTTAAGTCCATACACAACATTTCCTGTGTGACGGCCACCGAGCATGGCAATAATTTGCCCGTTGTGGGGGTCGGTAACAGCCACTCCAGCTTGCATTTTATCGTTTTGGAACTGAACATTTTTATTTGCAGCATCATAAAGGTGTTGTTGCGCATCGAGGTCAAGATTGGTGTGAACCTTTAACCCATCACTATAAGGGTCGTATCCTTGTGCCTGTAAATCAGCAAGAACCTGCTTTACATAAGGATCCACAACCTTAGAATCTACAGCAGTTCCGCTTCCCGAAATATTACCGTGATCAGGGTCTAAACCAGCAGTAACGCTTTCGCTTGCAGCTTGGTTAGCCTGGGATTGGGTAATATAATTGCTGCGAACCATCGCATTCAATACTTCATTGCGCCGTTGCGTTGCATACTTTGTGTTACTTACAAGTGGATTATAGTAAGTGGGAGATTGTGGCATCCCAGCAAGCAGGGCTAATTGGGAAAGATCAAGATCGTTTAAATCTTTACCGTAGTAGTACTGGGCTGCTGTTTGCATTCCATAAATTCCATTTCCCATGTAAACCTTGTTAATGTAGAAATCAAGGATTTGACTCTTGCTAAAATGCTGCTCAACATTAATAGCAAGCCATGCTTCTTGGGCTTTACGTTTTAATGTTCGATCAGAGGCAGCCGTTGAGAAGACGGATAATTTAACTAACTGTTGAGTCAGCGTACTTCCCCCCTGCATCCCGGCTGAACGACCAAAAACATTAGAAGTGGCTGCTCCAAGAATTCGAATTGTATCAACACCATGGTGCTTGTAGAAGCGGCGATCCTCAATTGAAACAACAGCATTTTTTAACTGCTTTGGAATTTGATTATCCTTGGCATATTCTCGCTTTTGTGCTCCTAAACGAGAAATCACTCGATCTTGATCATCGTAAATAGTCGTAATACTCTGACTTGTTAAGTCGCTTCTACTAATTTTAGGAGCGCTTGAGGCATAGTAGAAAAATAAAGCTGCAGATGCCACCATTAGTAGAACGACGATTCCTGCTACCCATAGCAAGATTTTCTTTATTAAGCCGCCAACATTGCGCTGTTGATTGTCATTATTATTATGACGCTCACTACGCGTTGACTGATTATCATTTGACATAGTAAACTCCTTTACGCTTTTGCAGCAATTATTTTATCAACAGCGTTTAAATATGGTAAACGCGGATTGAGTTGATAATGAATTTGATAGCCTTCTTTAGCGATATCAGTTCGCAAAATTGATTTACGGCCGCCATTTTGCTGTTGGTCCCAATATTTAAACAGGTTGGAAGCGGGAAGCAGGTATAGCAGGTCAAGCTCCGTAAATTTAATGAAAGCAAAACAAATTCCTCCCTGTGCTACACATTCACGCATATGTTGAATTTGGTGGGGATGAAAGTTCTTTAATGGAAAAGAATTTTTATTACGTGTTTCTTTAGCATCAAAATCAATGTAGTATCCACGGTATACTCCATTGTAATCAGTAGTTGATGGTCGCCGAAAATATGCTTCTTTAATAACAGCCGCACTCCGCTTGGGGTAATCAACTTTTACAAGCTGAATAGGGGTAGGCTTTTTATGAATAACAGCAATATGGCGAGCCAAATAGTAATGATTACTATGATTGATCTCATCCTCTAATGACATCCCACGTTTGGCATAAATAGATTGATGTGGTGTCGGTAATTCATTATGTGTATTATAGTGTTGTACAGGTTGCTGACCATTGGGATAGTGAATGGTCACAGTGATCACTCTCCTAACTAGAGATTTATTATACCAGACTCGTTACATAATGATTGATACAAGATGATTACAAGTTTAAGTTAAAGGCTTTAGGGAGAATTTTATGAAGAGATTATGGATTACTGGCTATCGAAGTTACGAACTAAATATATTTAAGGATGATGATCCCAAAGTTCAAGTAATAAAAGAGGTGCTAAAAAAATATTTAAGGGCTCAATTAGAATTAAATGATGATGAATTTTGGGTAATAACTGGACCACAAATGGGAACGGAAAGATGGGGACTTGAAGCTGCTTTAGAATTCCAAGCGGATTTTCCACAATTAAAAACAGCTTTAATGTTTCCTTTTGCAGAATTTGGTAAGCAATGGAATGAAAGTAATCAGTTGAAGCTGACAAATATTACCCAGCAAGTTGATTTTTTTGCTAATGTTTCAGATAAACCTTATCAATCGCCACAACAATTACGGAATTATCAGCAGTTTATGCTTACCCATACTGATGAGGCTTTTCTTCTTTACGATCCAGAGTATGAAGGAAAAACTAAGTATGATTATGAGACGATTCAAAAATATATAGAAGAAAGTGAGTATTCGATGACGCTTGTTGATTTTGATGAACTTCAAGAAGAGGCAGAAGAATGGGCCGAGCGTCAAAGGGAAAAAGATGAATTTTAATCTTGCATTTTTTCTTTGATTTGGTATTATAGTTATTGGACTACGCAAACTAAACAATTGAGGTGTTTAAGTTGGATAACATAAAATTTACTCCACAAGATATTTTGCACAAGCAATTTAAGGAGAGAAATATTGGCAAAGGCTACGATGAAGCGGATGTTGATGCTTTCTTAGATGATGTTATTAAAGACTACGACACCTATAACAAAGAACTTGAACGTTTAAATGATGAAAACGAACGTTTGAGAGCAAAGGTTGATGAATTAAATCGTCAAGTAGAAGTTGGTTCATCTATGAGTAGCCAAACTACTTCCCGACAACCTGTATCGAGCGCTACAAATATGGATATTTTAAAGCGTCTATCTAATCTAGAACGTCGTGTATTTGGTTCACAGTTAGATGGTAATGATAATAATGACTCACATTTGCTTTAGTGCGTGTCAAATAGTTTATTAATAATTTTGCAAGTTTTGGGTAATTGAGCACAGCTTATGTTGTGTTAGGAAGGTCCATGCTCGCACAGGCTGCGATGCCTGTAGTGTTTGTGCTCGCTGAAAAAATAAGGCGGGGCACCATTTTATGGTGACGGCGGAAAAACGGACTAAGGTTTTAACTATGTCTTAGTATTCTTGAAAAGTGCCACAGTGACGATACAATATTGGAAACGATATTGGTGGAACGCGGTAAACCCCTCAAGCGGTAAACCCAAACTACGGTAGGGGAGCTTTGGATAACAAATTGAAGTGATTCCAGGGGAGAGTATTTCGGTACTCTGAGATAGATGATTACCTCGATATAATTATGCCTGATAATTATATTACGACAAAACATGGCCTACAGATACTTGCATACAGGCACCCGAGTTCGCTCGGGTTTTTTTATTAATGTCTTTAG